>NZ_PEGF01000002.1:985114-1313486 GCF_002742635.1 Caulobacter sp. X | reverse complement strand
AATACGCAGCTCAGGCTTGTTGGTTGGCGCCAGGCGAACGGCGATGCCCGTCAGGGCCTGAAGGTATTGGGCGTGGCTGATCGCCTTGTTGTGGCTCATTCCAGCCTTGGCGGCCGGATCGACGCAGATTTCCGCCTCGTCGACCATGGGGAACACGGTGTCCTTGATCCGCCGGATCTCCTGGCCGAACTCCTGAAGGTCCATCTTGCGCACGGTGGGCGAGATCTCGGCCAGCAGCCGCCGCTGGCCGCTCCACGCCAGCTGGCTGAACGTCGCGGCCGAGTTGAAGGTCTGGCCGGCGTCCGCGCCGATGATCAGCTTGCGTCCTCGCTCGGGCTCCAGCTGGGCCTTGGCGACGTGGACCTCGTCGGCGAACGACATGTACACGGGCTTGCCCAGGCGCGGCCAACCTGGGCGGCACATCAGCAGGCGGGCGATGTCGTAATCCGACATATCCGCCGCCATTTTTCGGTAATAGTCGGCCTCGATCTTGCGCAGATTGTGCAGGTTTTCGGCTTCCGGGTTGGTGGTCCCGTCGCCCAGAAGCCCCGGCGGCTGGACGTAGAAGCCGTCGCGGTTCTCGCGCCGAACATAGAATTTGTCGTGAAACCAGCTGCCGTGCACCGGGGCGTTGCTGTCCCCGAACACGCCTTTCCACGCCGGCCGCCATCCGCGCCTGGTCGCCTCTTCCGGGTCCCAACGATCCTCGGGCTCGGGATAGCGGCCGACGCGGTTGCTGGTCAGAGACAGAAGGTCTTCCGCGGCCAAGGTGTCCATTTCGGGGATCCACCAGCCGGTGACCTCCCGGCCGCGCACGAACTCTTCAGCGCTCTCGTCGCGCAGGGCGCGGAACTCGACCTCGATATGGATAGGCTCAGAATCTCCGGATCCGAACCGCCACATGAGATCGAACACGTGGTCAGCTGGATCGCCTTTGGCGCCGCTCCACTTCCCCCAGCTGATCGGCCACACCTTGGCATAGCTCTTGATCGCGGTGTCCCACAGCTGGCGATAAGTCGGCGCCACGCAGCAAATCTTGCACTTGCGGATCCCGTCGCGGGGACTAGGGTGCTGCATGAGAGCGACGCGGAGGATGCGCCGGGCCGAGGCCTGGGACTTCCCCCCACCCGTAGGACCGACGATCACCGAGACCGGCGCACGATTGTGCTCGTAGGCCTTGGCTACCTGGCCCGCGTAGTTGCGCAGGTCGATCGTCTGAACGCTCTCCGCCACCCCTGCCGCCTTCCCAGACCCTGACCCGTTTCGAGGCGGACATGTTCGGGCGACCCGTCAGGCGGGGGGCTTGGGCCTCAAGGGCGTGTACCCGCCGGACAGACCCCCATTAGGGCTGAGGGTGCCGGGTCGATTTCGGGGGTAGGGGGGCGAGGGACCGGGGGGAGGGTCGGCCTTTTCTCAGGCCAGGCGCAGGCGCTGCAGGGTCGGCCAGCTGATTTTCAATCAGTCGGCCGAACTAGCCCAAGGACTTACGGCTCTTGGGTTTGCTCGATGACGTGAGAGTTGGCCTGTGAGAGTTGAACGGGGATCAACTCGATAAGGTCTTGATTTTCCTCGCCTTCGCCGAACGCGCTAGGCGGCAGTGCGCCACCCTCGGGCTCGGCGTCCATCATGATCACCGGCAGGGCGGCGGCGGGCTTGTCCGCCTCCTTCGGGGCCAGGCGCTGGTGGATGTAGGGGAGCAGCTCCTTGTAGGCCGCGAACATGATCGACCAGGCGTCGCGCAGCGCCTGGGCCGGGACCGGCAAGCCGGGTTGAGCCCAGCCCATGGCCCTGGCCAGCTTCTCGGCCTTGACCACCATGGCCATGGTCTCGGGATCCACGCCCAGGGCGCGGGCCCGCGCCCTCGCCTCGCGCCGATCCTTGGCCGTGGGCAGGGCCACGGCCGCCAGCTGCTGGCCAGGCGTGCGCCCCTCGTGCTGGGCCACGATGAACCCAGCCAGGTCGCCCGCCCGCTTGTTCTTCGAACCCTTGGGGCGGCCTCGCCGCGCCGTTCCCACGGCCGCGCCCGCCGCCGGCAAAACGCCCGTCTGAGCGGGTGGATCGAATAAATCGGCCATTATTTAAGGTCCAACCGGTCCAACTGCACTCAGGTTGGACCGATTTGCCTATTTTTTCGAGCATTTCCAGAGGTCTATAGACTATCCAACCATCCAACCGATCCAACCAGCCTACCTTCTACACGCGAGCATTTTGCACCCCCTTCCCTTCCTCACATGCGCGCGCGCGAGGTTGGACCGGTTGGACGGTTGGATAGCTGTGAAGTTGTTGAAGCTGCTGGCGAAAGCGTCCAACCGTGCTCGGGTTGGACCGGTTGGACCGCTCGATGGTGTCCTGCGCCTTCTTTCTTGCTAACCGGGCAAGGGTGGGGGGAGGGTTAGGCCTGTGAATAGGTCTCGATCAGGGTCTGGGTGCGGGCCTGCGAGGTGGTCAGAAGCGGGCCTGGCGGCCCGACCGCAACGGCGTAGCGGGTCGGGGTTCAGGCAAGCGGAGCGCGCTGCAGCGCGCCCTCTAAGCGGGCGTCAGCTGGATGCGCGGCCGCACCGCCTGGCGCGCTTCGCGAGCGCCAGGCTGGCCGCTCCTCGTCTGTGGGCTTCAGAGTGCGGGAATACGGTCTAGGCGAAGGCCTTGGACATAGCGCGCATAAGCTTGGCACGAATGGCCGCAACCTTCAGGCCGTGGCGATCAAAGGCCGCCGCCGTGCGCTCAGCGCCCACCCAACCGCCCGTCCGCGCCGGATCGCGCATGATGTTCGCCGACAACTCGTTCTGACGAGCGGCGATCTTCAGCTCGTCAGCCGCTTCACGCATCGCCTCTTCCGCCCTCGCAGCGCGATCCTCGGCGGCTTCGCGTTCGGTCTCGGCTATCAGGCAGCGCGATTGCAACTCGGCTAGTTCTTCGGCGTCGCCTGGACGAAGGCCGGCGAACCGGCGCCTGATTTCATCCAGCGACCTGAATAGATCGTCGCGCTTCCACCGGGCGCGATAGTTGGCGTCTGCACGCGCGCGGCCCTCAGCCTCCTTTCGCAGTCTCTCGTTCTCCTCCAGCAGCTCGGAGACACGGGTGGGGTTGAAGTGGGCGCAGAACCTGGCGTCGGCGTATCCATTGGCGTGTTGCCAGAACTGGGCAATGCCGCGCTCCGATCCGGGCTCGACCGCCCGAAGCTCGGAGATCATGTGCTCGTAAACCGTTCCTTCGGCCTTCCACGTTCCTTGCGTCGCCTGGCGCGCTATTTCCAGCTCTTGTTCGTGCGTTGTCATGCGACTTCCTTTTGTCTTAGGCCTATGCGGCCTGTTGCTGGCTAGCCGCCGGGCCCAAACACCGCCGCTAGCTGGATCATCACGCCCTTGCGCTCGCGATCGAGGCCACGGCCACAGACGCCGGCCTGGGCCACGTCCTTGGGGGCCTGAAGGAGGGCCGAGGCCCACACGCCGCCGGCGCCCGGCCGGCCGGCCCATTGCGTGCCGGCGAACAGCTTGGAAACCTCCGGGTGCGTGGTCGGGACGAAGAGGCGCGCGTTCTCCCAGGTATCGGGCGCGCCCTTGGGGAAGCTGATCGCCAAGCCCAGATCCCGCACGCGCGCTACCAGGTCGTCGAGGTAGTTCTTGTCGCGGAACTGCTCGATGTAGCCGCTGAGCGACTTATTCGCATAGGTGCGCAGGGCGTCGGGCTGCACGTCCACCAGGTGGTTCAGGCATTGACGCCAGTTGGGCGCCTGGCCGTTGGTTTCCTTCAGCGTCGAGACGTCCAGGGCCTTGACCCAGTAGTCCAAAAGCTCGGCGCTCGGCTCCTCGTCGTGCAAGGCGATGTGCCAGGCCGCGATCATCGGGCCGAACTGATCGGCGCTGCGCCCAGTGTGGCCGCCCACCTCGATCAGGGCCTTGCGATAGGCCTTCAGCGTGCGCGCCCAGCGCGGCCAGCCGTCGATCATCCGGCGCAGCAGCGCCTTTCCGATGCGCTGAGGGTCCACGCCCTCGAACAGGCCATCCACGGCCGCGCGCTCGATCGGGCGCAAGGCCAGGATCGCCAGGCGCTGTTCGTCCTGGCCGTTCAAGGGCGGGTGATTGATGGCCGAAAGGACGAAGGCGCTGCGGCATTCGTATTCGCGCGCCACGCCGTCGCTGGATCCGCGGCTGATCTTGCCGCCGCTGGCGGCCGTGCGCACCAGCTTGATCACGACGTCGGCGACGCGCGTATCGGCCTCGCTCTCCAGCTCGTCGACGCTAACCGGGACGACGTCGTGTTTCAGGCGCTGATAGAGCGCCGGGCCCGTGGTGTTGACGCTGCTGACCAGGCCGCGCCCGATGACCGCGCCCATCAGCTTCTGCAGCGTGCTCTTGCCCGTGCCGGCGTCGCCGGTCAGGAACACCATCGGGCGCCAGTCCAGGGCGCCGCCGATCAGCGCCGCCGCGATCCAGCCCAGCAACAGGCGCGCGTCCAGCTCGCCCCGCGTCCAGTTCCAGGTTTCCAGCATGTCCTGCAGCGTGCGGATCTCGCCCGGATCGGCCGCGCCTGGCTGCGGGCCCATGATCGGGGTGCGGGCGGGAAACACCCAATCGCCCAGCTCGCCCGGGTGCTTCCATTGTCCACACCACAGCACGCGGTTGCCGGCGTGATAGATCAAGCTGCCGTCGCTGTTCAGCCAGGCCCCACGCCCGCGTACGCGATCGACGTCATCGAACACGCCTTTCCAGCTGCAGGCGTCCACCAGCGCCTGGCGCGCGTCGTCGGCTTCCCAGCCTACCACTGGGCGCACGCCGTTCTTGCCGGCTTTACCAAAGCGCGGCCAGGCCCATTCCAGATAGCCGCTGCGCCCGCCAAACAGATAGCCGATCGGCCCCTTGCCGCTGGATCTGGCTTTCAGGGTCGCCACCTCGCCCAGGGTGTCGAGCACATAGACGATATCGCCCGCCTTCCCCAGCGGCGTCACTGGGCAGTTCGGCGGCAGGCCGGTGATGCGATCGACAAAGCCCATGTCGCGCCATTGGCCCGGCTCGACCGGCTCGCCGTTGATGTCCATGGGCGCGCCGGGGATCGGGTCGTTCTTGGCCGCGTCGCGCAGGTGCTGCAGATCCACGTCATCCAGCGCAAGGTCCGTGGCGATGGCGCGCAACGCGGCCTCGCGCTCGGCGGCGCTCTTGCCCTTCACGCGATCGTTGAAATCCTGTCCCACCCTAAGCCCTCACTACTTTCAGCGGGCGCCCTCTGGCCTGGGCTTCCCAATGTGCATGGACCTTTTCAAAGGCCTTGACCGCCTCTGGCTTCCAGTCGGCGTCCTGCAACAGGATGACCGCCGACGCACAGTCGGGCCATTCCAGCAGGCCCATCAGCGACAGCGAGCCCGCCGCCCAGGCGCGATAGTCTGGCCGCGCCACGGCGCCGGTCAGGGTGGTCTCGATCCCCTCCCCGATCAGCAGCGGATCCGCGCGGCCGCGCTTGGCCGCATCGGTCGGCGACAGGCCGCTCGGGCCGGAAGACAGGCGGATGGCCGATCCCGAGGGCGGGCCGCTCATCTTCTTGGCCGGAACGACCGGCGCCTTGGCCAGGCCGTCCGGCCGCAACCAGGTGCGGTGCAGGGCCACCAGCCTTTTGCCCTTGGTCATCGCGCTGACCATGCAAGGCCAGCGCGTCACCTCGCCCGTTTCCTCGTCGATGTGATCGCAGGCCGGGTTGAACCGCAGGGCGCCGGGCGGATGATGCAGGCGCGACAGGTCGATGCCGCGCCCCTCGACCAGGTAGCGTTCGGCGACCGTGCCGACGATCGAGGGCAGGCCCAGCCAGTGCTTGAACAGGCGGGCGGATTTCTCGGCCAAGGCTTCTTCGGTTTTCTTGGCGGCGGCGATGCGCTCCAGTTCGGCGCGCTCGCGGTCCAGCTGGGCCTGCTCCTTGGTGCGCACCTCGCCCTTGGCCAAGCCCAGGAAGTCCAGCGACCACCAATAGACGTCCATCTTGCCCGACAGGCCTTCAACGAAGCCGATCAGGTCGAAAATGTCGCCCTGCTGGTCGCTGGCGAAATCCTTCCAGCTACCCACGGCCATGCCGCGCAACGGCTTGGTGGCGATGTTGAAGCTGCCGGGGTTCTTGTCGACGCGGCGCGGGTTCAGCGGCCAGATCCGGCCGGCGGGGTCGGGCTTGCCCTTCAGACGTAGCTTGTCCAGCAACGGCCAGATCTCGCGCTGCAGGCGGGCCTTCACCTCGTCCCATGGGTACGGGAGTTCGCGCGGGGTGAAGGTCATGCGCCACCTTCAACAAACGCCTTAAGGCAACCTGCGCCTTCAAGCCGGTACCGCGAGAGACCTTCGCCCCGCGCGCCGCGCTCGGTGATTATCTTCGCCTGCAAACCGGCGTCTAGCAGGGCGTCCCGCGCCCAAGCGACGGCGGTCTTAGCGCTGCCGGAGGTGAGCGTCTTTGCCTCGAAACTTCCGATCGCCTCGAAGCCGTCGCCGCGCACAGATTTCCCATCCGCCCGAACAAGCTGCGCCAGCACCGCGGCGGCCGTCGCACTCAGGAACAGCTGCTGCCTCAGCATCATCGCAAAGCCCAGCCAGTAGATGCGGTCCGTCGCGCTCACAGCAGCACCTCACCGCCCTCGTCGTCCTCAAGGTCTTCGGACGCGGCGTCCAGCTCATCCAGCCAGTCGATCGCCATCTGAGCGACGTATTCCAGCCAGGCGCGCAGGCCCGCTTCATGTTCGATCGGCTTTCGCAAGGCGCTCACTTCCGCTTCCCCTTGCGCTTGTGCTTGATGCCCTGGCCGGGCGGGCGGCCGATGTGCAGGCCGTGACAGTGGGGACAGCGGAAGACCTGCGCCGCCTTGTACTTGCTGCGGCTGGCCACGGCGTGCGCGACGGCCGGATCGGTGAACCGTTCCTTGCCGGCGCAGGCCGCCAGACGGCCTTCCTCCGGGTCCATATCGGTCAGGGTGGGGTCGCCCTTCATGGCGCCGCCTCCCCGTTTTTTTGATCAGACGGGGGGGTTAGCGAGGGTTTCGCCGCCTCTACCCCCCCGTTGTCCGCCGCCAGCATCGCCCGCCAGGCTTCAGTGGCGCGTTCGGCGCGCGCCCAGGCGGCGATCAGGGCGTCATAGGCCGGATCAGCTGGGCGCCAGGCGGGGCGCTGCAGCGCTACGCTGTCGACCATCGCCTGACGGCGGCGCTCGATGAACTCGCGGCGCGCGACGACAAGCTGAATTTCGGCCGTCAACGCGTCCAGCTCCGCCGACACCGCTGGATCGTCGCGGCTATCTTCGACCGCCCGCGCGTGCTCGCGGATCGTTTTGCGCGTCAGCTTGCTGACGTTGGCCAGGGCGTGGCTGGACAGCTCGGCCGCTGTCAGCGCCAGGTAGCAGCTGAAGCGCCGCGCCCTGATCAGGTCTGGTCCGGCGCGCGTCTCGCCGCCGCCCGCAAAACGCAACGACGCGGCAGGCACGCTTTCATGGTCCGCCACCACGTGGCACACCGCCGCCCACTTACGGCGCGCGACCTCGTAGTTTTCTGGCAACAGCTGGCGATCCAGCTTGCGCGCGGCCTTCTCATCGCCCCCCGACATGGCGTCACCCGTCGATATCGGCGCGGAAGCGCGACGGCGGATCGGCGCGGCGGTCGGCCAGGCTGACGACCTCGCCCGTGCTGGGCTGAAGGATCGCGCGGGCGACTTCGGCGTGCTTGGCCAGCTGGGCGGCGTTGACCGCGCGGCCTTCGAAGTCCATCGCCGCGAAGGTGTGGGCGAACTTCCACAGCATGAACACCGTGGCGCGCTGGGCCTCGTCGCGGGTGGGAATGATCGCCTTTTCGGCCTTCTCGACGGCGCGGCCCAGCTCGCCCATGGGGCGGGAAGGATCGGCGGCGCACTCCAGGGCGATCGTCAGCAGGCGTCCCCACGTGGAAACGTCCTTGGCAGTCCAGAGGATCAGCTTGCCCATCACCAGGCCCTCCCGTCGCCCAGGACCAGGTCGGACCAGTTGCGGCTGCGGACCTGGCCGCTGGCCCAGGTGACGATCGGGCGAAGTTCGGAGGTCAGGCCGGTGACGCGGCCGGTTTCACGTGTGACTGGGTCCATGACGGTCAGGGCGCCGTCTTCGTCGTGTTGAGCCAGGCCGTGGACGATCAGCGCGCCGGAAAGGGTCAGATCGCCTTGGATTTCAAGGGAGCCCAGCACCTTGCAAGGGACGGTGATCAGGACGTTGCCGGGGAACGTCATGGGCTCCGGTTCGACGGAAAACGTGAGCGCGTGGGTGATCTCGGTCACAGCGCCCTCCCGATAAGATCGGAAGGGCCAAGCGGCGCTCCCTTGCTTTGAGCGAGATCCAGAACCGTCGCCTGGTGCTCCGCCGGGATTAGACCGCCGCCACGATTGGCCCATTTGTGGACAGCGTCTGTGGTCAGGTCGCAGGCGTGGGCGATATTCTTGACGCCCAAGAGCCTTATGGCCTTGCGCGCGGGAGCTTCACCGTCCATTGATGACATCCTGTCTAGACGTTTCGTCCAGACGAGGTGTTGAGTGATTTGGTCAAACGCGCAACTGCGCCGCGAAGACAATTTGTCCATGCTGCCCCGCATGGACATTTCGGATCTTCCACAGCGCCTTGAACGCGCCGGCTTCAACCAAGCCGCGCTTGCGCGGTTCATGGGACTGGACCCCGCCTCGCTCAGCAAGACGATCAAGGGACAGCGCCAGCTCAAAGCTCACGAGTGGGCCAAGATCGAAGAGTTCTTCGCCTCTAACGGCGGCGGAGAAACCGAGGGCAGTGTCACAGCCATGGCGCCACGGCGCCGCACACCGCAGTCACGCATCCCTGTTTACGGCTACGCCGCTACTGGCGACGACGATCGGATAGCCTTTGCCGCGGGCCAGGTCGTCGACTGGCTTGACCCACCACCCACATGGAACGGCACGGGCGACCTAATCGCAATTCGCGTGCTGGGCGACAGCATGGAGCCGCGCCTGTTCACCGGCGAAATGGTCCTTGCGCAGGTTGGACTCCCCCCCGCGCGAGACCGAGACTGCATCGTTGAGTTTTTGGACGGCACTGCGCTGGTGAAAACATACCAGGGCCAGAAGGACGGACATGTATTCCTTCGACAGTTCAATCCTGACAAACAGGTTGCCCTTCAAGCCACTCAGGTGAAGGCGCTCCACGCCATCATCTGGCGCCGGTAGCGATCCGCTCGACCCAAGTAACCACACCGAAGGCAACGATTGCGACCGCCACGATCGCGGTCGCGCCGACTATAGGCGGCTGCGAAGTCCAGACATCCGCCCTCCACCAGGCAAGAGTGACGGTCGCCGCTACAGCGACGGCTAGGCGCGGTGCGCCGCGCCTGATCCAAACTGCGCTCGCCGCGCGCTGCCGTATGACGCAGAGCATCAGCGCGGCCGCCAGGAAGAGCAGCGCGCACCCCAAGAACCATGGAAGCGAAGCGGCCAAGAGCGACGCCAACGGCGAAGGTTCCTGCATCGCGCAGGGCGGCGCCTCAGGGCGCGGCGGATAGGCTTCGGCCAATGCGAAGTTGGTTGGCATGAGCGCAACGGTATCGCCGCGCGGCCACGTCAATCCATTGATGATGTTTCCACGTGAAACCTAGACTTGACGTCTAGACGAAACATCCACACTCTCCTCCTCGCTCGCGTTTTCACGCGAAACATCCATGGAAGGGGAGAGCATGTCGGAAACCATCCCGCACGCTGATGTTCTGAACACCGCCGCGCAGAACCAGCTGAAGTCGATCATCGAGCGCGTCGAGCGCTTGGAGAAGGAAAAGGCCGAGATCTCGGAGCAGCTCAACGAGGTCTACGCCGAGGCCAAGGGCAACGGTTTCGACGTCAAGGTGCTGAAGCAGGTCGTTCGCCTGCGCAAGCAGGACCGCGCCAAGCGCCAGGAAGAGGACGCGATCCTGGACCTGTACCTCTCCGCGATCGGGGAGGTCTGAGCGATGCGCACAGGTCCAACTCAATATGCCGAAATCGGGCCCGAACGCGCCGATCATGTCGCCACGGTCCTTGAGGGCCTCGTTGACGGGGCGATTGACGACTTGGCGAGCGTACCAGGGATCAAGGCCCAGGATCGCGCCGTGTCGGCCCTCGGCGATCTGATCAGCCGACTGCAAGATATCACCGCCGTGCGCCTGACCGCGTTGGGCCTGATCCCCCTGCACGCGGAACAAGAAGTCGGACGGACCGCGGCCTTCTACGCGGGACGGGCGATCTCGGAGGCTCCCGCCGTCGCGCGCGCGATCATGACGCGTGGCCTCGTCGCCGCGCTCGCGGAAGGCGCGGCTTCACCCTGCGACTGTGACGCCTGCAAGGCGCGCCGAAAGGGAAAGCCGTCGTGACCCAGCCCAAGTTCACCCTGCACACCCGCCGCCCGCGCCGCCCCGTCCGCTGGGACGGCCCCGGCGCTGCCTTCCTCTACATGGTGGTCAGCTACGGCGTGGCGTTGGTCGCCCTGTACTTCGCCGTGCGCGCCTTCCCCGGCTTTCTGGAAGTCCTCAAGCACGGGCGGCCGTCATGGTAACGCGGGCGCAGATGGAGCTAGGCCAGCTCTACCAAGAGGCCAAGAAGGCTCGATATTCATTCGAGAACAGCTTTAGGGCCGCCTATCCGCCTGAAGGTCCCGTCAGCTGGATGCGCGGAGGCCTGCGGGCCAAGGCGCACGATGGCATCGTGATCCGATACGGGTACGGCGAGCGCCTGGAAGTGCGCAACCTGCGCACGCTTCGGACTTACTGGATCTCGATGACGGACGTGCTCGCCACGCATGTGCCGTCATGACCGCCCGGTTCGTCATCGCCCGCGCGGCCCTGTCCGACGAGACGTTCGAAAGCCTGCCGGCCATGGCCGCGCGGCTGCTGGACATGCTGGCCGACGCCGGCCACGGGGAACGGTCGTTCAAGCTGCGCGACTGCAACGCCGCCCGCGGCTGCGAGCCGCACGGCCCGTGCCTGTCGATCGCGGTCCTGGACGACGCCGGCGCCTTCCTCGAGTTGGGCTTCGCCTACGCCTTCATCACCCCGCCCACGGCCGACATGCACGAGCGCCTTGGCGCCGCGCTGACCGATATCGCGCAGGGCGCCCTTCGTCACCACAAGCCGCAAAGGAGCGCGGCGTGATCGACCCCGCCCGCGTCATCACCGACGCCTGGAAGCGCTCGCTCAAGATCGAGCGCGACCGCAAGACCGACATCGGCCGTCTGCTGGCCGGCGTCGAGACCCGCCCCGTGCGCATCGTCCAGTTCGGCCTGGCCGTCGAGGTCACGGCCCTGCCCGAGGGCTCGCTGGAGACCCTGTACCTGCGCGCCGGCGAGGGCCCGCTGCTGACCCATCGCGGCGCGGCCGTGTGGGACGCCCTGCTGCGCCTGGCCCGAGAGTTCGAGGAAAGCCCCGTCATGGCGCCCGGCGACCTGGTCGGCCTGGTGCTGGGCGAAAGCGTGTTCCGCGCCGCGCGCGCGGCCCTGCCCGTCGAGGGCGAGAAGAAGGAGGCGGCTTAGCCATGACGATCCGCCTCGAAAAGCTCGCCAATGATCTAGCTCAGGCGCATGCCTGGGTTCTGTTAGCCGAAGGCCGCCTCCGCGCTCTAGAGTTCCAGCGCGAACGCTGGTTGTTCACGGCGACGCAAGAACAACTCGGCGCCAAGTTCGATTTCGTCCTCACGGAAAATCTTAAGGCCGTGATGATCGAAGAGGCCAAGGGAGATTTGGCACAGGCCATCACGGCCAAGGCTGACGCCAAGTTGGCCCTGCACTCGGCGCTCCGAACTGGCTGGATGCCCGTCAACACGGCCCCCTGCGACGGGCGATGCGTCGTACTCGGGCGACCCGACTGGGATGGCGTCGTCACCCGCGAGTTCTACAGCGAGGCCGACCGCGACGCCAAACTGGCGAGTTGGCAGGACGGCCCCACGCACTGGATGCGCCCTTCGGCGCCCGAACGGGAGGCCTGAGCCATGACCAAGAAAACGCAAAAGCCAGCGACCGATCGCGACCTGCTGGAGCAGGCGCGCGGCCAGTTGTTCACCGCCGCCAACCGCTTCGAAGCGCACGGCCTGTCGCATGTCGAGATCGATAAGCTGCTGACCAAGATCGACGCGCACCTGGCGACGGACCCGCGCAAGGCGGAGGGCTGAGCCGTGCGCAAGCTCTCTTCCGAGGACATGAACATTATCGGCGCCCTGCTGCTGATCTTCTCGATTGGGTTCCTGGTCGGGTTCGCGGGCGTGATGCTGTCCTACGCCACCACGCAGCGCCGTGCGCCGGTTGAAGCCGGAGGCACGCTATGACTGCCTCCGCTATCGAAATCGCCACCCGCAAGTACGGCCCCAACATCCGCCACGATGAGCCGCTGGAGTTCACGGTGGACGAGCTGCGCCAGGCCATCGAGGCGGCAGTACAGGGCAAGCCGGCCGGAGCCACGCACCTGGTTTTCCGGGCGACGGGCGTCGTCAGCTTTCTCAGGAACATGCGCGATAACCTCAGCAAACGCGGACTGACGTCGTCGGCCGCCGCCTGCGCCAGCTTCGCCGAGAGCCTGCAAGCTGCGGTCGACGACTGCTTACGGGGAGGCGACCAATGAGCGCCCCCCTCACCTTCGCCCAGGTGGCGGCCGAAGTCGGGCTTTCGCGCGATCGCTTCCGTCGCGTTTGGCGCAACTTCATCAAGCAGCGCGGCTTTCCGCCGCCGTTCAGCCAGCCGCCCGGCGCCCACTTCAAGTGGAACGCCGACGAGGTCGCCGAATGGAAGCGCCGCCGTTCGCGCGCCCTGGGCACGGACGGCCGGCATGAGGTCGCCAACGACGTCCACCCGGACGATCGCCTGCCCTTCGAGCCCACCATCCCCATCCCCGCGCCCAATCGGGCGCTGGCTAACCAGCGCGCCCAAATGCGCGCGCTTATGTCTAGAGGAGCCTGACCGGCCATGACTACCTTTGTTCTGTCCAAGGATCGCTTCACCGCCATCCGGGCGCGCACGGCGTTCCAGGATCGGCTGGCGATCTTGTCGGCCAAGGGCCGGAAGACGCCCGCGATCGGCTCGACTGTCCAAATCAAGGTCGGCAAGGACGTCGTCACGACCGGCGCGGTGCTGGCGACGGCGACGCTGGTGTTCACGCCCATCGCCCTGCGCCGGGTGCTCGACCTCAAAAGCGGCGGCGAAGCCGGCGAGACGATCGCCAACCTGCTGAAGGCGGCCGAACAGGGTGCGTCCCAGGCGGATGAGCACTTGGCCAAGCTGGCCCAGCTGGTCGGCTTCGAGCGCTGGGCCCTGGCTCACGAGCACGAGGGCCGCGCCGGCGCCGAAGGCATGGAGCTGACCCGCAAGATCACCGTCATCACCCTGCCCTTTGCCGTGGCGGGCGGTGGCTGATGGAGCGGCTATTCGACAGCATGGCTTTCGCGGGCGAGCTGCGCGCGAAGCTGGCCGAACGGGCGCCGCTTTCTGGGCGATCGGCCGCGATCGAAGCGGGCGTTAGCAACGCTACGTTTAGTCGCGCCCTGTCTGGCGAGCCCAATTTGAGCCACGAGAGCTATCTTAGATTGAAAAACTGGATCGACGGCGCCAAGGAGGAGCGCCGCGCGGCCTAGCCTCTGCGACGAACTGACACAGTTCGAAAAACGGCGGTCCATTTTCGACCAATCAGGATAGAGAACCCCGCTTTGAGTATGGACGCCCCGGTTGTTTGGGGCGCGCACAGGTTGACAACCATCTAATTCGCACGTTCCTGGCGCACGGGGCTGAACACTCCACGCTAGGTTACGCAGGGTTAGCCCTGCGATTTTCGAAGTCCAGGGTCCTCGTCCGAATGTCCAGGCGAAAGCTAAAGGGACGAGGGGCATGACCTTAGCCGTGCTGTTCAGCCCTGGGCGCGATCTCGACCTGAACAGTCGGGGCGCGGCTCTGAACAACGCTAAGGAGTAACTGATGACGGTTGTCGATCACGCGGCGCTATGTCCTGCGCCGCTCATTTCAGCACGCCACGCCCTGTTTGGCCTGGGCGCCCTCTTGAACTCGGTTGACCAGGCCGCATGGGCCAGCATGGCGCGCCCGACCGCGACCCAGCTGGCGCACCTGGTGTGGGCGATCACCGGCAAGCTGGACCAAGGCTTGTCCGAAGCCGGATTTGCGGCGCCGGATTGACAAACCACCGGGGAGTGGCGCGACCTCGTCGCTCCCCGGCCCTTCTGGAAGGAGAAGGTGCGATGTCTCAGAAGACCAAGAAGCCCAAGCGCCGCCAACGCGGCCATGGTCAACTTCCCGCCGGCTTCGCGGCGCGCCAGCAGCCCGACGGCTCGATCCGGCCGCGCTGGATCCCGCAACCCAATCAGCGCGCCGCTGGGTGGAAGGGCGTCAACCTGGTCGACGAGATCGGCGCCTATCTGCCCTTGGGCGCCGCGATCGAGCGGGCCAAGGCGATCAACGCCGCGGTCGAGGCCTGGCGCGCGGGCGGCCTGGTCCCGGCCGACATGGCCGCATTCGCTCCGCCCAAGTCGGCCGCGGAGGTCGCGGCCATCGCGGTGCGCGCCGACATGCAGATCGGCTATTTCGTCGACGCCTGGCTGGACAGCCGCGAGTACAAGGCCCGCGCCGCCACCACCCGCCGCGACTACAAAAACAAGCTGGGCCGCCTGCTCGACGCCGTCGCTGGCTTCGCCCTGCTGCCCGACGACGAGGACGCCGAAGCGCTCGCCCGCCACAAGGCCGCCGTCGAGACGGTGCGCGGCTTCTCGATCATGGCCCTGGCGCCGGAACAGCAGGACGGCCAGGAGCTGTTCGATCCGCTGTATGAGGCCTATTGGGCCCTGCACCGCCATGCGGGCGTCAACCAGGCCTCGGGCGTGCTGGCCGTGGCCAGTGTTTGGTTGAACTGGATCCACAAGCGCAAGCGCCGCGAGGTCGAGAACTGGGCGGCCAAGGTCGAGCGCGAAACGCCACCGGGTCGGATCCGCGCGGCGACACTGGACGAGGTCCAGGCCCTGGTGCGCGCGGCCGACGCCAACGGCTACGAGGACGTGGCCGACGCCATGGTGCTGTCGCTGGACCTGTCCTGGTCGCAGACCGACGTCCTGGCCCTGACGGAGGATCGCCTGATCGACTACCGCGCCTTGACCGGCGAGCAGGGCCGGAAGAAGACGGGGCGCATCGGCGGCACGCCTTTGACCTTCCTGGGCCGCGCCCGCGTCGAGGCGATCCGCGAACGCCGCAAGGCCGACAAGGTCCAGCCCTTCGCCGCCGCCGATCGGCGCATTGTCCAACTGAAGCGCGAGCGCCAGACGACCAGGCGCGGCGACCAGGCCGACAGCGACTTGATCCGCAAGCGCTTCGCCAAGGTGCGCGCCATGGCGGCCCAGGACTGCCCCAGCGTCGCCAGCCTGACGTTCGCCGACCTGCGCGACACCGCCGTCACCTGGGCGCGCGAGGCTGGCCTCTCCGACGACCAGCTGGCCAGCCGCACGCTGCAGAGCCGCAAGAACATCGCCGAGCTGCACGACAAGCACTATGGCGAAATCGGCCCCGCCGTCGCCGACGCCGGCCTGGTGCTGCTGGAAGGGTACTATAGGACGAAGGGGATCAAGCTGTGAGCAAGACCATGGGTCAACGGCCGACGTTTAGAACGATCAGCGAAGCAGACGTTCACAATTTCCGTGTGCAAGGAATAGCGGCAGGCCTCGCTGAACTGCACCGGCTGCACGGAAACGAGGTCGAGATACAAGACACCTTAAACGGCTTCGGCTTGGGCCTTGCCGAGCTAAAAGCGGCAGGCGCGGAACCGTTCGATCTTCAGACACTCAGTTCATTCCTGAAGCCGTGAGAGTTTGGCGACATATTTCGACAATATCCGCCAAACAACGACAACCGGAGTTGTGCTAAGTGGTTGATTTCAATACACGCAAAATACAGCCGAATTACTCTTAATCAGCGGGTCCAAGGTTCGAATCCTTGTACACCCACCATTCCTTCTAAAATCAATAGCTTAGACGGGGCCGCGCAAGCGGCCGCGAGCCGCCGCGCCGGCGCTCGACGCTGACCGGATCACGCGCTGTATAGAGCCCGCGTAAGGCTCAAGAGCGACCTCGCGGCCGCCCTCCTTTGCTGTGAATTGATCGACACCTTGAGACCGGCGCCCGCCCCGTCCGCGACGCCCTAGGCGATCTCGACGTCGGTGTCGGCGAAGATCAGATCGGTCCCCGCCTTGGCCTGCAGGCCGTTGATCAGCACCAGCATGATCTCGCATCCCGAGCCGGCGTTGGACGTCACGCAGCGGGCCTTGTAGCGGGCGAAATCCTCGGGGATCCAGGTCGAGATATGCGCCTCGGCATGGTGCCCTTCCCACGCGCCCTGGACATAGTCGATGGGGATCAGGAGCAGCAGATATTTCGTGCGGTAATAGAGGTAGTCGATCAGATCGATCCCGCGCGACTTGCGGAAGTGCTCCAGCACGTCTCCCAGGATCACGAGGTCCCAGGACGCGTCGGGGCCGATGTCCGGCAAGGTGGTGGCGTCGCCCAATTGGATGACGTCATAGACCTGGCTCAGGCCGAATTGTTCGATGTAGCTGTTGTCGATCTCGATGGCGGCCAGGTGGCCGATCGGAACGCCTTCCGCGCGCAGCGACTGGATCATCCGGCCGTACTTGCCCGCGCCCGGACCGATATCGAGGACGCTGGCCGGCTTCATCCGGCCAATGAGGGATTCGACGTGGCGGTCGAAGACGGTGTCCGAGTACGGCATGGGAATCTTCCTGCGCCAGCGAATCTTGGCTTGTAGCGTGAGGGTGTTGGCCCGCCGGGTGAGCGTCAATGGAGAGCCGTCGCGCCAACGCGCGGCAAAACGTCTTCCATGCCGTCGGCGGTCGCCGCACCGATGCGCAACACTGACTTAACGGGAGGCTGGACGAGGCCCGTTCAAGGCTCGAAGCTCAACCCATGTCCGCCATCGCCGACCCCGAACTGATCGAAGCCCTGCGCCAGACGGTGCGCGCGCTGTGCCGCGACTTCCCGCCCGGCTATTGGCGCGGCCTGGACCGCCAGAAGGCCTATCCCACCGACTTCGTCGCGGCGATGACCAAGGCCGGCCTTCTAGGCGTGCTGATCCCCGAGGAATACGGCGGCGGCGGCCTTGGCCTGACGGCGGCGGCGGCGATCCTGGAGGAGGTCCACGCCAGCGGCGGCAACGCCGCGGCCCTGCACGCCCAGATGTACACCATGGGCACCGTCCTGCGGCACGGCTCGCAGGCGCAGAAGGAGACTTGGCTGCCGAAGATCGCCGACGGCTCGATCCGGCTGCAGGCGTTCGGCGTCACCGAGCCCACGGCCGGCACCGACACCACCTCGATCTCGACCTTCGCCCGGCGCGACGGCGACACCTATGTCATCAACGGCCAGAAGGTCTGGACCAGCCGGGCCGAGCATTCCGACCTCATGGTTCTCTTGGCCCGCACCACGCCCAAGGACCAGGTGGCGCGCAAGGCCGACGGCCTTTCGGTTTTCCTGGTCGACATGCGCGCGGCCAAGGGGAACGGCCTGACGATCAAGCCGATCGCCACCATGCTGAACCACGCCACGACCGAGGTGTTCTTCGACAACCTGGTCATCCCCGCCGACAGCCTGATCGGCGAGGAAGGCAAGGGTTTTCGCTACATCCTGGACGGCATGAACGCCGAGCGGATCCTGATCGGGGCCGAGTGCCTGGGCGATGCGGCGTGGTTGATCGGCAAGGCGCGGGACTACGCCAACAGCCGCGTCGTCTTCGGCCGCCCGATCGGCCAGAACCAGGGCGTCCAGTTCCCCATCGCCCGCGCCTACGCCCAGGTCCACGCCGCCCGCCTGACGGTCTATGACGCCGCCGCGCGCTACGACGCCGGTCTTCCCTGTGGGGAACAAGCCAATATCGGCAAGATGCTGGCCTCGGAAGCCTCCTGGGCGGCCGCCGACATGTGCCTGCAGACCCACGGCGGCTTCGGCTTCGCCGAGGAGTACGACATCGAGCGGAAGTTCCGCGAGACCCGCCTCTATCAGGTGGCGCCGATCTCGACGAACCTGATCCTGGCCTATGTCGCCGAGCACGTGCTCGGCCTGCCCCGCTCTTACTGATGAGCGTTTACGCCGACTGGATCGGCCGTCAGAGGCGGCGGACGGCGGTGCTGGAGGCGTCCGACCTTGCCCGGCTCGCCGCGGTCCTGGACCGTCCTGTTCCGCCCACGGAGGTCCCGCCAGCCTGGCATTGGGCGTGCCTGGCCGAGCCGGTCAGGCGATCGGACCTGGGCCCGGACGGTCATCCACGGCGCGGCCTGTTCCTGCCGCCGATCGAAGCGCCTCGTCGGATGTTCGCGGCCGCCGACATGACCTTCACGGGCCCTCTCCTGCCCGGCCTCGAGACCGAACTCATCGAGACGATCGCCAAGGTCGAGGAAAAGGCCGGCGCCAGCGGGTCCCTCACCTTCGTGACCGTGGACCGGGTCTTCAGCCAGGCGGGCGCGACGCGCGTCAGCGAGCGCCAGACCATTGTCTACACCGCCGCCTCGCCCGCGCCGCGGACGCCGGAAACCGATCCGGCCCAGGCGGCGCAATGGCGGCGAGAGACCGCCACCGATCCCGCCCTGCTGTTCGCCTTTTCGGCCGCGACAGCCAACAGCCACCGCATCCACTACGACGGGGACTACGCGACCGGCGTCGAGGGCTATCCGGGCCTCGTCGTGCACGGCCCGCTTATCGCGCTGCTTCTTCTGGAGGCCATGCCCGCCCGGCCGCTCAAGCGCTTTTCCTTCCGCGCCCTGAAGCCGGCCTTCTGCGGCGAGACCATCGCGGCGCTTGGCCAGCCCACGGACTCCGGCGCCGAGCTCTGGGCCGAAAGCGGCGGCGCGGCGCTCATGAAGGCGAAGGCCGAGGTCTAGACCACTAGGCTTTCCAGCAGGTCGCAGTCGACGATGATGTCGCCCTGCTCGTCCAAAGTCTCGGCGATGATCGCGTGGTGCTCGAGGTCCAGCGCGTCCGAAACCCGGATGAACGAAGTCGAGATCACCGCGCGGCTGAAGATCTCGACGATACGGGCGGGACCGTTCAGATAGGACAGGTTCGTCAGGCCCGCGCCATGCGTCGCCAGAACGAACGACGCGCCCTGCAACTTGTCGATCTGCTGGGACAGCGAGAGCTCGCCGTTGCCGAAATCGATCGTCGTGAAGTCGTGTCGCTCCAGGAAGGCCAGGAAGGCCTCGGTCTCGACGATGTTGTTGCCGCGGCGCGGTTTCAGCGGGTTACGCCGGATGTAGTAGCGGCGCCCCTCCGCCGGCAGGGTCTTGCCCACGAACGCTCGCAGCCAGCGGAGCCCCTCTTCGGACTGCCAGGCCTCGACCAGCATCGGGTTCTTCAGCCGGGCCACTTCGGACGACGGCAAAAGCAGACGGTCTCCCAAGGCCTGGGAGATCATCTCGCGGAAGACGCCGTTGTGGTAGATCGGCGACGGCATCACCACGACCCCGATGTCGAAGTCCTGGATCAGCCGGAACTTCTGCAGGAGTTCGAAGGAGAAGTGGTAGTAGTTGTTCGAATAGATGTGGCTGAAGACCGCCGCGTTCTCGATCAGCGGCAGCGTGTCCCAGTTGTCCCGCAGAGATTGGGTATGGTCCCAGAGGGCCGGGTTATTGGCTTCGGTGAACGTCAGCGTCGCCGCCATCGAGCTGCCGCCCGGGAAATTGGCCTGCAGGCAGGAGCCGGCCCGGTCGAACAACAGCAAACCGGTTTCGCTGCTGACGAACTCGCCGTCGAGGCGTCCGACCCGGTCGAAATGCACGTGGTCGAATTCCGACATCAGCCGATGCCGCATTTCCTCGGACTCGGCGTGGACCGTCAGGTTTCTCGGCGCGGGAACCCGCGGGATCACCGGCGACCGATAGGACTCCATCCATCGGCGGCTGTCGAAAGCGTTCCAAGGATAGATCGGCGGAAAGACGCGCATGTCTTGATCAGGTCGCCGACTGACGCGCGTCCGGCGTCCAGATCCGATTGTCCGCGGGGATCGACCTGACCTTGTGACGACGGGCCAAGGCTTGGCGATAAAGGCCTTCGTAGTCCTCCACCCCCTGCATCTCGCGATGATCCTGGTCCAATTCCAGGCCCACCTTCATGTAGACGTCCAGATTGGTCAGGTCCGGGCTGGGCCGCCCGCCGGCCTGATACTCGGCGACCATCTCGCCATAGAGCGTCTCCAGGCTGTCGGCCAGCAGGTCCATGTTGAACAGCACGCAGGTGTCGCGGTTGGCCTCCAGCGTCGCGCGCAGGGCCCGGGCCTTCTCGCGATCCGCGCCGATCTCGACGGCCTTGTCGACATAGGCCTCGCCGCTATCGACCACCATCTCGGGCAGGCCCGCGCTGCGGACCAGGCTGCCGCAGACCCGCGAAGCAAAGCTGCGGCCCGACCAGGTCAGCACCGGCACCGCCATCCACAGAGCGTCCGAGGCCGTCGTGTGCGCGCCATAGGGCGTGGTGTCTAGGAAGAGGTCCGCCAGCCGATAGCGGGCCAGGTGGTAGGCGTTCTGCAGCTTCGGCGCGAAGACGATGCGCGTCCTGTCAACGCCCTTGGCTTCCGCGTAGTCGCGCAGGCGGGCGTTGGCCTCCGGGTTGCTGTCTAGCAGCCACAGCACGCTGCCCGGCGTGCGCTTGAGGATCTGCATCCAGCGGTCGAACACGTGCGGCGTGATCTTCTGGACGCCGTTGAAGCAGCAGAAGACAAAGGCGTCCTCGGGCAAGCCCGCCTCGGCGCGGGTCGGGCATTCCTCCTGAACGCGCCGGCGTCGGTCATTGGGCTGATAGCAGGGGATCCGGCGCACAGCCTCGGAGTAGTAGTGCTCCATCTCCGGCGGGATGATCCACGGGTCGGCGATGATGTAGTGGTGGTAGTCGCTGCCCATCGTCCCCGGATAGCCCAGCCAGTTGACCAGGATGGGCGCCGGCCGGCGCGCGAAGACGGCGGTGCGGGCGTCGCGGGTGTGGCCATTGACGTCGACCAGGATGTCGATGCCGTCGTCGGCGATGCGCTGAGCGGCCTCGTCATCGCTCATCGGGCGGATGTCGATGAAATGCTCCACCGCCGCGCGGATGCGCGTGTTAAGGCCGTCACTGCTCTCCTGGCCGCAGTAGTAGGCGAAGACCTCGACTTTCTCCTTGTCGTGCACTTCGAACAGTTCGGCCATCAGATAGCCGACCGCGTGATCGCGGAGATCGGAAGAGATGTACCCGATCCGCAGCCGCCGGCCGGTCAGGTCGATCGGCGCGTCGCGCCGGTCGACGCGGATCTGTTCAGGCGTCGCCTTGACCTCGCGCTCGATCAGGGTGTTGGCGGCCGCCAACAGCAGCATCGGATCATCGGTATAGGCGGCGATCGACAGCGGATTGACGCCGCTGAGCAGCGTCTCGCGGCTGACGCGTTCTGACGGCGCCAGAATCGGCCACTTGCACTGCGAAAGACGCGTGGCGACCAACTGACCGATCACGTCCATGGCGTGCGGATCGATGTCCGCCGCGCGCTGGAGCGCCATCTCGGCGCGCGCCGGTTGAAGCAAGTCCCCCAGCAGACGCGCGATCTGCTTCAGACAGGTGAAGGCGTAGCTGACCGCCATGCCATTGATGTTGGCCGAGCGGTTCGCGCCGGCTTCCCAAGTGGCGATGGCCAGTTCGCTGAGTCCCGCCCGCTCCTGCAGACCGCCCAGATTCACATAGGCCGGCATGAAGTCGGGGTTCAGCGCGATCGCCTGCTCCAACGAGGCCGCCGCGCCTCCATTGTCGCCGAGGGCCGACTGCAGAACCGAGCGATTGAACAGCGCCACGCACAACTGCGGATGCTCGGGGTTGAAGCGCGCCCAGATCTTGTAGGCCTGATCCGCCACCTGCGGCTTGCCCGCCTGGGCCAGTTCCGAGGCGATGGTGATCAACTCTCCGAGCGAGCAGCCTTCGGAGGTCAGCTTGCTGAGCAGATCCAGCGTATCGATGTCGGCCATAGTCTTCCTGATACCGGTAGGCGACGGACAGCCATGGGTGAGCATGGCGCGCGAGTCGCGCCAAGTCCGATCATGGCATGGGGCTCAGGGCCCGACCATTCATCTGGAGCGATCGCCGCTCGCGCCCGAGAGCGCGAGCGGCGGCCGGGATCAGCTCACGGTCAGATAGGCCGCGATCTGAGCGTCGCTCAGGCTTTGGACCTGGGTCTGGGTCAGGGCGTTGGCCTGGGTGGACGTCAGGTTCGAGATGTTGGTCGTCGACAGATAATCCAGCTGCGTCGTGGTCAGACCGCTCAGCTGCGAAGGCTGCAGCTGACCGACCTGGGTCGTCGTCAGGCTGTCGACCACCGTCGTCGACAGAGCGCCCAGTTGGGTGCTCGTCAGCGCCGACAGCTGGGTCGCCGACAGGTCGCCGATATCGGTCGACGTCAGGCCCTTCAGTTGGGTCGTCGTCAGGCCCTTGACCTGGGTCGCCGTCAGCGCCGCGGTCTGGGTGGCGTCCAGAGCCGAGACGTTGGTCGCCGAAAGAGCCGCCAGTTGCAGGATGCTCAGGGCCGCGATCTGCGTGTCGATGAACTGACCAACGTCGGCTGTGCTCAGAGCGCCCAGCTGCGTGGCCGTCAGACCCTTGACCTGGGTCGCCGTCAGGGCGCCGACCTGGGTCGTGTCCAGCGTCGCGAACGCCGTGGACGTCAGGGCCCCCACCTGGGCGCTGCTGAGCGAGCCAAGCTGGGTGACGCTGAGCTGCTGCGCCTGGTTCGACGTCAGGGCCGTCACCTGGCTGTTCGTCAGGGCGCCGATCTGGGTCTCGGACAGTTCGCCGATATCGGTCGTCGACAGGTTCTTCACCTGGTCGACGGTCAGGCTCTTGATCTGGGTGGTGGTGATCGCCCCGACCTGGGTCGCCGTCAGGGCCGAAAGGTTGGTCGTGTTCAGCGCCGCCAGCTGGCTGCCCGCCATCGCGCCGATCTGGGTGGCCGCCAGCTCACCGATGTCGGTGGTGGTGAGGCTCGAGATCTGCGTGGTGGTGAGGCCCTTGATCTGGGTCTCGTTGAGCGCGGCCACTTGGGTCGCGTCCAGGGCGGAGATGTTCGCGGCCGTCAGGGCGCCGATTTGCAGGGCCGACAGCGCGCTGACCTGAGTGGTCGACAGTTCGCCGATGTCGGTCGCGTTCAGGCCCTTCAGCTGCGTGGCCGTGAAGCCGCGCACCTGAGTCGGGCTCAGCGCCGCCATCTGGGTGGCGTCCAGGTTGGACAGGCCGCTAGGCGCGAAGCCGGCGATCTGGGTCGAGCTGAGCGCCCCCACCTGCGTGGGGACCAGGGCCGCGATGTTGGCGGTGCTCAGGCTGCCGAGCTGGCTCGCCGTCAGGCCCTTGACCTGGGTCGTCGACAGGGCGCCGAGCTGGGTGGCGTTCAGCGAGGTCAGGTTCGTCGTGTTCAGGGCCGCGACCTGGGTGGCCGAGAGACCGCCGATCTGGGTGACCGACAGCTCCTGCGCCTGGGCCTGGCTCAGGGCGCTGATCTGGGCCGCCGCGAGGGCGCCGACCTGGGTGGCCGACAGCTCATCGATGTCGGTGACCGACAGGCCCTTCAGCTGGGTCACGGTCATGGCCGCGACCTGGGTGTTGGTCAGGGCGCCGACCTGGGTGGCGTCCAGGGCCGACAGGTTGGCCGGGGTCAGCGACTTGATCTGATCGGCCGTCAGGGCCCCGACCTGGGTCGCCGACAGCTCGCCGATGTCGGTGGCGGTCAGGTTGGACAGCTGGGTCGTCGTCAGACCCTTGATCTGGGTCGTCGACAGCGCCGCGGTCTGGGTGGCGGTCAGGGCCGAGAGCGCCGCGTTGCTCAGAGCGCCCAGCTGCGTCGGGGTCAGGGCCCCGACCTGGGTCTCGGACAGCTCGCCGACATCGGTGGTCGAGAAGATCTTCAGCTGGGTCGCCGTCAGGCCCTTGACCTGGGTCGTCGACAGCGCGCCCACCTGGGTCGCGTCCAGGGCCGAGACGGCGGTGGTGCTCAGGGCGCCCACCTGCGAGGCGCTCAGCGCCCCCACCTGGGTCGCCGACAGCTCGGCGACGTCAGCCGCGGACAGGCCGCCGATCTGGGCCGTCGTCAGGCCCTTGACCTGGGTCTCGGTCAGGCTGCCGACCTGAGTGGCGTCCAGGGCCGAGAAGTTGGTCGGCGCGAACGCGCCGATCTGGGTCGAGCTCAGCGCGCCCAGCTGGGTCGTCGTCAGAGCCTTGACGTTGGCCTGGGTCAGCGCGGCCAGCTGCGAGTTGTTCAGGGCGCCAAGCTGCGTCCCGGTCAGCTCGCCGATATCCGTGGCGGTCAGGTTGCTGATCTGGGTCGTGGTCAGACCCTTGACCTGGGTCGTCGACAGCGCCCCCGTCTGGGTCGCGTCCAGGGCCGACAGGCCGGCGTTGGACAGCGACTTGACCTGGTCGGCGCTGAGCGCGCCGATCAGGGTCGTCGACAGCTCGCCGATGTCGGTCGTCGTCAGACCAGCCACCTGGGCCGTCGTCAGGCCCTTGATCTGGGTCGTCGACAGCGCGCCAACCTGGGTCGCGTCCAGGGCCGAGAAGTTGGCGCCCAGAGCGCCGATCTGCGTGGGCGACAGCGCGCCCACCTGGGTGGTCGACAGCTCGGCCACGTCGGCGGTCGACAGACCCTTCAGCTGCGTGGCGGTCAGGCCCTTGATCTGGGTCTCGCTCAGCGCGCCGACTTGCGTCGCGTTCAAGTTCGAGAAGTTGGCAGCGCCCAGCGAGCCGATCTGCGAGGCGCTCAGCGCCCCCACCTGCGTCTCGCTCAGGTCGCCGACATTGGCGGTGCTAAGGTTGGACAGCTGGGTCGCCGTCAGACCCTTGACCTGGGTCGTCGACAGCGCGCCGATCTGGGTGGCGTTCAGCGAGGTCAGGTTCGTCGTGTTCAACGCCCCCACCTGCGTCGACGAAAGACCGCCGATCTGGGTCGCCGAAAGCTCCTGCACCTGGTTGGTGGTGAGAGCGCCGATCTGCAGGGCCGTCAGGGCCCCGACCTGGGTCGCCGACAGCTCATCGATATCGGTGACCGACAGGCCCTTCAGTTGGGTCGTCGTCAGCGCCGCGATCTGGGTGTTGGTCAAGGCGCTGGCTTGGGTGGCGTCCAGGGCCGAGAGGTTGGCCGCCGTCAACGACTTGACCTGGTCGGCCGTCAGGGCGCCGATCTGGGTCGCCGTGAACTCACCGATGTCGGTCGCGCTGAGGGCGGACAACTGGGTCGTGGTGAGACCCTTGACCTGCGTCGTCGACAGCACGGCCACCTGAGTGGCGTTCAGCGCCCCAACGCCCGTGGTGCTCAGAGCGCCCAGTTGCGACGGCGCCAGGGCCCCGACCTGGGTTTCGGACAGCTCGCCGATGTCGGCGACCGACAGGTTCTTGAGCTGGGTCGTGTTCAGACCCTTGATCTGGGTCGTCGACAGCGCCGCGGTCTGGGTGGCGTCGAGCGCCGAGAAGGCCGCGGCGTTCATGGCGCCGATCTGGGTCGGCGTCAGAGCGCCAACCTGGGTCGCGGACAGTTCGCCGACATCGCCGGTGGTCAGGCCGCCCAACTGCGTGGAGGTCAGGCCCTTGATCTGGGTCTCGCTCAGGGCGGCCACCTGGGTGGCGTCCCATCCCGAGAACTTAGCCGAGCCCAGCGCGCCGATCAGGGTCGCGCTGAGGCCCGAGATCTGGGTGGCGGTCAGGTCGTCGACGTTCAGCGCCGCGATCTGCTGGGCCGAAAGGGCCGACAGCTGGGTGTCGGAGAGCTCGCCGACGTCCGTCGTCGACAGACCGGCGATCTGGGTGGTCGTCAGGCCCTTGACCTGGGTGGTCGTCAGAGCCGCCGCCTGGGTGCCGGTCAGGGCCGACAGGTTTCCGGCGGACAGGGACTTGATCTGATCCGCGGTCAAGGCGCCGACCTGGGTGGCCGACAGCTCGCCGACGTCCGTGGTCGT
Source organism: Caulobacter sp. X (assembly GCF_002742635.1). Lineage (NCBI taxonomy): Bacteria > Pseudomonadati > Pseudomonadota > Alphaproteobacteria > Caulobacterales > Caulobacteraceae > Caulobacter > Caulobacter sp. X. The sequence goes on along the minus strand of NZ_PEGF01000002.1, from coordinate 1,287,527 downwards.
GAGGTTGGACAACTGGGTCGTCGTCAGCCCCTTGACCTGGGTCGTCGACAGCGCGCCGACCTGGGTCGCGTCCAGGGCCGAGAAGTTGGCGCCGAGGGCTCCGACCTGCGAAGCCGAGAGCGCGCCGACCTGAGTGGTCGACAGCTCAGCGATGTCAGTGGTCGACAGACCCTTCAGTTGCGTGGCGGTCACGCCCTTGATCTGGGTCTCGCTCAGAGCGCCGACCTGGGTGGCGTTCAGGGCCGAGAAGCTGGCGGCGGCCAGGGAGCCGATCTGCGAGGCGCTCAGCGCCCCGACCTGCGTCTCGCTCAGGTTGCCGACATTGGCGGTGCTCAGGCTGCCGAGCTGGCTCGCCGTCAGGCCCTTGACCTGGGTCGTCGACAGGGCGCCGAGCTGGGTGGCGTTCAGCGAGGTCAGGTTCGTCGTGTTCAGGGCCGCGACCTGGGTGGCCGAGAGACCGCCGATCTGGGTGACCGACAGCTCCTGCGCCTGGGCCTGGCTCAGGGCGCTGATCTGGGCCGCCGCGAGGGCGCCGACCTGGGTGGCCGACAGCTCATCGATGTCGGTGACCGACAGGCCCTTCAGCTGGGTCACGGTCATGGCCGCGACCTGGGTGTTGGTCAGGGCGCCGACCTGGGTGGCGTCCAGGGCCGACAGGTTGGCCGGGGTCAGCGACTTGATCTGATCGGCCGTCAGGGCCCCGACCTGGGTCGCCGACAGCTCGCCGATGTCGGTGGCGGTCAGGTTGGACAGCTGGGTCGTCGTCAGACCCTTGATCTGGGTCGTCGACAGCGCCGCGGTCTGGGTGGCGGTCAGGGCCGAGAGCGCCGCGTTGCTCAGAGCGCCCAGCTGCGTCGGGGTCAGGGCCCCGACCTGGGTCTCGGACAGCTCGCCGACATCGGTGGTCGAGAAGATCTTCAGCTGGGTCGCCGTCAGGCCCTTGACCTGGGTCGTCGACAGCGCGCCCACCTGGGTCGCGTCCAGGGCCGAGACGGCGGTGGTGCTCAGGGCGCCCACCTGCGAGGCGCTCAGCGCCCCCACCTGGGTCGCCGACAGCTCGGCGACGTCAGCCGCGGACAGGCCGCCGATCTGGGCCGTCGTCAGGCCCTTGACCTGGGTCTCGGTCAGGCTGCCGACCTGAGTGGCGTCCAGGGCCGAGAAGTTGGTCGGCGCGAACGCGCCGATCTGGGTCGAGCTCAGCGCGCCCAGCTGGGTCGTCGTCAGAGCCTTGACGTTGGCCTGGGTCAGCGCGGCCAGCTGCGAGTTGTTCAGGGCGCCAAGCTGCGTCCCGGTCAGCTCGCCGATATCCGTGGCGGTCAGGTTGCTGATCTGGGTCGTGGTCAGACCCTTGACCTGGGTCGTCGACAGCGCCCCCGTCTGGGTCGCGTCCAGGGCCGACAGGCCGGCGTTGGACAGCGACTTGACCTGGTCGGCGCTGAGCGCGCCGATCAGGGTCGTCGACAGCTCGCCGATGTCGGTCGTCGTCAGACCAGCCACCTGGGCCGTCGTCAGGCCCTTGATCTGGGTCGTCGACAGCGCGCCAACCTGGGTCGCGTCCAGGGCCGAGAAGTTGGCGCCCAAAGCGCCGATCTGCGTGGGCGACAGCGCGCCCACCTGGGTGGTCGCCAGCTCGGCCACGTCGGCGGTCGACAGACCCGTCATGAGCGTGGCGGTCAGGGGCTGGATCTGGGTCTCGCTCAGCGCGCCGACTTGCGTCGCGTTCAAGTTCGAGAAGTTGGCAGCGCCCAGCGAGCCGATCTGCGAGGCGCTCAGCGCCCCCACCTGCGTCTCGCTCAGGTCGCCGACATTGGCGGTGCTAAGGTTGGACAGCTGGGTCGCCGTCAGACCCTTGACCTGGGTCGTCGACAGCGCGCCGATCTGGGTGGCGTTCAGCGAGGTCAGGTTCGTCGTGTTCAACGCCCCCACCTGCGTCGACGAAAGACCGCCGATCTGGGTCGCCGAAAGCTGTTGCGCCTGAGGCTGGCTCAAGGCGCCGACCTGAGCGGCCGTCAGGGCCCCGACCTGGGTGGCCGACAGCTCGCCGATATCGGTCGTCGTCAGGTTCTTGACCTGCGTCGTCGTGATCGCGGCGATCTGGGTGTTGTTGAGGGCGCCGACCTGGGTGGCCGACAGCGCCGACAGGTTGGTGGTCGACAGATTCTTGATCTGATCGGCGGTCAGAGCTCCGACCTGGGTCTCTGACAGTTCGCCGATGTCGGTGGCGGTCAGGTTGGAGACCTGGCCGGTCGTCAGACCCTTGATCTGGGTCGTCGACAGCGCGCCCACCTGGGTCGCGTTCAGGGCCGAAACAGCCGCCGTGCTGAGAGAGCCCAGCTGCGACGCGCTCAGCGCCCCGACCTGGGTCTCGGATAGCTCACCGATATCGGTGGTCGAGAAATTCTTCAGCTGGGCCGCCGTCAGACCCTTGATCTGGGTCGTCGACAGAGCCCCGACTTGTGTCGCGTCCAGGGCCGAGACGGCGGTGGTCGTCAGGGCGCCCAGTTGGCCGGCGCTCAGCGCGCTCACCTGCGTCGCGGACAGCTCGCCGACGTCGGCCGCCGACAGCCCGCCCAGTTGCGCGGTCGTCAGACCCTTGATCTGCGTCTCGCTTAGCGCGCCGACTTGCGTCGCGTCCAGAACCGAGAAGTTCGCCGCGCCCAACGCCCCGACCTGGGTAGAGGACAGGACGGAGAGCTGGCCGGTGGAAAGCTGCTGAACCTGGGCGGTGGCCAGGGCGCCGATCTGCGCGACGGTCAGGGCGCCGACCTGGGTGTCGGTCAGTTCGCCGATATCGGTGGTGTTGAGACCCTTGATCTGGGTGGTCGTGATCCCCTTGATCTGAGTCGTCGAAAGGCCGCCCACCTGCGTGGAGTTGAGGGCCGAGACGTTCGCCGCCGACAAGGCGCCAAGCTGAACCGTCGAGAGCGCGCCAACCTGCGTGGCCGACAGCTCGCCGATATCCGTGGCGGTCAAGTCCTTGAGCTGGGTGGTCGTCAGCGCCGCGATCTGGGTGTTGCTCAGCGCCCCGACCTGGGTGGCGTTCAGGGCCGACAGGTTGGCGGCGGACAGAGCCGCGAGGCGGTCGGCGGCGAGCGCGCCGACCTGGGTGGCGGAAAGCTCGCCGATATCGTTGGTCGAGACGCCCTTCAGCTGGGTCGCGGTGATGCCCTTGACCTGGGTCTCGCTCAGTTGGCCGACCTGGGTGGCGTCCAGGCCCGAGAAGTTAGCGGCCGACAGCGAGCCGATCTGCGTGGCGCTGAGGACGGCGATATGGGAGGTGTCGAGCCCCGCAAGCTGGGTCGAGGTAAGCGCCGAGACCTGCTGGCTGGAGAATTGGGTGAGCTGGGTGACGTCGAAGGTCACCGATGCCGAGAACTTCGGGATCTGGGTGGCGGTAAGCGCCTTGACCTGGGTCGTGCTGAGCGCGGCGACCTGCGTGGTGTCCAGCGCGCCGATCCCGGTCACGCTGATCGCGGCGACCTGAGTTCCATTGAGGGACTGGATGTCCGTCGTCGTCAGTCCCTGGATCGCGGTGACCGACAGGTTCGAGATCTGAGCGGCGGAAAGACTCGAGATCGGCATACATCCATCCCCTGCTGTGCAGACGCGCCTTTTGCGCGCCACGAAGCAACATGGAGACGCCCCCCCAAACGCAAGCGCCTCGGCAACAAGCCACACTACGGCCCGTCGGGCATAACCTTATTTCGTTTCCAAGTCCTTTCAACGAGACATCCGGACGCAGGTCCGCGCCAGCCGAGGGCAGTTAATCGCCTACCTATGCCCCGGCCAACAGAATTGGATTTAAAACCTTTCAAGACAAAGACATGTCCTGAACCTGAATATTCCGTACACCGACCGGGCGCAGAGACCAGATTCGCTTGTCAGGCGAGTAAAAGCGGCCGTGAGGAACTGCGCGACGCCCCAATACGCCCGCAATCCAGCACGAAATGATTCGCGCTTCGCCTTATGCCGCCAGGAGTTCGAAGCTGGCGACGAGGCCGTCGGTCGCGCAATTGGCCAGCCAGACGTCGAATACGCCAGGCTCGGCGCCCCAATAGTCGTGATCGCCGACAAACATCAGGTTCTCGCGCCGCAGCTCGAACCGGACCTCGCGTTCGTTGCCGGGCGCCAGCGAGACGCGCTGGAAGCCCTTCAACTCGCGCACGGGGCGGGTGCGGCTGGCCACGCGGTCGCGAATGTAGAGCTGGACCACATGCTCGCCGTGGACCGACCCGGTGTTACGGACCTTGGCGGTGACATGGAGCGTCTGGTCCCAGCCGAGCTTTTCCGTGCTGAGACGCAGGTCGGTCACCGCGAACGGCGCATAACCAAGGCCGAAACCGAACGGATAGAGCGCGTCATTGCGGATCGACCGCCAGCGAGACTTGTACTCCTGGGCGTTGGGATCGGCCGGCGCGGGGCGGCCCGTGGGGCGGCCGTTGTAGAAGAACGGCTCCTGGCCGCTGTCGAGCGGGAAGCTGACCGGCAAGCGGCCGGACGGATTGACCGCGCCGAACAGCACGTCGGCGACGGCGTGGCCCATTTCGCTGCCGAGGAACCAGGTCGCCAGGATCGCCGGCGCGTCGCGGACCGGCCCTTCCAGCGCCAGGGCGCGACCGTGGCGCAGCAGCACGACGACCGGCTTGCCCGTGGCGGCGATCGCCTCGGCCAGACGCTGCTGGGCCGGCGGAATGCGGATGTCGGTGCGGGACTTGGCCTCGCCGGTCATGGTCTCGCTTTCGCCAATCGCCAGCAGCACGACATCGGCGGCCTGGGCGGCGGCGACCGCCCGCTCGATCCCGCCCGCGATCGGCGCTTCGACGTCGCAGCCGCGCTCGACCACAAGGCTGCCCGGATCGGCGAGCTGGCCCCGCAGGCCCGTGGCGAGGTCGACGTTCAGCGACTTGTCGGCGAAGAAACCGCCCCAGGCGCCCAGAACATTGTCGCGATCGTCGCCGAAGGGGCCGATCAGAGCCAAGCGCTTGCCCGCCTTGGGCAAGGGCAGCAGGCCGCCGTCGTTCTTGAGGAGGACGATCGAGCGCGCGCCGGCCTCGCGGCTCAGGGCGCGCAGGGCGGGCGTGGCGGTGCGCGCCTTCTCGGCGACCGGGTCCAGCGAGCGATAGGGGTTGTCGAAGAGGCCGATCGCCTCCTTCAGCGCCAGCACCCGGCGCACCGAAGCGTCGACCACCGCCATCGGCACGGCGCCCGAGGCGACCAGTTCGGGCAGATAGCGGACGTAGAGGCCGCTCTGCATGCTGATGTCGACACCGGCCAGGATCGCCAGGCGCGCGGCGTCGCGATCATCGGCGGCGTAGCCGTGGGCGACCAGCTCCTGGTCGGAGGTGTAGTCGGAGATGACCACGCCCTTGAAGCCCCACTCCTCGCGCAGCACGCCCGTCAGCAGGCGCTTGTTGGCGGTGGACGGGACGCCATTCACGTCGTTGAAGGCCGACATCACCGTCATCGCCCCCGCCGCGAAGGCGGCCTGGAACGGCGGGAGATGGACCTCGCGCAGGGTCGCCTCGGACAACTCGACTGAATTGTACTCGAGGCCGGCCGTCACCGCGCCGTAGGCGGCGAAGTGCTTGGGCGTGGCCAGCATGCTGTCGTCGGCCTTCAGGTCCTTGCCCTGGAAGCCGCGGACGCGGGCGGCGGCCATGACCTCGCCGAGATAGGGATCCTCGCCCGCCCCCTCGGCCACGCGGCCCCAGCGCTGGTCGCGGGCGACGTCGACCATCGGCGCGAAGGTCCAGTGCAGGCCCGAGGCGGAAGCTTCCGAGGCGGCGGCGCGGGCGGTGCGCTCGGCCAGATGCGGGTCGAAGCTGGCGGCCTCGGCCAACGGGATCGGGAAGACCGTGCGGAAGCCATGGATCACATCGGCGGCGAACAGCAGCGGGATCTTCAGGCGCGAGCCTTCGACAGCGGCCTTCTGCGTGTCGAGGGCGGCCTGGGCGCCCACGCCGTTCATCAGCACGCCGATCCGGCCGGCCTTGATCTCGGCGGTCAGGGTCTGGGCGTTGCGCAGATTGACCAGCGGGTTCATGTCGCCGATGGGCGGGCGGATCATGTCGGCGAAGCACGAGAGCTGACCCGCCTTCTCCTCGATCGTCATCTGGGCCAGCAGGGCCTCGACGCGGTCCGAAGCTCGGGCGAAGGCGCGGGGCGTGGCGACGGCCAGACCCGCGAGGGCGGCGGCGCCGGACAGGAATCCACGCCGGCTCGGCCCTTCCGGGCCGCCGTTCGCCGTCTTCAGAACCATGGAATCCCCCGGGGACGCTTTACGAGGCGCGCAAACTCGCCGCTAAAGCTTTCCGGCGCAACCGCGCAGACCTATTCCGCGGCGATCAGTCCCGCCTCGGCGGGGACCTGGCCGGCGTTGTAGGTCTCGAGGTCGAGGATGCCCTCACGCTTGGCGACAATGGTCGGGACCAGGGCCTGGCCGGCGACGTTCACGGCGGTGCGGCCCATGTCGAGGATCGGGTCGATCGCCAGCAGCAGGCCCGCGCCTTCCAGCGGCAGTCCCAGGGTCGACAGGGTCAGGGTCAGCATCACCGTGGCGCCGGTCAGACCGGCGGTGGCGGCCGAACCGATCACCGAGACGAAGACGATCAGGAAGTAGTCCGACAGCGCCAGATGCACGCCGAAGAACTGGGCCACGAAGATCGCCGAGATGGCCGGATAGATCGCCGCGCAGCCGTCCATCTTCGTCGTCGAGCCCAGCGGCACGGCGAAGGCGGCGTAGGCGCGCGGCACGCCAAGGCTCGTCTCGGTCACCGCCTCGGTCACCGGCAGGGTTCCGACCGAGGAGCGCGAGACGAAGCCCAGCTGGATCGCGGGCCAGGCGCCTTGGAAGAACTTGATCGGGTTGAGGCCGTTCAGGGCCAGGATGGTCGGATAGACGACCAGCAGCACCAGGCCGAGACCGATATAGATCGCGCCGGTGAAGGCGCCGAGCTGGCCCAGCGTCGTCCAGCCGTATTGCGCCACGGCGTTGCCGAACAGGCCGATGGTGCCGATCGGCGTCAGGCGGATCACCCACCACAGGACCTTGCGCACGATCGCCAGGGCCGAGGCGTTGAACTTCAGGAAGGCCTCGCCCGCCTCGCCGACCTTCAGAGCGGCGACGCCGGTGACCAGCGAGATGACGACGATCTGCAGCACGTTGAACGACAGCGAGGTCGTGGCCGCGCCGGCGTCGCTGATCTTGGTCGAGGCCGCCAGGCCCAGCACGTTGACGGGCACGAGGCCGGTCAGGAAGTCGAGCCACGAGCCATGGGTCTTGGGCGCCTTGGCGGCGGCGGCCTCGACCGTGGTGTGCAGGCCGGGCTGCAGGATCAGACCCAGGGCGATGCCGATCAGCACCGCGATCAGGGCGGTGACCGCGAACCAGAACAGCGTGCGCCAGACCAGGCGCGCGGCGTTCTGCAGCTGGGCGATATTGGCGACGCTAGCGACGATGGCGGTGAAGACCAGCGGCGGCACCAGGGTGCGCAGCAGCTGGACGAAGATCGCGCCGACCTGGTGCAGGGTCTCGGCCAGGGCGTAGCCGCCCTGCCCTTCCGCCGGCCCCAGCTGGCGGGCCAGCAGGCCAAGGCCCAGGCCGATCGCCATGGCGGCCAGGACCTGGACGCCAAAGCCGCTGATGAAGCGGCTGCTCTTGGGTTGGACGGCGGCCATGCGCGTTCCTTCGCTCGTGAGACCGCCAATGTCGTGCCGAGCACTGGGAATTACGACCGAGGTTTTTCGATAGACGCCTTCAGGAAAACTGATCGGCAAAAAGAAACCCCGGAAAGCCGAAGCCTTCCGGGGCGCTTGCAGGCGGGTCTCGAAAGGTCAGTGGCCGCCGGCCACCGCCTCGTCCTCGATCTCGTGGGTCGGGGCGTTCTTGGACACCAGCGCGAACCACAGGACGTAGACGTAGCAGATCAGCGGGGCGATGAAGGCCAGCGACTTGGAGCCGGTCATCTCCTCGATCTTGGCGAAGGCCAGCGGCAGGAAGGCGCCGCCGACGATGGCCATGCACAGCAGACCCGAGGTCGCCGAGGCCGGAGCCGACGAGCGCTGCAGGGTCAGGGTGAAGATGGTCGGGAACATGATCGAGTTGAACAGGCCGATCAGCAGGGCCGCGAAGGCCGGGATCAGGCCCGTCGTCATCGGGACCGTGGCCAGGAGCAGGTTGATGTCGCCGGTGTGGGCGCTCGGAACCATGTCCTTGGTCAGGATGACGACCAGGCTCAGCGCGATCGCGCCGACGGCCACGGCGGTCAGCAGCCAGTAGTCCTTGAATGACTTCAGCAGGGCCGAGCCGGCGAAGCGGCCGATCATGGCGAAGACCATGTAGAAGGTCGTCATCTTGCCGGCCTGTTCGGCCGGGATGTTCAGGATGTGCGCCTGCTCGATGAACAGCAGCAGGTTCAGCGAGATCGCGACCTCGGCGCCGACATAGAGGAAGATGCCGATCGCGCCCAGGTTCGCCCACTTCGACGACAGAGCCGCCAGCGGATTGATGAAGTGGCCGGTCTTGGGGGCCGCCTCGGTGATCTGGCGGCGCACGAAGAAGATGGCCAGGATGAACAGGGCCAGGCCCGCGCCGATCACGAAATAGACGTTGGACACGAAGCCCAGGGCCTGCTCGCGCATGGCCTCGGTGATCGTAATGCCCTTCTCGAAGATCTGGCCCTTGAGCAGGAAGTTGGCGCCGAACCACAGGCCGCAGGCCGCGCCCAGCGAGTTGAACGCCTGGGACAGGTTCAGCCGGAACGAGCTGTCCTCGGGACGGCCCATCGATGCGATCAGCGGGTTGGCCGCCACCTGCAGCAGGGTGATGCCCGAGGCCATGACGAACAGGGCCGTCAGCACCAGGGCGAAGGTGTGCAGCTTGGCCGCCGCGATGGCGATGAAGCAGCCGGCGACGATGCCGCCGAGACCCACCATCACCGACTTGGCGTAGCCGAACTTGGACAGGAAGGCGGCCGAGGGCATCGACATGACGCCATAGGCGATGAAGAAGGCGAAGCCGGTCAGGCTGGCTTCGACCGGGGTCAGGGTGAAGACCGTCTTCATGGTCTTCAGCAGCGGGTCCAGCAGATTGGTGACCAGCGCCCAGATGAAGAACAGGCACGTCACATAGACGATAGCCAGCTTGGAGCCCCCGCTCTTGGCCGGGGATTTGGCGATCGCGGCGTCACTCATCGAACGCCTCCGCGATTGAATTTGAGCACCGAAATCACTGGACCACTCCCTAGGCGACGATGTTCGCGAGTCCGTCTTTGCGCGGACGCGACATTCATTGGAAGCGCGACAACGTTGTCAACCATTTGTATGATTTTTTGCCGCGCCAACGGTCGTTTTCGGAACGGAAAACGCCCTCCCTCGCTTGGTCTTGAGAAGCGGGAGATTTCCATGTTGGCGTTGGCGGTTGTGGTGATTTCCGGGGTCTTCGTGCTGGCCGCGATGGCCGGACTCGCCGACGCGATCGTGTGCTTCGCCTGCGGCGGCGTGAGCCGGCTGATGAGCGAATCGAAGCGTCAAAAGCCGGAGCAGACGCCCGCCTAGAGAATCACCGCCCGGGACCCGAGCTCAGGCCGCGGCGCGTTGCGGCGCCGGTCGCTCGACGCGGACCATGGGACGGTCGTAGGCGGCGTTCTCGTCGACCTCCCAGACATCATGCACGCGCTCGCCGGCGATGATGTTCTCGGCGGTCAGAACGCCGGTCATCATGGCCCGGTCCTGGTCGCCATAGCGGTGCATGCCGTTGCGACCCACCAGGTGCAGGCCCGGATAGTGCATCTTCAGATCCAGGCGGATCATCCGGATGTGCTCGGCATAGGCCTCGTCATAGACCGGATAGGCCTTGCGCTGGCGGGCGACGCACGCGTCCTCGACCGCCTCGACATCCATCAGGCCTATGCGGGCGATCTCGGCCTTGGCCTTGGCGATCAGTTCGGCGTCCGAAAGGCTCCAGAGGGCGTCCCCCTCGAAGCAGAAATATTCCAGGCCCAGCGCCGCCTCGACGCCGTCGGGGATCATCTCGGGCGACCAGGCCCGCAGGTCGCGCACGCGGCCGACCTGCACCGAGGCGTCATGGACGTAGATCCAGGTGTCCGGCGGCGCCTTGCGCGGCTTGCCGATCAGCACGACCGTCAGGAAGTCGCGGTACATCAGCTCGCCGGCGTGGAAGACGCTCATCGGAGTCGGGCTGATCGACTGCATCAGCTCGCGGATCGGCGCCGAGGAGACCACGTTGTCGGCGGTGTAGATCTCCTTGCGGCCGTCGGCGCAGGCGACCGAGACGGTCCAGAGGCGCGCGAGCTTGTCGTAGTGCAGACCATCGACCCGTCGTCCCAGGCGGACGTCGCCGCCCAGCGCGACGATCTTCTCGGCGCAAGCCTCCCAGACCATGCCCGCGCCCTGGCGGGGATAGAGAAAGCGCTCGCTCAGGGTCTTGGTCGGCGCGGCGACCGGCGCCTTGCGTTGCAAGCCCAGCGACCGGCGGACGCCGTCCGCGATCGCGGTCCCCAGATGCAGCCCCCGGATCCGCTGGCGCGCCCAGTCGGCCGACAGGTCATCGCAGCTCATGCCCCACACCTTCTCGGCGTAGGACTTGAAGAAGGTCGTGAACAGCGTCTCGCCGAAATGATTGCGGACCCAGTCGCGGAAGCTCTCGGGCTGCTTGATCGGCTTGACCTTGGCCCAGGCGAACGACGCCAGGCACCTGGTCGCCATCCAGGGGCCAAGATTGGCCAGCGCCTGGAAAGCCCGCAGCGGAAACGCGTAGAACCGCCCTTGATAGTAGATGCGCGAGCGGCGCGACCGTTCGACGAAGCCCTCGGGCAGCATCTCGCGCCACAGGTCGAGAACCTCGGGATTGCGCGAGAAGAACCGATGGCCGCCGATGTCGAACTTCAAGCCCTTGTAGTCGAGCGTCCGAGCGACGCCGCCCACGCGGGCCGCATCCATCTCGAGCACGGTCACGCCCCGCCCGGCCTTGGCGAGGGTGTAGGCGGTCGTCAGACCGGCCGGCCCGCCGCCGATCACCAGGGTCTCCACGTGCTGGCCCATCCGCCCCTCCAAGGTCCCGTTTCGATACAGGATGGAGCGGCTTGGTTAAGGCCCTCTCGCGAGGCGTGGTGAAATGGGCGTTAATCGTGAATCGGGACGATTGGCCGCGCCTTCGCCGTTTCACCCCGCCCGCGCCGCCCGCTCCCACTCCAGGAACTCCGGCGTCTCGAGCAGGCGTTCGGCATAGGCCCCGGCCGCGCCGGCGTCGCCATAGTCGGACGGGTGGATCTCGTAGGTCCGGAAGCGCGTCGCCACCGGCGTGAAGAAGGCGTCGGCGATTGACCATTCGCCCAGCAGGAACGGCCCGCCCGAGCGCTTGAGCAGCTGGTTCCAGCGCTCGACGATCTTGCGCACGTCCTTCTGGGTGGCTTCGGAGATGTCCAGCTTGCGCGGTGCCTCGTCCAAGGCCATCGGGCACTCGCCGCGGAGGGACTGGAACCCCGAGTGCATCTCGGCGGCCGCCGAGCGCCCCAGCGCCCGCAACGCGGGATCAGCGGGCCAGAGCTTAGCCTCGGGAAATTTCTCGGCCAGATACTCGCAGATCGCCAGCGAGTCCCAGACCACCAGGTCGCCATCGCGCAACACGGGTACGAGCTTGCTCGGCGAATAGGCGGCGATCTCGGCCGTCGTGGCGTCACCCCAGCGCAACCCGATCACGGTCTCCTTGAAAGACTGGCCGGTGCGCTTCAGCGCCAGCCACGGGCGCAGCGACCAGCTTGACCACCGCTTGGTGCCGATCACGAGTTCCATGGCGCGCTCCTCTCGACGAAAGCCTTTACAATAACGCTTTAGCGCCTGGATCAGCGCGAGGAAATTAGCCTCTGGCGCTTTGGCTTCCGCTCCGTCACAGTCCCCTCAAAGAACTAGAACAAATGTTTGAAGGGAGAGAGTCAGGATGGCCGACGCGCGTGCGTCCGGCGGCGATCGGCCGCGTTATTCCAATGGTTACAAGGCCGCGGTGCTAAGCCTGCTGCTGGCGACCTACACCTTCAACTTCATCGACCGGACGATCATCGCCACCATCGGCCAGGCCATCAAGGTCGACCTCAAGCTGACCGACACCCAGCTAGGCCTGCTGGGCGGGCTCTACTTCGCCCTGCTCTACACGATCCTGGGCATCCCGATCGCCAGGCTGGCCGAGCGCTACAACCGCGTTACGATCATCTCGGTGTCGCTGGTGATCTGGTCGGGCTTCACCGCCCTGTGCGGCGCGGCCGCCAGCTTCGCGCAGCTTGCCCTGTTCCGCTTCGGCGTCGGGGTCGGCGAGGCCGGCTGCTCGCCGCCCAGCCACTCGCTGATCAGCGACTATTTCGAGCCCAAGAAGCGCGCCTCGGCCCTGTCGATCTACTCGTTCGGCATCCCGCTGGGCACCATGTTCGGCGCCGTCGCCGGCGGGTGGCTGGCGCAGGAGTTCAGCTGGCGCGTGGCCTTCGTGATCGTCGGCCTGCCCGGCATCCTGCTGGCCCTGCTGGTCAAGCTGGTGGTCAAGGAGCCCCCGCGCGGCCACTCCGAAATCGTCGAGCGCCCGATCGAGGCCGAGGACCTCGTGGTCGAGCCGGCCGCCAAGCCCCGGTTCTCGCTCGCCCAAGAGTTCTCCGAGCTCTGGGCGGTGACCAAGATCCTGTTTGGCAAGTGGCCCGTGCTGCACATGGTGCTGGGCGTCACCATCGCCTCGTTCGGCTCCTATGGCTCCGGCGCGTTCGTGCCGCCGTACTTCGTGCGGACCTATGGATTGGGCTTGGCGCAAGTCGGCCTGATCGTCGGCCTGATCGGCGGATTCTCGGCGGGGGTGGGCACCCTGGTCGGCGGCTTCCTCTCGGACTGGGCGGGTAAGAAGAGCGCCCGCTGGTACGCCCTGACCCCGGCGATCGGTCTGCTGATCTGCACGCCGATCTATATAGCCGCCTATCTGCAGACCAGCTGGCAGGCTACGGCCCTGATCCTGCTGATCCCGGGCATCTTCCACTATACCTATCTGGCCCCGACCTTCGGCGTGGTGCAGAACTCGGTCGAGCCGCGCCGGCGGGCCACGGCCACGGCCCTGCTGTTCTTCTTCCTGAACCTGATCGCCCTGGGCGGCGGGCCGGTCTTCACCGGCTGGCTGATCGACCACCTGGCGCAGTTCAACTTCAACCATCCGGGCTCGACCGGCATCGTCCACGCCCTGGCCGGATCGTTCGGCGACCCCGGCGCGGCCAGCTTCTCGGCCGAGTGCCCCGGCGGCCTGGCGCCCAAGGGCTCCGCGCCCGAACTCGCCAAGGCCTGCGCCGGCGCCATGGCCCGTTCGACGCAACAAGGCATTGTCATCTCGCTGTGCTTCTACGCCTGGGCCGGCGTCCACTACGCCTTGGCGGCCATCGGGCTGGTCAAGCACATGAAGGAGCGGGCGGGGGCGTAGGGCCAAAGATGCTCCCCCGCGTTGCGGGGGAGCTGCCGCGGAGCGGCTGAGGGGGCTAGCTGGACACCGGCCGCGCTCGCCCCCTCCGGCCCTCTGGGCCACCTCCCCCGCATCGCGGGGGAGGATCCATTTCGCGCCAAGTAATAACCCTCTTCCCTTGACTCCCCGGCTCGCCCGGCCGAAACGCCCGCCCATGATCAGCCGCTACGCCCGCCCCGAAGCCGCCGCCATCTGGTCCAGCCAGACCAAGTACAAGATCTGGTTCGAGATCGAGGCCCACGCCGCAGACGCCATGGCCGAGCTTGGGGTCATCCCCAAGATCGCCGCCGAGACGATCTGGGAGAAGGGCCGCGACGCGGTCTGGGACAGCGACCGCATCGACGAGATCGAGCGCGTCACCAAGCACGATGTCATCGCCTTCCTGACCCATGTCGCCGAGATCGTCGGTCCGGAAGCCCGCTTCCTGCACCAGGGCATGACCAGCTCGGACGTGCTGGACACCTGCTTCGCCGTGCAGCTGTCGCGCGCCACCGATCTGCTGCTGGAAGACGTCGATCTGGTTCTGGCCGCGCTGAAGCGCCGGGCGCTTGAGCACAAGATGACCGTCTGCGTGGGCCGCAGCCACGGCATCCACGCCGAACCGATCACCTTTGGCCTGAAGCTGGCCGGCTACTACGCCGAGTTCCAGCGCGCCAAGGAGCGCCTGGCGATGGCCAAGTTCGAGATCGCCACCTGCGCGATCTCGGGCGCCGTGGGCACCTTCGCCAATGTCGATCCGCGCGTCGAACAGCATGTGGCCGACAAGATGGGCCTGGCCGTCGAGCCGGTCTCGACCCAGGTCATCCCGCGCGACCGCCACGCGGCCTATTTCGCGGCCCTGGGCGTGGTCGCCTCGTCGGTCGAGCGTCTCGCCACCGAGATCCGCCACCTGCAGCGCACCGAGGTGCTGGAAGCCGAGGAGCCCTTCGATCCGGGCCAGAAGGGCAGCTCGGCCATGCCGCACAAGCGCAACCCGATCCTGACCGAGAACCTCACGGGCCTTGCCCGCCTGGTCCGCTCGGCCGTGGTGCCGGCGATGGAGAACGTCGCCCTCTGGCACGAGCGCGACATCAGCCACTCGTCGGTCGAGCGCGGCATCGGCCCGGACGCCACCATCCACCTCGACTTCGCCCTGCGCCGCCTGGCCGGCGTCATCGAGCGCTTCAATATCTATCCCGACAACATGGCCAAGAACCTGGACAAGCTGGGGGGCCTCGTCTTCTCGCAGCGCGTCATGCTGGCCCTGACCCAGGAAGGCGTGTCGCGCGAAGACGCCTACGCCGCCGTCCAGGGCAACGCCATGAAGGTCTGGCGCGGCGAAGGCCGGTTCATCGACTTCCTGAAGGCCGATCCGGTGGTGTCCAAGGCCCTGTCGGACAGCGTGCTCGAGGAGCTGTTCGACTACGGCTATCACACCAAGAACGTCGACGTGATCTTCAAGCGCGTCTTCGGCCAGGACGCGTAAGACCTTGGACGACGCGCCGATCCTGCGCCTGAACCCGGCGCTTGATCCGGCCGCCTTCGCGGCGGCCTACGCTCGCGAGGGCGTGGCGCGTATTCCGGACGTCTTCGAGCCCGCCGTGGTCGATCGGCTGGCCGGCATTCTCGAACAGACCATCGACTGGGACATCATCTGCTCGGACGAGCGCGGCAAGGCCGAGGTCCTGGACCGCGCGCGCCGGCAGGCCCTGGGCGGCGAAGCGGTGGCTCAGCGGCTGCACGCGGCCACGACCCGGGCCCGCGACGGCTTCGCCTATGTCTATCTCGGCTATCCGATGATCGACGCCTATCTGGCCGGCCGCGATCCGGGCCATCCGATCCACGCCCTGACCGAGTTCCTGAACAGCGAGGCCTTCATCGGCTTCTGCTCGGCGGTGACGGTAGAGACGAGCGTCACCAAGATCGACGGCCAGGCCACCTGCTACCGCCCCGGCGACTTTCTGACCCTGCACGACGACACCGGCGTGGGCGAGCGCCTTGCGGCCTACACCCTGGGCCTGACGCGGACCTGGCGACCGGATTGGGGCGGCCAACTGCTGTTTCATGACGCCAAGGGCGACGTCGAGCGCGGCTATGCGCCGGCCTGGAACACCCTGACCCTGTTCCGCGTGCCCCGCGTCCACTCGGTCGCGCCGGTCGCGCCCTACGCCGGCGCGGCGCGGTTGATGGTCACCGGCTGGCTGCGCAACGACCCGCCCCATGGCGGCGGTTAAGCGGGGCTTTCCCCCGGTCGTCGACGCGAACGTCCGCGTCCTGATCCTGGGCAGCCTGCCCGGCGAGGCCTCGCTGGCCGCGCGCCAGTACTACGGCAATCCCAGGAACGCCTTCTGGCGGTTGATGGAGCGGGTGCTGGACGTCTCGCTGACGCCCCTGCCCTATGAAGAACGCCTCGCCGCGCTGCTGGCCCGCGGCGTCGGCCTGTGGGACGTGATCGCGGAGGCCCAGCGCCCCGGCAGCCTGGACGCGGCCATCCGCGATCCGGCGGCCAACGACCTGCTGGCGCTGATCGAAACCCTGCCAAGCCTGAAAGGCGTGGCCTTCAACGGCGGGACCGCGGCCAAGCTGGGCGGCAAGCTGCTGGGCGACCGCGTCCCGACGCTGGCCCTGCCCTCCTCGAGTCCAGCCCACGCGGCGCGGACGTTCGAGCAGAAGCTGGAGGCTTGGCGGTCCTTGGCGTCGTTCCTCCAGCCCCACGGATCATAAGAAAGCCCGCGCCGCCGATCGAGGCGACGCGGGCCAAGCGCCTTGGAAGGGTCAGGCGATATTCTTGACCGGCACGTTCTCGACGTGGGTGGTCACGTAGTTGAAGCCGCCAGAACCGTTCCACTGCTGATCGACCGACAGGGCCGCGGTGAACTTGGCCAGGAACGAGCCGATCGCCGGCGGCGGCACCGTGTAGACGAACTCGCCCTGCAGCGAGACCAGTTGGTGATTGGGGCCAAGGCCGGTCTGATAGATCTGGCCGGTGACCGGGAACCGGTGATTGCCGCCAGGCACCGCCTGGGTGATCTCGGCGATGCCGGCGACGTGACCCGAGGCGGCCTGGACCGACAGCGCCAGATTGACCAGCGGCGCGCCGGGCGTCCCGGCGTTGCCGACCACGGCCTTGACGAAATAGAGGCCCAGCACATCGCTGGCGGTTTTTTGGGTATGAAGCGTACCGACATCAGCAGTCATTGGACGTTCTCCCTGCTCGAAGGCGACCGTCACGGCCGCCGGGCGGCACATTGATCCTCCGCGCCGGGGACGCCAGATAAAACCTGGGCGAAAATTTGAATTTCTAACAGCCTATGCTTGCATATCGATCCGGAACTCGCCTATCGCCATTAACCAAGTCCGGACATGGCAAGGCCTCGCGGAAAGCGGGCCGCGCCAGCTCCACCCCAGGTATTTTTAGAATAAATCGAACGCGGCGGGCGGCCGATCGCGCACGAAAAAGGCCGCCCCGAAGGGCGGCCTCATTCAATCGGCGATCAGGCCCGTGCTTACTCGCCGGCCTTGATCTGCTCGCGGGCCTGAGCCAGCAACTCGGCCATCTTCATGCGGACCTCGCCCTCGCCGATCGAGACGCCCGAGCCCTTCAAGTCCTCGTAAACCTTGCGGAAAACGTCGTCGTCGCCCGGCTGTTCGAAATCGGACTTGACCACGGCGCGCGCGTATTCCTCGGCGGTCGCCAGGCCCATCAGGCCGGCCGCCCATTCGCCCAGAAGGCGGTTGCGGCGCGCGGCCGCCTTGAATTCCAGTTCCTGGTCCAGCGCGAACTTACGTTCGAAACCCTGCTCGCGTTCGTCGAAGGTGGTCATGAAGGCCCCAAAGTCGTCTGAGCCGGCTGCATATATCGTGCCGCTTCGGTCCGCAATCTCGGGATCGTCCCGAGCGGCGTTTATAGTCCTTAGCATAAACCAAATTCGCCCGCCTTTGTTTGCGCCATCGCGCTCATTCGGGTAGGTTCCGACGGACATTTTTTAGTGAGCGGCCTTGAGTCGAAAGCCGCGCGCAGCTATCCGCCGCGCGCGCTTTTCGTTTCTCGGGAAGTTTTTCCGGGTATGGGCGGCGCGCGCTTCCAAAAAGGGCCTCGACGAGAGCCATGACGACCCGTCGCAAGAAGATCTACGAAGGCAAGGCCAAGATCCTGTACGAGGGCCCCGAGCCCGGCACCCTGATCCAGTACTTCAAGGACGACGCCACCGCGTTCAACGCGCAGAAGAAGGCGGTCCTGGAAGGCAAGGGCGTGATCAACAACCGGATCAGCGAGTACATCATGACTCGCCTGAACTCGATCGGCGTGCAGAACCACTTCATCCGCCGCCTGAACCTGCGCGAGCAGCTGATCAAGGAAGTCGAGATCGTTCCGCTCGAGGTCGTGGTGCGCAACATCGCCGCCGGCTCGATCGCCACGCGCCTGGGTCTGACCGAGGGCCAGCCCCTGCCCCGCTCGATCATCGAGTTCTACTACAAGGACGACAAGCTCGGCGACCCGATGGTCTCCGAGGAGCACATCACCGCGTTCAACTGGGCCGCGACCCAGGAGATCGACGACATGATGGCCATGGCCCTGCGCGTGAACGACTACCTGTCGGGCCTATTCAGCGGCGTCGGCATCACGCTGGTGGACTTCAAGATCGAGTTCGGCCGCGTCTACGAAGGCGACTTCTCGCGCATCATCCTGGCCGACGAGATCAGCCCCGACAGCTGCCGCCTGTGGGACGCCGCGACCAACGAGAAGCTGGACAAGGATCGCTTCCGCCGCGACCTCGGCAACGTCATCGAGAGCTATACCGAGGTGGCCCGCCGCCTGGGGATCATGAAGGAAATGCCGACCGTCATCCAAGGCGGCGTGCACTAAGCCTTCGGTCGGAAGTCGTCGCGACGCCCGGCGTCGCGAAGGGAGAGTTTGTCAGTGAAAGCCACCGTCCACGTGTTCCTGAAGCCCGGCGTGCTCGACGTCCAGGGCAAGGCCGTCGAGAACGCTCTGCACGGCCTGGGCTGGGCTGGCGTCAAGGACGCCCGGGTCGGCCGCGTCATCGAGTTCGACCTGGCCGAGACCGACGCCGAAAAGGCCAAGGCCGAGGTCAAGGCCATGTGCGAGAAGCTGCTGGCCAACACCGTGATCGAAAGCTACCGCATCGACGTCGCCTGAGTTGACTTGGGCCTAAGCGGCGAAGCTCGTCCTGAGCATCGCCAGGCTGGTCTCCCGGATGGGCTCCAGGTCCATGCCGGGATCGATCAGCAGCTGGGTCGAGAGGCCCAGCAGCAACGACCCCACCATCAGCGCCGTCGCATCGGCGTTCAGGCCTTCGCGGATCACGCCCTCGGCCTGCCCCCGCAGCACCATGGCCTCCAGACGCTCCTCGGCGCCCTTGTGCGCCAGGGCGAAGGGCGCGCGCAGGTCAGAGACGTCGGCCACCGCGCCGGCCAGCAGCACGAAATACGCCCGCATCTCGCCGTCCCGCGACAGGTTCGTCAGGAAGGCGTCGACGAAGCCCAGCACCGCCTCCAGCCCGTCGAGCTGGTCCAGGCGGCGGTCATCCATCACCGCTTCAAGCCGCGTCTGCAGCCGGGCGATCAGCGCCTCGATCAGCCCTTGCTTGGATCCGAACCGCTGGGTCACCAGCCCCCGGCTGTAACCCGCCCGCAGTCCGATGTTCTCGAAAGTGGCCGCGGCCACGCCCTGCTCGGCGATCAGCTCGGCCGCGGCGCGCAGCAGCTCGGCCTCCGACTGCTGGCGGCGGTCTGACTGGGTGCGGCGCTCGGGAACCTTAAGGGACGACGTCATCTTGCCGAACTTAGTTATTTGTTGGACAACAAGCAAATAATTGAGATGGCCGGAGAGCCATCCTTGGGAGAACCAGGAGGCCTGCATGACAATCCCCGCCGACATCGCCAAGGACATTGTCGATCCCACCGCCTATGCCGACGGCGACCGCGTCGATCAGGCCTTCGCCTGGCTGCGCAAGGAGGCGCCGCTGGATGTGGCCCAGCCCGAGGGCTTCGATCCGTTCTGGGTGGTCACGCGCCACGCCGACATCCTGGAGGTCGAGCGCCAGAACGAGCTCTTTCACAACGGCGACCGCGCCACGGTGCTGACCACGATCGAGGCCGATCGCAAGGTGCGCGAGATGATGGGCGGGTCCCCTCACCTGGTCCGCTCGCTGGTGCAGATGGATAATCCGGACCACTTCGCCTATCGGAAGGTCACGCAAGGCTCGCTGCTGCCGCAGAACCTGCGCGCGCTGGAAGCCCGCGTCCGCGAGATCGCCCGCGGCTTCGTCGACCGTATGGCCGAGCACGGCGACCGCTGTGACTTCGCCCGGGACGTCGCCTTCCTCTATCCCCTGCACGTGATCATGGAGGTGTTGGGCGTCCCCGAGAGCGACGAGCCCCGGATGCTCAAACTGACCCAGGAGCTGTTCGGCAACGCCGACCCGGACCTGAACCGCAGCGGCAAGACGATCACCGACGCCGGCGAAGGCGTCGACAGCATCCAGTCCGTGGTCATGGACTTCATGATGTATTTCAACGCCATGACCGAGGACCGTCGCGCCAAGCCGCGCGACGACCTGGCCAGCATCATCGCCAACGGCAAGATCAACGGCGAGCCGATGGGGCACCTGGAGGCGATGAGCAACTACATCATCGCCGCCACGGCGGGCCACGACACCACGTCCTCGACCACCGCCGGGGCGCTGTGGGCTCTGGCCGAGAACCCCGAGCAGTTCGCCAAGGTGAAAGCCGACCCCTCGTTGATCTCGGGCCTGATCGAGGAATCGATCCGCTGGGTCACGCCGGTGAAGCACTTCATGCGCACCGCCACGGCCGACGCCGAGCTGGCGGGTAAGAAAATCGCCAAGGGCGACTGGCTGTTCCTGTCCTACCCCTCGGGCAACCGCGACGAGACGGTGTTCGAGGACCCTTTCAGCTTCAAGGTCGACCGCACGCCCAACAAGCACATCGCCTTCGGCTACGGCGCGCACATCTGCCTGGGCCAGCACCTGGCGCGGATGGAGATGCGGGTGCTGTGGGAGGAGCTGTTCGCCCGTCTCGAGAGCGTCGAGCTGGACGGAACGCCGACGCGCATGACCGCCAACTTCGTCTGCGGCCCCAAGGCTGTGCCGATCCGCTTCAAGATGCACTGAGGCGACGATGAGCGCGGAACCCTTCAAGGTCTGGCAGTGCCGCACCTGCGGCTACATCTACGACGAGGAACAGGGCGATCCGACCGAGGGCCTCGCCCCCGGCACGCGCTGGGCCGACATCCCCGCCGGCTGGATCTGCCCGATGTGCGGCACGCCGAAGTCCGACTTCGACATGATCGAGCTGTAGAAAAGCGCGTCCGGCCCCTTCCGCTCGAAGCTTCGCAACACGATGTTCGTCGGCGAGCGGAAGGGAGACCATCAATGAGCGCGAAGTTCCACCTGGCCGAGGTCAATGTCGGGCGGCTGAAGGCGCCGATCGATCATCCGATGATCAAGGACTTCGCCGGCAACCTCGACCGCATCAACGCGCTGGCCGAAGGCTCCCCCGGCTTCGTCTGGCGGCTGAAGGGCGATGGCAACAACGCCACGGACCTGGCCATCGGCGGCGATCCGCTGTTCATCCCGAACCTGTCGGTCTGGGAGGATATTCCCTCGCTCGGC
Source organism: Caulobacter sp. X (assembly GCF_002742635.1). Classification (NCBI taxonomy): domain Bacteria; kingdom Pseudomonadati; phylum Pseudomonadota; class Alphaproteobacteria; order Caulobacterales; family Caulobacteraceae; genus Caulobacter; species Caulobacter sp. X. The sequence goes on along the minus strand of NZ_PEGF01000002.1, from coordinate 1,266,392 downwards.
GCCTACGTCTATCGCAGCGGCCACGTCGAGATCATGCGCCGCCGCCGCGAGTGGTTCGAACACATGGACCTCTACATGGCGCTATGGTGGGTCCCGGCCGGCCACACGCCGACTGTCGAGGAAGCGCTGGAGAAGCTGGCGCACCTGGAAGCGCATGGCCCGACACCCGCCGCCTTCACTTTCAAGGCGCCCTTCCCGCCGCCCAGCGGCGAGGCGGTGGAGCCGGAATTGGACGCGTGCGCTTGAGCTTGAAAAGCGCCCCCTCCGTCACGATGCGTATCCGCATCGCGCCACCTCCCCCGTTGCACGGGTGAGGAGGACGGGGTCTTCCTCCTGCTCCGCTTGCGGGGGAGGTGGCGCGGCGCCGATAGGCGACGTGACGGAGGGGGCGCTTTAAACGGCTCGCCCCACTGACATTCCGTCCGAACGGTGATACAGGCCCGCGCCATGAAAGCCGCCGTCATCGTTTTTCCGGGTTCGAACTGCGATCGTGACTGCAAGGTCGCCATCGAGCGCTCCGCTGGGGCGCGTGTCGAAATGGTCTGGCACCAGGAGACGGCCCTGCCGGACGATCTGGACCTGATCGTCCTGCCCGGCGGCTTCTCGTACGGCGATTACCTGCGCTGCGGCGCCATGGCGGCGCTCAGCCCCGTGATGAAGGAAGTCGTCGCCGCCGCCGACAAGGGCGTCGCGGTCGTCGGTATCTGCAACGGCTTCCAGGTGCTGACCGAGGTCGGCCTGTTGCCCGGCGCCCTGCTGCGCAACGCCGGCCTCAAGTACGTCTGCAAGCCCGTCGAGCTGGACATCGTCAATGGCCAGACCCGCTTCACGGCCGGCTATGGCGAGCAGCGCCAGGCGGTGATGACCGTCGGCAACGGCGAGGGCAACTACTTCGCCGACGAAGAGACGCTGGACCGTCTCGAGGGCGAGGGCCAGGTGGTGTTCCGCTACAAGGAAAACCCCAACGGCTCGGCCCGCGACATCGCCGGCATCATCAACGACAAGGGCAACGTCCTGGGCCTCATGCCCCACCCCGACCGCGCCTTCGACGCCGATCTTGGCTCGGAAGACGGCGCGATCCTGTTCCGCAGCATCTTCCAGAGCGCCTAGAGCCTCTCCGTTCGCGGATAAAAATGGGCTGACCGGTGCTGTTACACCGTAGCAGCCGGCAAATCCCGGTCCTAAGGTGCCGCCCTCTGTAGGAGGGCCCACCATCATGCGTTTTGCTTCCGTCTTGCGCGCCGGCTTGCTCGCCGCCGCGGCCGCTTCGGTGTTCACTGCCGCCGCCCAGGCGCAGATCTCGGCGATGACGCCGGACATCGACGGCAAGTATGTCGCCGCCAAGGTCAATTACGATTACGAAAAGCGTGTCGTGATGATCCCGATGCGCGACGGCACCAAGCTCTACACCGTCATCGTCGTGCCCAAGGGCGGCAAGAACCTGCCGATCCTGCTGACCCGCACCCCCTACAACGCCACCAAGCGCGCGGCCCGCGCCGACAGCTCGCGCATGGTGGCGGCCATGCCGCAGGGCGACGAGCCCTTCGTGGCCGACGGCGGCTACATCCGCGTCTTCCAGGACATCCGCGGCAAGTACGGCTCGGAAGGCGACTATGTGATGACGCGGCCGCTGAAGGGCCCGCTGAACAGCTCCGAGGTCGACCACTCCACCGACGCCTACGACACCATCGACTGGCTGGTGAAGAACGTGCCCGAGACCAACGGCAAGGTCGGCATGCTGGGCAGCTCGTACGAAGGCTTCACGGTGGTGATGGCCCTGGTCAATCCGCACCCGGCCTTGAAGGCGGCGGCGCCGATGAGCCCGATGGTCGACGGCTGGATGGGCGACGACTGGTTCCAGTTCGGCGCCTTCCGCCAGATCAACTTCGACTACTTCACCGGCCAGACGACGGTGCGCGGCGCGGGCGAGAGCGTCCAACGCCAGGGCTATGACGACTATTCGAACTTCCTGCGCGAGGGGTCGGCCGGCGACTACGCCAAGAACCACGGCCTGGACCAACTGCCCTGGTTCAAGAAGCTGGCCGAGCACACGGCCTATGACAGCTTCTGGAGCGAGCAGGCCCTCGACAAGACCATGGAGAAGACGCCGCTCAAGGTGCCGACCATGTGGATCCAGGGCCTGTGGGACCAGGAGGACATCTGGGGCGCGGTGCACTCGTACCCGGCGCTGGAGTCCAAGGACAAGAACAATGACATGAACTACCTGGTGCTGGGCCCGTGGCGGCACAGCCAAGTGAATTACGACGGCTACAACCTCGGCCCGTTCAAGTGGGACGGCGACACCGCCCTGCAGTTCCGCCGCGACGTGCTCAAGCCCTTCTTCGACCAGCACCTGAAGGACGGCCCCAAGGCCGACACCCCGCCGGTGCTGATCTACGATCCGGGCCAGAACAAGTGGAACCGCTACGCCAGCTGGCCCCAAGGCGGGACCAACGCCCAGACGACCAAGAACCTCTATCTGGAAGCCAAGGGCGGTCTCGACTTCACCGCACCGGCGCCGGCCAAGGGCGACGCGGCCTATGACGAATATGTCTCGGATCCGGCCAAGCCCGTGCCGTACATCCCGCGTCCGCTGCAGTTCGCTGATCGCAGCCGCTGGACGCCCTGGCTGGTCACCGACCAGCGCAGCGTCGATGGCCGTCCGGACGTCCTGACCTATACGTCCGAGCCGCTCAAGGAACCGCTGAAGATCGCCGGCGTGCCGAAGGTGAACCTGGTGGCCTCGACCAGCGGGACCGACAGCGACTGGGTCATCAAGCTGATCGACGTCTATCCGGATGAGGTCCCCAGCCAGCCCGAGCTAGGCGGCTATCAGCTGCCGGTCGGCATGACCATCTTCCGCGGCCGCTATCGCGAGAGCTTCAGCCAGCCCAAGGCCCTGACGCCGAACAAGGCGCTGAAGTACCAGTTCATCCTGCCGACCGCGAACTACACCTTCAAGCCGGGGCACCGGATCATGGTGCAGGTCCAGTCCAGCTGGTTCCCGCTCTATGATCGCAACCCGCAGACCTTCGTGCCGAACATCTTCTTCGCCAAGCCCGGCGACTATGTGAAGGCCACGCAGCGGGTGTTCCACGCGGGCGATACGGCCAGCTTCATCGAGCTGCCGGTCGTCGACGCCAAGTAGACGCCGACCAACAAATCCTGCCCCGCTGGGGGAGGGATTTCAAAGCAAGAAGGGCCGGCGGATCACCGCCGGCCCTTCCTTCTACGGAGAGTTCTTGCAGGTCAGCGCTGGTCGCGCCGTTCCTCGGTCTGTTCGGCCTGTCCGGCCTCGCCGCCCGGATTTTGGCCCTGCTCGTTCTGACGCGGCTGGCCTTGTTGCTGTTGCTGGCCCGGAGCGGGACGTTGCTGGTCGTTCTGCTGCTGCTGCGGATTGCGGTCTTGTTCGGCCATTGGGCTTTCCTTCGGTTCACAGCGCGCTCTTGACGCACGCAAGAACAACGAACCCGGAGTCCCGACGTTCCTCCGGTCAAGCCGCCTTAATTCCAGCTAAGCTCACGATTTTCCAAAACTTTCCCAACAGCGTCGGGAGAGACGGCTCTCCGGTCGGCCGTTCTCGCGGCGAAGAAATCCGCTGGGCTGTGGCGGAATCCCGGGGACCGGGTTAGAAGGCGCGCCCATGAGCACGCCCCAAAAGCCCATGGCCGAATTGGCCGCCGAGTTCGGCCTGAAACCCGCCGAATATGACGTTGTCCTCAAGCGCTTGGGCCGCGAGCCCAACCTCGTCGAGTTGGGCGTCTTTTCGGTGATGTGGTCCGAGCATTGCTCGTACAAGTCCTCGAAGAACCAGCTGAAGAAGTTCCCGATCAGCGGCCCCCGCGTGATCTGCGGCCCAGGCGAGAACGCCGGCGTGATCGACATCGGCGACGGCGACGCGATCATCTTCAAGATGGAGAGCCACAACCACCCCTCGTACATCGAGCCCTATCAGGGCGCGGCGACGGGCGTGGGCGGCATCATGCGCGACGTCTTCACGATGGGCGCGCGGCCGATCGCGCTGCTGAACGCTCTGCGCTTCGGTGATCCGGAGCATCCGAAGACCAAGCGCCTGGTGGACGGCGTGGTCGCCGGCATCGCCGGCTATGGCAACTGCGTGGGCGTGCCCACCGTCGCCGGCGAGACCAACTTCCACAAGGGCTACAACGGCAACATCCTGGTCAACGCCATGTGCGTGGGCCTGGCCAAGGCCGACAGCATCTTCTACTCGGCCGCCCCGGGCCCGGGCCTGGCGGTCGTCTATTTCGGCTCCAAGACCGGCCGCGACGGCATCCATGGCGCGACCATGTCCTCGGCCGAGTTCTCGGAGGACTCCGAGGAGAAGCGCCCCACCGTCCAGGTCGGCGACCCCTTCGCCGAGAAGCTGCTGATCGAAGCCACGCTGGAGCTGATGGCCACCGGCGCGGTCGCCGCCATCCAGGATATGGGCGCGGCGGGCCTGACCTCCTCGTCGGTCGAGATGGCCGGCAAGGGCGGCGTCGGCATCGAGCTGAACATGGACATGGTCCCTCAGCGCGAAGAGGGCATGAGCGCCTACGAGATGATGCTGTCGGAAAGCCAGGAGCGCATGCTGGCGGTCCTGAAGCCCGGCCGCGAGCAGGACGGCCACGCCATCTTCGAGAAGTGGGGCCTGGACGCCGCCGTCATCGGCTACACCACCGACACCGGCCGCCTGGTGCTGAAGCATCACGGCGAGACGGTCTGCGACGTGCCGCTGGCCCCGCTGTTCGACGACGCGCCGCTGTATGACCGTCCCTGGGTCCAGCCCAAGCTCGACCCGCGCCTGGATCCGGCCACCATCCCCGCGCCCACCGACTGGACGAAGGCCGTGCTGACCGTCGTCGGCTGCCCCGATATGGCCTCCAAGCGCTGGCTGTGGGAGCAGTACGACCGCCACGTCATGGCCGACACGCTGGAAGACAGCGCTACCGGCTGCGACGCCGGCATCGTGCGCATCCATGGCGCCGGCAAGGCCATCGCCGTCACCAGCGACTGCACCCCGCGCTATGTCCAGGCCGACCCCTACGAAGGCGGCAAGCAGGCCGTCGCGGAAGCCTGGCGTAACCTGACGGCCGCCGGCGCCCTGCCGATCGCCATCACCGACAACCTCAACTTCGGCAGCCCCGAAAAGCCCGAGACCATGGGCCAGATCGTCCGGGCCACCGACGGCATGGCCGAGGCCTGCCGCGCGCTGGACTTCCCGGTCGTGTCGGGCAACGTCAGCCTCTACAACGAGACCAACGGCGTCGCCATTCCGCCGACCCCGACCGTCGGGGCCGTGGGCCTGCTCGAGGACTACGACCTGCGCACGGGCTTCGGCGCCGTCGCCGAGGGCGACACCCTGGTGTTGGTCGGCGATACGCACGGCGAACTGGGCGCTTCCATCTATCTGCGTGAGATCCTGGGCCGCGAGGACGGCGCCCCGCCGCCGGTCGACCTGGCGGTCGAGCGCAAGAACGGCGACTTCGTGCGCGGCCTGATCGCCTCAGGCCTGGTCGCCGGCGTCCACGACCTGTCGGACGGCGGCCTGTTGGTCGCCGCGGCCGACGTGGCCCTGGCCAGCAAGGTCGGGATCACCCTGAACGCGACCAGCCAGACCCACGCTCACCCGTACCTCTTCGGCGAAGACCAAGCCCGCTACCTGATCGCCACGCCCGATCCCGACGCCGTGCTGGACGCGGCCAAGGAGGCCGGCGTCCAAGCCAGCGTCGCGGGCGTCGCCGGCGGCGAGACCTTCGCCTCGGATGGCCTGTTCAGCATTCCGCTGGAGACCCTGCGCACCGCGCACGAAGCCTGGCTGCCGGGCTATATGAACGCGCCCAAGGCCTGATCGGCTAAAGACCGTCGCGGAGCATCGCCGTCCGCGACGGACTTCGCGCCGCTAGGCCTCCAGCAGACTTTCGACCGATGCGGTCAGGCGGACCGTCAGTCCCTCCGGTCCGAAATCCTTCTCGACGCCGCCCGCGCCCGTCAGTCCCAGACTGACGAGCCGGGAGCCGAAGCCCTTGCGCTTCGGCGTGACCGCGGGCGGTCCGCCCCGCTCGCGCCACTCCATCCGGACATGCTCGCCCTCGCGCGCCCAGCTGACGGACACCCTTCCAGTCCCCTCCGTCAGTGCGCCGTACTTGATCGCATTGGTCGCCAGCTCGTGGACCAGCAGCGATACGGTCTGGGCGATCGGCGCCTTGACCACCAGTTGCGGTCCTTCAACGTCGAAGCGAGACGGATCGGCCACCCGCGCCAGAGCCGTCTCGATCAGCTCCTTGAGGTCCGCGCCGTTCCAGTCGTGTTGCAGCAGCACGTCGTGGGCGCTGGCCAGGGCGTGCAGACGATCATCAAAGGTTTGCACCCGCTCCCGGTCAGGGACATCGCGAAGGGTCTGCTGGGCGATGGCCTGAACCAGGGCCAGAGTGTTCTTCAGCCGATGGGTGGTTTCGGCCATCACCAGCGCCCGCTCGCGCTCGGCCACGACCTGCCCCGTCGTCTCGATGGCGATGTCGAGAATGCCCTCGACGCGGTCCCCGTCGCGCAGGGGGCTGTAGGAGAAGGTCCAATAGGTGTCTTCGGGAGCCCCGTTCCTGGTCATCACCAGGCGCATGTTCTCCATGTAGACGCGCTCCCCCGCCCTGGCCCTGGCGATCAGCGGCGCGATATCGCCCCAGACGTCCGACCAGACCTCGTGGATCGGCTGGCCCAAGGCGTCGGGATGCCTTGCGCCCAGAAAGGGAATATAGGCGGCGTTGTAGATGAGGGTCTGCTCAGGACCCCAGGTTGCACAGGTCGCGAACTCTGTGCCCATCATGATGTCGTATGTCGTCCTGAGCGCAGCAGGCCAGGATTCCTTCGCCCCCAAAGGGGTCTGCGCCCAATCGAACTCATCTATGCTCTTGGGCAATCGGCGATCCCACGCGTCTTTGGGACCTGCATTTACCATGAAGGCCGAGGCATGCCCAACAACGTACCGGTTGTCATCGCCAATAGCCCCAGCGAAGTCGCATGACTTGTCGCCAGCTAGGCCGCGTGGCTCCTGCCCGCCCAGCGCGCCACCGCCTCCAGCAGCTTCGACGGACTGATCGGCTTGCCCAGATGGTCGTCCATGCCGGCGGCCAGGCAGTTGGCGACCTGTTCGGGCAGGACGTTGGCGGTCATGGCGATGATCGGTGTCGCCGCGCCGCGCGCGCCTTCCAGCGCCCGGATTTCCCGCGTGGCGGTCAGGCCGTCCTTGACCGGCATCTGCACGTCCATCAGCACAAGGTCGAACTCGCCCTGTCGCATGGCCTCGACGCCGGCGACGCCATCGTTGGCGGTCTCCACGATCACGCCGAACGGCTCCAGCATCGCCTTGACCAGTTCGCGGTTCACGGCGTTGTCCTCGACCAGCAGCAGCCGTACGCCCGCCTCGGCGTTCAGGGGTTCTGCCGCGTCGACCGGGGGCGAGGGCGCGTCGGCCAAGGGGCCCCGCACCTCGAACCAGAAGGTCGACCCCTCGCCCTCGACGCTGTCGACGCCAATCTTGCCGCCCATATGTTCGATGATGCGGCGCGAGATCGCCAGGCCCAGACCCGTGCCCCCAAACCGCCGCGACACAGCCGCGTCGGCCTGCGAGAACCGGTCGAAGATCGCCTCGCGGTTTTCGGGCGCGATCCCGATCCCGGTGTCGACCACCTCGGCGCGCAGCAGGGCCTGATCCCCCTCGATCATCTGACGGAGCTTGACGGTGATCGCGCCCCGCGCGGTGAACTTCACGGCGTTGGACAGGAAGTTCAGCAGCACCTGCGAAAGGCGGGAGCCGTCCAGGTTCATCGGCGCGATGGCCTCTCCGGCCTCGACGATGACGGATAGCCCCTTGGCGTCGGCGCGCTCCTCGACCAGGGCCGCGCACGACGAGGCCATGGCGGCCGGATCGAACGGCGCGGGATCCAGCTCCAGGCCGGCGGCCTCCAGACGCGAGAAATCCAGCACGTCGTTGACGACGCTGAGCAGGGTGTTGCTGGCGTCGAGGATATGTCCCGCCTGACGCGCGGACGTCTCGTCCAGCCTTCCCGACCGCCGCAGCACCTCGGCGAAGCCGATGATCGCCGTCAGGGGCGTGCGCAGCTCGTGGGTCATATTGGCCAGGAAATCGGACTTGGCCGCCGAGGCCGCCTCGGCCAGCTCCAGCGCGTGCGCGATGTCCAGCTCAAGGCGCTTGCGTTCGGTGATGTCGCGCGAGGTGACGAGCAGAATGCCCGACCCGTCGCCCAGCCGCGAATAGGAGCTTTCCAGCCAGATGATCGAGCCGTCCTTGCGGATGCACTCGTAGTCCAGGCTCGCGGGCGGACCGCCGGGCGTACGGCTCATGATCACCTTTTGCGCCCGACGGAAATCGGACTCGCTGACCATGGCCGTCGGCGGCAGGTTCAGGAACTCCTCCACGCTATAGCCCGTGATCGGTTCGATGCTGGGGGAGCTGTAGAGCCGTTCGCCCTTGCGGCTCCAAAGCGCCACGTGGTCGGTCAGATTGTCGCCCAGCAGTCGGTACAGGCGGTCCGCCTCGCGGTACTTGGCCAAGGCCTCCTCGGCCTCCTCGATGGCCTTCTGCTTGCTCTCGAGGCTGGCCGACAGGGCGTGGTGCAGTTCCTCCAGGCGCAAGCGTTGACTGCTCAGCCATAAGGCCAGCGGGGTCGCGATAACCGAGGCGATGATCAAGGTCGTCGCCGGCGTGAAGTCCGATGGAACACCGCGGATCAGGACGTTGAGGACGTAGTCCGCCGCCAAGGCCGCGCCCACGGTCAGGGCGACCGTGGGAATGGCCCGCAAAATCCGGTCCTTCAAGCCGACGATGTCGATCTTATGCCTCCCCCCGCCTTGCCGACAGGATGCCCCCGTATAGGTTTAAGGAGAAACGAGAATTTCCGCCAAGGGCCGCCGACTCGGTTCGGGTTTCAGCAAGACTAGCGCCCGGAAGCCTTGCTCACGTCGTCCAGCTGCCGCTCAAGGGCGAGGCTCGCCTGGACCACAGTCGCCACCGAACGCTTGAAGAAGTCCTGCGGCACGGTCGCGAAGTCGTCGGTGGGCTTGTGATACTCGGGGTGGTCCTCCACGCCGAAATAGACCCACGGCACGCCCTTCTCGCCAAAGGCGTAGTGGTCGGACTGGTTGCTCCAGTTGTTCTCCTTGCCGTCCGCGTCGGTGTCGTGGCCGAGCTTCAGGGACACGGGCGCGGTCGCCGCCACCTTGACCAGGATCGGCTTCAGATACGGGAACGGCGCGGTTCCGGAGACATAGAGCTCGTTCTTCGGGTTCTTGCTGAGCATGTCGAAATTGACGTCCAGCACGAGGGTCTCCAGCGGAACCGGCGGCGCGGCCGCGAAGGCCCGAGCGCCGCGCAGGCCGCTCTCCTCGGCGTCGACGACGGCGAAGATCACGTCGTGCTTCGGCGGCTTGGCCTTGAAGGCCTCGGCCACCGCCAGCAGGCCCGCCACGCCCGAGGCGTTGTCGTCCGCGCCGTTGTAGATCTCGCCGTTCCGGACGCCCAGGTGGTCGTAGTGGGCCGAAACGACCATCGCCTTGCCCCCTTCGGTCCCCTTGATGCGCGCGATCAGGTTCACGCCCTGAACGGTCGAGCCATCGCGCTTGGCGAAGCTGAACGGCTGCTCGAACCGCTCGCCGACAGGCGAGAGGCCGATCTGGGCGAAACGGGACAGGATGTAGGCCCTGGCCTTCTCCGACCCCGGCGTCCCAGGCGCGCGCCCTTGCATGTCGTCGGCCGACAGGATGCGGACATCCTCCAGCGCCTTGTCTCCAGGGCCCGCAAAGGCGGGATGGGCGGCGCTGGCGGCGAGAACGATGGCGAAGAGGACGGAGCGAGCAGGTGAAAGCTTGATCATGCCGCTTACATGCCGTGCGCGGCGCGGCGAATTCAATTAAATCTCACGGCGGTCAGGATCGCGTACGGCTGTTCTTAAGACATCCTGCCCCAGTGAAGCTTTCGTAGAACGGAGTTCTCCGCCGTGCCCATGTCCCACGCCGAGCTCGAAGCCCGCCTGACCGCGGCCTTCCCCGATTCCGAGATCGTGCTGACCGATCTGGCCGGCGACAACGACCACTGGAAGGCGCGCATCGTCTCGCCGGCCTTCAAGGGCCTGCCGCGCGTGCGCCAGCACCAACTGGTCAACAAGGCGCTGGCCGACGTGCTGGGCGGAACCTTGCACGCCTTGGCGCTCGAAACCGCCGCCCCCGCCGACTAGGCCGCTCCCGCGTGCGGTATCGTCCCCTGGGCAAATCTGGCGTAGCGATCTCGGCGCTGACCCTGCGCCTGGGCGACGCCGCGCAGGACGCTCGCGCGCTGGTGCTGAAGGCGCTGGAGCAGGGGATCAACAGCTTCCAGGTGGACGGCGTCTCCGAAGCCCTGCGTCAGGGCGCGAAGAAGGCCTTCGCCTCGGTCGAGCGCGGGCGCCTGTTCGTGATCTTGCGCGTGCGCGGCGAACCCCAGCAAGGCTTGGCCGCGTCCTTCGAAGCGCTGGGCCTGGAGCGCGCGGATCTTGTGCTGATCAATGATCCCCTGGGCCCTACCCTGCCGCCCGCTCTCGAAAACGATCTGCGCGGAATGAGCGATAGGCCAGGCCTTGGCGTCGCGACGCGCGGCGAGGTCGATCCCGCCGTACTGGACAATGACTTGCTGGTCGCCATCGCCTCGCCTTTCAACCTGACCTCCGGCCTTCCAGATCGTCATCGTCTTCGCGACGCCGAGCGCCGGAACCTGGCCGTCTTCGGCGAGGACTTCTGGCCGCAAACACTGCGGAACAGCGGCCAGGTCCTGCCCCGGCCCTCGCTGTGGCGGCGGCGCACCGATCCCCTGGCCGGGATAGGCGGCTACGACTTCCTGCACGATACGCCGGACTGGAGCGCCGAGGACATCTGCCTGGCCTACGCCCTGACGGAGCCCGCGGTGACCTCGGTCTGCGCCTCCATCGACGATCCCGCCCACATCGCGCGTCTGGCCGCCATGGTCGATCGCGAGTTGCCCGACAGCGTCCGCGCCCAGATCGAGCTGGCCCGGTTCTCGGCCCAGGAACGCGAGAAGGCCGTCAGCCGGGCCTGATCGTCGCACTTGACCCCACCCGCGAGGGCGCCTAGCTGAGGGCCTTCGCCAAGGATCCATCTCCATGACCGACGCCGCCGCCTCCCCCGCCATCGACTTCATCGCCAAGACCATCGCCGAGCATCCGGTCGTGGTGTTCATGAAGGGCGTGCCGGATCAGCCGCGCTGCGGCTTCTCGTCGGTCGTCGTGCAGATCCTCGACCATCTGGGCGTTGAGTTCGTCGGCGTCGACGTCCTGCAGGACGACGAGCTGCGTCAGGGCATCAAGACCTTCACCGACTGGCCGACCATCCCGCAGCTCTATGTGAAGGGCGAATTCGTCGGCGGCAGCGACATCGTGCGCGAGATGTTCCAGTCGGGCGAGCTGAAGACGTTCCTGGCCGAACAGGGCGTCCTGGCCGCGTGAAGCTCTTCGAGCCCCCGCGCGACGCCTTTTCCCTGACCTTCCAGCCCAAGGCGTCGGACATCGACGCCAACGGCCACGTCAACAACGTGGTCTATCTCTCCTGGGCGCAGGACCTGGCCATCGCCCACTGGGAGGCCTGGGCTGACGAAGCACAGCGCGCACCCTGGAGCTGGGTCGCGCGCCGCCACGAGATCGACTATCGCCGCGAACTGCTGCTGGGCGAGATCGCCACGGGCTACACCTGGGTCGGCGAGCTCAAGGGCCCGCGCTTCGAGCGCTATGTCCGCATCGACGGCCCCGACGGCGAAATGTGCGCCCAGAGCCGCACCGACTGGGTCCTGATCGACATCGCCGCCAAGCGCCCCGCGCGCGTCCTGCCCTGGATGGTCGAGCGGTTCACGCCGAAGGGCTGAGCACCGGGTTGGCGATCACGACGCGTTCGCCGCGCTTCAGTCCCAGCTCGTCATAGCTGAACGTCATCTCCGCCCAGCCCTTGGGCCCCTTGCAGGTCTCCAGGCGACGACGGGCGAAGGCGACCACGGCCCGCCCGACCTGGCGATCCACCCGGAACACCATGTTGGCGCGGTCGGCGCAGCCCCTGCTTTCGATCCGGATCGTGACCTCATATCGCCCGAGGGAGACCGCGAGCAGAGGCTCAAGCTCGGGCCAAGTCTCGCCCGCGACCAGGCGAGGCGTCGTCGCGCAACCGGCCAAGGTGAAAACCGCCCCGGCCAGGACGAAACCTCTGCGTGAATACTGCGCGCCCATCGACCTCTATGCGAACGAACCGAATTGGGCTGAAGATCGCGCGCCGCTGGCCGCCTGACCAGCCTTGGGGAGAGGGTCCGTGCACGTTCGTTCCGCTTTTCTGTCTCTGAGCCTGATCACACTTATGGCCAGCGCATCGATCTCCCCAGCTTTCGCGGCCGCCGACTATCGAAAGCTCGACGCGGAGATCGATCGGTTGAGAGAGGTCGGCAAAGTCCCCGGCGTGGCGGTCGCGGTCGTCGAGGGCGGCAAGCCCAGCCATCTCAAGACTAGCGGTTTCCGCAACGCCAAGGGCGATCCGCTGACCGCCGACACGATCATGTACGCGGCGTCGCTCACCAAGGCGGCCTTCGCCTACTACGTCATGATGCTGGTCGACGAGGGCAAGCTGGATCTGGACAAGCCCATCGCGACCTATCTTCCCAAGCCCCTGCCCGACTACGAGGCCTACGCCGACCTAGCCAATGATCCGCGCTGGCGCGAGATCACGCCGCGGATGCTGATGACTCATTCGGCCGGCTTTCCAAACTTCCGCTGGCTGAACCCCGACGAGAAACTAGACATCAAGTTCAAGCCGGGAAGCCGCTACGCCTACGCCGGCGAAGGCATCAACCTGATGCAGTTCGTCATAGAACAGGGCCTGGACCTGAAGGTCGGCGAAGACATGAACCGCAGGCTTTTCCAGCCGCTTGGCATGACCCGGTCCAGCATGATCTGGCGCGCCGACTTCGCCGGAAATCTCGCCGACGGCCAGGACGAGAACGGCAAGTGGGAGCCGCACGACGACCGGTCCAGCGTCAAGGCGGCCGGCTCGCTGGACACTACGATCGGCGACATGGGCAAGCTCGCGACCGCCATGGCCTCAGGCTGGGGGCTTTCGGCGAAGGCGCGCGCCGAGTTCGTCAGACCCAGCCTGCCGATCAAGAGCGCCCATGAGTTCCCGACCTTGACGACCGAGGAAAACCCCGACAACGCCAAGATCGGTCTGGCGGCCGGCGTGGGCGTCGTCGTCCACGATGCCCCCCAGGGCCACGCCTTCCTAAAAGGCGGGCACAACGACATCACCGACAACATGCTGGTCTGTGTCGAAAAAGGCCGACGGTGCGTCGTCATTCTGACCAATAGCGGCGTGGGCCAACGCATCATTCCAGCCCTAGTGAAGGCGGCCCTGGGAGAGACCGGAACGCCTTGGTCATGGGAATATAGCCGCCTGCCGCCGCTTGTTCCCTAGCCCCAGGGCCCCGCTTTCGAGCTAGCGCCGCTGGGACGCACCGCGGGTTCCGACATTGGAACCGCGGCGCGTCGCGCGCCCTGCCTGACGCCGAGCTTCATCAGGGCCTCGACGCGGTTGTGGGTCGCGGGGTGGGTCGAGAACAGACTGTCGGCGCCCTTCCCGGCCAGCGGGTTGATGATGAACATGTGGGCCGTGGCCGGATTGCGCTCGGCCTGGACGTTCTCGTAACCGCCCCGGGCATAGGCCTCGATCTTCTCCAGCGCGCGCGCCAGGGAGTCGGGATCGCCAGCGATCTGGGCGCCGACGCGGTCGGCCTCGTACTCGCGCGAGCGGCTGATGGCCATCTGCACCAGCATGGCGGCGATGGGCGCCAGGATGGCGATGGCGATCGCGCCGATCATCCCGCCAAGCCCGCCGCCGTTGCCTTCCTCGTCGCGCGAGCCGCCGAAGAAGAAGGCGAAGTTGGCCAGGGCCGAGATCGCGCCGGCGATCGTCGCCGTCACGGTCATGGTCAGGGTGTCGCGGTTCTTCACGTGGGCCAGCTCGTGGGCCATGACGCCCCGGATCTCATCGCGGGTCAGCAGCGACAGCAGCCCCGTGGTCGCGGCCACGGCCGCGTGGGCCGGGTCACGGCCAGTGGCGAAGGCGTTGGGCTGCACGCTGTCGATCACCGTGATGCGCGGACGCGGCAGGCCGGCCTTGGCGGCCATCTCCGCCACGTCGGCGGCGTAGTTGCGGATCAGCGGCTCGGGATGGCTCTCATCGACCTCGACCGCGCCATAGGTGCGCAGCACGATCTTGTCGGCGTTCCAGTATGAGAAGGCGTTCATCGCCACGGCGAAGACGAGGGCGATCGCCATGCCGGTCGGGCCGCCGATCAGGTAGCCAGCGCCGGCGAACAGGGCCGTCAGGCCCGCGAGCAGAATATAGGTCTTGAGGTGGTTCATCGGTCTGGCTGTCAGTCGAAGATGTCGAACAGGTCGAAGCGCTTTTTCTTCTTATAGCCGTAGGCGCCGCCGCGATGGTCGTCATCGTCGTCGCGGCGGTATCCGGACGGCCTGTGATCGTGATGGTGATCGGGGCGGCTGTAGGGTTTCGGCTGGCCATAGATGGCCTGCGTCTCTTCCCGCTCCAGCGTCATCAGCTTCTCGAGCTCCCCGCGATCCAGCCACACGCCACGGCAACGCGGACACATGTCGAACTCGACGCCGGCGCGTTGCACGGTCTGCATGGAGCCGTCGCAGTTGGGGCACATCAGAAGCGGCATAAGGAACCTCCGGTCCAGAAAGGATGGATCGGGTGTTCCCGGCCAGATACGGCGCCTTTCGGGGAGGGGGGCTAGGCGGCCGGACCCAAGACATCGAGAACACCCGATGCGGTCCGACATCACGAGCGCTTGCATCGCTCGCCAGAGGGGCCCGGTCCCGCTGTTCTAGAGCTAGGCAGCCGGTTGTTGGGGTTCAAGGGGCGGGAAACAAAAAAGGCCCCGGATCGCTCCGGGGCCTTTTCCGTATCGTGTCTGGTCCGACGCTTACGAAGCGTAGAATTCGACGACGAGGTTCGGTTCCATCTTCACCGGATACGGAACTTCCGACAGTTCCGGAGCGCGGACGAAGGTGGCGGTCATCGACTTGGCTTCGACCGAGACGTACTCGCAGAAGTCACGTTCGTTCGAGGCCAGCGACTCCAGAACCAGAGCCATGTTGCGCGACTTTTCGCGAACGCTGATCACGTCGCCCGGCTTGCAGCGGTACGACGGGATGTTGACGCGCTTGCCGTTCACCAGGACGTGGCCGTGGTTGACGAACTGACGCGCGGCGAACGGGGTCGGCACGAACTTGGCGCGATAGACGATGGCGTCCAGGCGCGATTCGAGCAGGCCGATCAGGTTCTCCGAGGTGTTACCCTTGCGGCGGGCGGCTTCCTCGTAGGTGCGCGAGAATTGCTTCTCGGTCAGGTTACCGTAGTAGCCCTTCAGCTTTTGCTTGGCGCGCAGCTGCAGACCGAAGTCCGAAACCTTGCTCTTGCGGCGCTGGCCGTGTTGGCCCGGGCCGTACGAGCGCGAGTTGACCGGGGACTTCGGACGGCCCCACAGGTTTTCACCCATGCGGCGGTCGATTTTGTACTTGGCGCTATGGCGCTTCGACATAGTCGTTCTTTCTAACGATCCGGGCCGGCTCCCCTTAAAAAGAGGCGCGATTGCAACGGCGGCTTCGGGTCAATCCGTCATAAGGTCATCGCGCCGCGCGGCGAGCCGGCGGCGTGAAGGCGCGGTTTATGAGCGAAGGCGGGCGGGGAGTCAATCTTCCCCGCCCTTTCCGGGATCAGGGCCGCACCAGCGGATTGCGCACGCGGATCTGGCCGCCGCGCTGGACGCCGAAGTCGTCCAGCGGATAGCGCAACTCCACACCCTCGGCGATCAGGGCCCGGCAGTTGTCCGGACGCTTGCGAATGAAGCTGAAGGCCGTCAGGCCGTCGCGCCGCTGGCTCTCGACCGAGAAGTCGTCCTGGCGCGTGCAGCCGTTGGAGGAGACCCGGATCACCAAGTCTCCGCCCTCGACCCGCGCCCCTTGCAGGCGTTCCAGGCTGTCCGAAACGCCGCGGGTCTGAGCGTAGTCGGTATGGAGCTCATCGGCGTCGATGATCACGCAGGCCGAGGTGCTCAGGCCCAGGGCGATCACGGCGGCGAGCGGTGCGAGTTTCATGGATTTCCCCTCCAGTCAGCTTGACCGTGAGAGGACCGCCCGCCGCCTGAACCCAGGATGAATTACGAAAGAGTCACAACCGGGCGGCGTGGAACGCCAGGTGGTCTCCGATGAAGGTCGTGATGAAGAAGTAGCTGTGGTTATAGCCTTCCTGGCGGCGGACCGTGACCTTGCGGCCGGCCTTAGCGGCGGCGGCCTCGATCAGTTCCGGCTTCAGCTGGCTCTCCAGGAAATTGTCGGCGAGGCCCTGGTCGATCAGGATATCGTCGAAGCCCTCGCCCTTCCCGTCCTCGATCAGGGCGCAGGCGTCGTATGGGCGCCACGCCGCGCGATCGGTACCGAGATAGGCGGTCAGCGCCTTGTCGCCCCACGGGCAGTTCAGCGGCGAGACTATGGGCGCGAAGGCGCTGACCGACTTGAAGAGCTCGGGGTGCTTCAGCGCGATGATCAGGGCGCCGTGGCCGCCCATCGAGTGGCCGAAGATTCCCTTGCGCGCGCCGTCCAGCGGGAACGCGCCCTCGACCGCCGCCAGGAGATCGCCAGTGACGTAGGAGTGCATCATGAAGTGCGGCGCCCACGGCGCCTGGGTGGCGTCGACATAGAAGCCGGCGCCCTGCCCCAGGTCGTAGGCCGGATCGTCGGCGACGCCCTCGCCGCGCGGCGAGGTGTCGGGCGCGACAATGGCGATCCCGTGCTTGGCGGCGTGCGCATAGACGCCCGACTTCACCGTGAAATTGTCCTCCGTGCAGGTCAGGCCCGACAGCCAGACGAGATAGGGGAAAGGCCCCTGCCCGTCCGGAGTCCACACCGTGAACTTCATCGGCGTGCCCGTGCTGGTGGAGGCGTGCTTGCAGTAGCGGAGCGTGCCGCCGTGGACGCGGTGGGTGGAGAGGGTTTCGACGGTCATTCGCAATCTCCTCCCCTCCCCCTTGCGGGGAGGGGCTGGGGGTGGGGGTGTCAGCCCCGCCATCGCCGAGCCGACACCCCCAATCCGACCGCTTCGCGGCCACCTTTCCCAGCAAGAGGGAAAGGAACTGAAATCTTAGAACGTCACCACCGTCCGGATGCTCTCGCCCGCATGCATCAGGTCGAAGGCCTTGTTGATCTCTTCCAGCGGCAGGACGTGGGTGATCATCGGGTCGATCTGGATCTTTCCGTCCATGTACCAGTCGACGATCTTGGGCGTGTCGGTGCGGCCGCGCGCGCCGCCAAAGGCCGTGCCGCGCCACACGCGGCCGGTGACCAGCTGGAACGGACGGGTGGAGATCTCCTTGCCCGCCTCGGCCACGCCGATGATGATGCTCTCGCCCCAGCCGCGGTGGCAGGCTTCCAGCGCCGTGCGCATGATGCCGGTGTTGCCGGTGGCGTCGAAGGTGTAGTCCGCGCCGCCGTCGGTCAGGGCCACCAGGTGCGCGACGAGGTCGCCCTGCACGTCATTGGGATTGACGAAGTGGGTCATGCCGAACTTGCGGCCCCATTCCTCGCGGGCCGGGTTCAGATCGACGCCGACGATCATGTTGGCGCCGACCAGCTTCAGGCCCTGGATCACGTTCAGGCCGATGCCGCCCAGGCCAAAGACGATGCAGTTGGCGCCCGGCTCCACCTTGGCGGTGTTGGTGACGGCGCCGACGCCGGTGGTCACGCCGCAGCCGCAGTAGCAGGCGGTCTTGAACGGCGCATCGCGGCGGATCTTGGCCACGGCGATCTCGGGCAGGACCGTGTAGTTCGAAAAGGTCGAGCAGCCCATGTAATGATAGATCGGCTGGCCTTTGTACGAGAAGCGGCTGGTGCCGTCCGGCATCAGGCCCTTGCCCTGGGTCGCGCGGATCGCCGTGCACAGATTGGTCTTGCCCGACAGGCAGCTTTTGCACTGGCGGCATTCGGGCGTGTAGAGCGGGATCACGTGGTCGCCGACGGCCACGCTGGTCACGCCCGCCCCGACCTCGACCACCACGCCCGCGCCCTCGTGGCCCAGGATCGAGGGGAAGATGCCCTCGCTGTCGAAACCGTCCAGCGTATAGGCGTCGGTGTGGCAGACGCCCGTCGCCTTGATCTCGACCATCACCTCGCCGGCCTTGGGCCCTTCGAGGTCGACCTCGACGATCTCCAGCGGCTTCTTGGCTTCGAAGGCGACGGCGGCGCGGGTCTTCATCGGGAGGTCTCCTCAGGAACGAGTCGGCGCGACTTTGCCGCCGCGCGCCGTCCGGGTCGAGCCCTGATCAGGCCTTGACGACCGGCGGCAGGCGGTAGCGGCCGTCCAGGAGTTCGGCCCGGGGCAGATAGGCGCGCAGGTACATCGCGAAAGGCCCCGTCTTGGGCGCGGGCAGCCAGTTGGCCGAGCGTTCGCCGCCAGGGTCGGTTCGGCTGATCCAGATATCCAACCCGCCATCGGCGTTGCGTTTCAGGCCCTTAGTGCGGTCGCCGATCGTGTAGCGCTTGAGAGGATTGTCGGTGAAGAAGAACTGGCCGTCGGCCGTGGCCTCGTACATCGACAGCGACCAGAAGCCGTCCAGCGGCAGTTTGGCAGGCAGGCTCAGGCGGTAGACATCATCGCCCGTGAACAGGCCCGCCCCGTCGTCGCCGGCCGCCTTCATGTACATCGCCTCGGCCACCGGCAGGGCGCCCAGGCCCTGCAAGGCGACGATCGCGCGGTAGAGATAGTCCTGGCCGTAGTCGCCAAGCGTCGGACGCGGATAGGACCAGCCGCCGGTGAAGGTCTGCCGCCCCTTGGCGAACACGGTGATCAGCTTCGCCTCATCGACACCGCCCGCGGCCGTGGCGGCGTCGAAGGGACCCGCGCCCAGGAAGGCGGCGGTGCGGCGCAGGATGCGCAGGTCGGTCGGCGGCGCGGGATCGCTGGCCAGCAGGGCGCGGGCGGCGGCGAAATAGGCTTCCGGCGCGGCGTCGCGCGTGGCGTAGCCCGGAACCGGCGCGGCGGCCGCCCCCTTCAGCCCAAACCCGTCCTGCGCCTTGTGCGCGGCGGCCAGGTCATCGCCGCCGTCGGTCAGCACCCGCAGCAACAGCCAGGCGTGCGGCGTCGCGATCCGGACGGGGTTGGGCCCCGTCGAAGCCTGCCCCGGTCCGACCAGGGTGAAGGTTCCGCCCTCCCCGCCGATCGTGCGCGTCCCCAACACCACGTTGTTGTTGGTGAACATGTCCATGACCGCCGCCGAGTAGTAGCGCTGGCCCATCGGCGGGATGGTCAGGATCGCCGGCCCGCTGGTCAGGTCTAGGAAGGCGTAGGAATAGAGGGTGTCGTTGTTGGGCGTGGTCACCCGGCGCGACGTGTGGTCCGACAGGGTCCGCGCATGGTCCAGCTTGTTGATCGCCGCGCCGGGCGCCTTCAGCATCCGGGCGCGGGTGGTCGCCATCTCGATCAGCGGCAGGGCGTAGAGATAGGCGTCGCGCGCCGCCGTCGTGTCTGTCGGCGTAGCGGCGCGGGCTTGGAAGGCGGGCGTAAAGCCCAGCGCGCTGGCCATGGCCAGCAGCTCTCGACGGTTCATGGCGCTCTCTCCCCAACGCTGTTTGGCCAACGTTTGTTTGGAGGCGAGTGAACGCGGGAAAGACGAGCGGCGCAAGGCCGCTCGCCTCCCGTCTACCGCTCCCGGGGAGCCGCCGGGCGCGTATCAGGCCGCGTTGGCGTAGCGCGCGGCGTGGACCGCGGCTTCCAGCGTGATGATGGTGGCGTCGACGCGCTCGTGCGGATCCGAGCCGACGACCTTCTTGGCGAGGCCCGGCGACAGCGCCTCGCGCAGATGGCCCAGCGCGCGCGGCGGCGCGACCAGGATGATCTGGTCGAAGTGATGCTTAGCGCCGAGGCTTTCCAGCCGCTTGGCCAGGTCGGTCAGGAACGCCTTTTCGGCGCGGTCCCGAGCATCGCCCGAGTGGGTGATGTGGCTGGGGGCAGCGTGATCGTGATGTTCCTTTACGTCGGCCAGCCATTCGGGACGGTCATGCAGCGGACCGTCGATGCGCGGCTGCTCAAGCAGGCGAGCGCGGCGACCGTCAGCGACGACGACGAGGGTGATGGCGTCTGGGTTCATGGAGAGGCTCCTTTTTGACCACTTGAACGCAGCCTGCGCCTCGCCGATCCGGCGGCGGATGATCCAGGTCAAATCCGCCGCGGGATCTCGTCCTTAAGGAGCGGGCTTCTTGGCCGCCTTTTCCGCCAGTTTGGCCAGAACGCGGCCCCGTCCCTTGCTGAGCGCGGTGATCACGCCCCGGAAGGTGCGGACCTCCTGGTCGGTCAGGCGGGCGCGCGCCAGCGGGACCCGCAGGTTGCGGACCATCGACGGCTTCTTCTCGGGCGGATGGTAGAAGCCGGCCTTCTCCAGCTCGTCCTCCAGATGCTCATAGAGGCCCAGAAGGGCGGCCTGGTCGGCGGGCTCCTCGACATTGTGCTCGAACTTCTTCCAGGGCCGGTCGTCCTGGGTCATCTTCCATTCGTAGGCGTTGATCGACACGGCCTGGGCCAGATTCAGCGATCGGAACCGCTCGTCGATCGGGATCGAGACGATGGCCTGGCAAAGGGCGATGTCGTGGGTCTCCAGCCCCGCGCGCTCGCCGCCGAACAGCAGCCCGACCTTGCGGCCCTGGGCGACTTCCTCGGCCAGATGGGCGGCGCTCTCGCGCGGCGTGTAGACCGGCAGGCGTGTCTCGCGCGGACGGGCCGTGGTGGCGTAGACCAGCTTCAGGTCGGCGATCGCCGCCTCCAGGCTGTCGAACACCTTGGCGTCGTCCAGCGGCCAGCTGGCGCCCGAGGCGCTGGCCCAGGCGCGCTCCTGCGGCCAGCCGTCGCGGGGCCGCACCAGGCGCAGGTCATAAAGGCCGAAATTGGCCATGACCCGCGCGACCGAGCCGATGTTCTCGGCCAGCTGGGGTTCGTTCAGGATCACGCAGGGCGGCGCGGGTCGCGCCGCGGCGGACGGGTTTTCATCGGTCATCCGCTCCCTTTGCCGCCGACCGCGCACAAGACGCAAGAGGGCAGGAGCTTAACCACTAGGGGCGCGTTTAGACGGGATGTACCGACGCGCCTTCCTGACCGCCCTCGCCGCCGCGCCCTTTCTCTACGCCTGTGGGGAAAAACCGATGCTGGGCCAGGAGGATCCAGCCATGGATCCCAAGGACCTGCGCAAGTCGATAGACCCCATCGCCGCGCGCGCCGATCCGGGCGTGCTGGGCGTCGCCGCCGAGGACCTGGGCACGCGCCAGCTTTGGGATTTCAACGGCGATCACCCCTTCATGCTGGGCGCGGCCGCCCGTATCCCGATCCTAGCCGCGGTGCTGGCCGATCAGGCGGCCGGCCGCCTTGATCCGAACGAGACGATCACGGTGCGCGATGTCGATCTCTCGCCGCCGCCCAGCGCGGTGGCGGACGCTTGGCCTGGCCGACGATCGTATACGGTGGCGGCGCTGGAGGCGCTGGCCAGGGCCGGCGACAACACCGCTCTCGACCTGCTCGCCAAGCGGATCGGCGGTCCGGGCGCCGTCAACGGCTGGCTGGGCGTGCGACAGCTGACCGGAATCTCGGTCGACCGCTATCGCCGCCAGGTCGAGACCGAGGCTGCGGGTCTGGCTTCGTTTCGCGCCGACTGGAAAGGCGAGACGGCCTGGCGGCGCGCCATCACGAGCGTCTCGACGAACGAACGCGCCAGCGCGATCCGTCGGCGCGCGGCCGACGACCGCGACACGGCCACGCCCGTGGGACTGGTCCGTCTACTCGAAGCATTCAACACCCGCGAAGCCTTCGCGAGCGCCGATCCGCGCCTGCTGACCGGAGATGATCCTGGCTATCTCGCCACGGGCCTGCCTAAAGGCGCCAAGATCTGGCAGGCGGCCGGCGCGAACCGCGTCGACCTCGGCGTAACGCCCGAAAGCCACGCCGTCGCGTTGATCGAACTCGAGGACGGTCGGCGCATCGCCCTGGCGGTCTTCCTGTCCGGCTCGACCGCCGACACCGCGGCCCGCGAGGCGATCATCGCCGAGACGGGTCGGACCGTCTTGAAGTCGTTCTAGAACACTGTCTGACGACGAACCGGGCCTGCTCGTCGAGAAATGCTCTAGCCCTGTCGCGCCCGCGCCAGCGCCTCGATGAGCTGTCCCGGATGCAGGGGCTTGGCCAAATGCAGGTCGGCGCCGGCGGCCTGGGCGGCGGCGATGTGCTCCTCCATGGCGTTGGCGGTCAGCATGATGACCAGCATCGGCCGCGCGCCGGAGGCGGCTTCGCGAGCGCGAATGGCGCGGGTGGCCGACAGGCCGTCCATCACCGGCATCTGCATGTCCATCAGCACCGCGTCGAACGTCTTCGCGTCCAGCGCGGCGAGCGCCGCCTCGCCGTCGGCGACCAGGGTCAGGTCCACGCCGAATGACTCCAGCACGATCTCGACGACCTTGCGATTGGTCGGGTGGTCCTCGGCGACCAGCACGCGCAGCCCCTCCAGCGAGACCGCTTCGCCCCCCGCTTCCTCGGTCTCGGCCGGAAGCGCCTCGCAACGCGGCAGCGGTAGCACGACCTCGAAGCGCGCTCCCGCCCCCGGCGCGCCGTCGGCGCTGATCCGTCCGCCCATCTTCTCGGTCAGGGCCGCGCAGATCGACAGGCCCAGGCCCGTGCCGCCGTACTGGCGGGTGATCGACTGGTCGGCCTGGACGAAGCGCTTGAACAGGCGCGCGCGCACCGCCGCGTCGAAGCCGACACCCGTGTCTCGGACAACGAAGCGCACGCCGTCCTCGACCTGGTCGACATCCAACGCCACCTCGCCCGCGTCGGTGAACTTGACGGCGTTGGCCAGCAGGTTCGAGAGGATCTGACTGATGCGCCCGGCGTCGCCTTCGTAAGTCCCCGCCGTGTCAGGCGCGACCGACCAGCGGAAGGTCAGGGCCTTGGCCTGGGCGGCGGCGGCGTGCAGCTCGGCCATGCCCCGCACCAGGCGGGCCAGATCGAACGGCTCGGGCGTGAGCTGGAACTCGCCGGCCTCGATCTTCGAGACATCCAGGATGTCGCTGAGCACCTGCTCCAGCAATCGCCCGGAAGACGAGACCAGCGCCGCCAGCTCCCGACGGACGCTCAGGTCCTGCTCCTCGGCCAGGCGGTCGCCAATGGCGATGACGCCGTTCAGCGGCGTGCGCAGCTCATGGCTCATATTGGCGAGGAAAACCGACTTGGCCTGGTTGGCGCGCTGCAGCTCGGCCGTGCGCTCGGCGACCCGCTCCTCAAGCGACCGCAAGAGCTCCTCGTTGCGGTCCCGCTGGCCGCGCAGCGAGCGGGCCAGGGCGCCGATCTCGTCCTCGCGCGCCTCGATCGGTTCGGCCGCCGCGGGGTCGCCCAACCGCTGGGCCTCGGCCAAGTCGTGCAGGGGCGCGACCACCATCTGGTTCGTGAGGCGGTACAGCAGCAACACCTGGACAAGCACGCCCAAGAAACCGAACAACAGCACCCAAGAGGCGGTCTTCAGCGACGGACAGATGATATCCCCCGACGGGAAGGTCATCAGGAACCACCAGCCTGGCTCCACCAGGCGACCATAGGCCACCAGACGGTCGCCCCGCGGCGACAGCACCGCGCCCACCTTGCGGTTCTGCGCCCGGATCGTCTGGACCAGGCGCTTGAGGTCGCCGTCCGCCTCGAAGCGGCGCAGGGAGGCCGCGTCGACCGTTCCCTTGCGGGAAAGCCCCTGGGCGGCGATCAGGTCGCCATTGTCGGCGACGATCAGGTTACGCCCGCCCGGCAGAGCATCCCCCACCGCTCGCAGCAGATAAGAGTCCAGCGAGATGCTCGCCCCGAAGGCGCCGACGAACCGGTCCTTCAAATAGAAGGGCGTCAGGCAGGCGACGGTGAGCCGGCGTCCCGTCGGATCGGAAATCAACCGCCTCAGCTTGGTGCACTTCATCGCCCGTTCGGGGTTGTTCTCCGGCAGGGTCAGCAGGGTCATTTCCTCGCGAGCGATGCTGAGGTCCGGCGGCGCGTCCCGCCGGTAGAACTGCAGCTTGTCGGCCCGATGCGGCCCGAACATCACGAGACGCGAGTCCGGCGTGAAGAAGTAGAAGTTATCGTAGTGACGCAGCTGCGCCTCGCCGGTGGCCGCCACCACGTCCAGGGCCGAGACGAACAACGACTTGTCGGCCGGCGTCAGGGCGGCGGCGTTGGGCAGGTACGCCCCCACGCCATAGACGTACCTCTCGCCAATCCGAGCTCCGTCGAAGAGGCCGGGCGCCGAGCGGCGGGTGCCGTCGCCGTGGTCGGGGAACAGGGCGTCGAACCGCGCCAGGTCTCGCGCGCGGTCGCCATTCTCCAGGCGGCGCGTCAGCGCCTCGGCCGCGGCGTCGTGAACCTTCACCAGGTCGGAGAACAGCCGATCCTCGGTCTTGACCCGTTCGCCGACATAGGCGGCCAGGTGGCGGGTCTGGGTGTCGGCGGCGCTTTCGCGCACAAAGAAGAAAGCCGCGGCGGTCGCGACCCCCGTCACCGCGATCGACAGCATCGCGACCATGGTCAGCAGACGACGCGCCAAGGGCCGCGTCACCTGAGCATTCGTGGCTTGATCGCCGTTCACCGCGCCCCCGCGCCGGTCGCTTCTGCGGACCGGCCTTGCTCTGAAATGCCAATCCTCGCGCTACGAAGCGCCTTTCCGACCCGTCGCCCGCCCAGCGCCCCCGCCTGACGAACAACCCAAAACCGCGAACTCAAACCTCGAACGCGCGTCGCGCGCCAACCGATCCGCTTTTCCCTCGCCACGCAACAGTCTATAGCCACCCGGTCCGCGCCGCGTCCTGGCCCTGTGCGCCAGGCCGCTCCAGGCGCGCCACCGCCAGAGGAACTGCCCCGCAATGGCCAAGATCAAAGTCGCCAATCCCGTCGTCGACATGGACGGGGACGAAATGACCCGGATCATCTGGAAGCTCATCAAGGATAAGCTGATCTTCCCGTACCTGGACCTGGAACTGGATTACTACGACCTTTCGGTTGAAAATCGCGACGCCACCGACGACCAGGTGACGATCGACGCGGCGAACGCCACCAAGAAACACGGCGTCGCCGTCAAGTGCGCCACCATCACGCCGGACGAAGCCCGCGTGAAGGAATTCAATCTCAAGAAGATGTGGAAGTCGCCGAATGGCACGATCCGCAACATCCTGGGCGGCGTGATCTTCCGTGAACCGATCATCTGCCAGAACGTGCCGCGCCTGGTGCCGGGCTGGACCCAACCGATCATCGTCGGCCGCCACGCCTTTGGCGACCAGTACCGCGCCACCGACTTCCTCTTCCCCGGCAAGGGCACCCTGACGATCAAGTTCGTCGGCGAAGACGGCCAGACCATCGAGCACGAAGTGTTCAAGGCTCCGGGCTCCGGCGTCGCCATGGCGATGTACAACCTCGACGAGTCGATCCGCGAGTTCGCCCACGCCTCGTTCGCCTACGGCCTGAACCGCAAGTACCCGGTCTACCTGTCGACCAAGAACACGATCCTCAAGGCCTATGACGGTCGCTTCAAGGACATCTTCCAGGAAGTCTACGACGCGCACTACGCCGAGCAGTTCAAGGCTCTCGGCATCCACTACGAGCACCGCCTGATCGACGACATGGTCGCCTCGGCGCTGAAGTGGTCGGGCGGCTATGTCTGGGCTTGCAAGAACTACGACGGCGACGTGCAGTCGGACATCGTCGCCCAGGGCTTCGGTTCGCTGGGCCTGATGACCTCGGTGCTGATGACGCCGGACGGCAAGACGGTGGAAGCCGAAGCCGCCCACGGCACCGTCACCCGCCACTACCGCCAGCATCAGAAGGGCGAGAGCACCTCGACCAACTCGATCGCCTCGATCTTCGCCTGGACGCGTGGCCTGGCCCACCGCGCCAAGCTGGACAACAACGCCGAGCTGGCCAACTTCGCCGCCACCCTGGAAAAGGTCTGCGTCGACACTGTCGAGAGCGGCTACATGACCAAGGACCTGGCCCTGCTGGTCGGCGACAAGCAAGGCTGGCTGACCACCGAAGGCTTCCTCGACAAGATCGACGAGAACCTGAAGAAGGCCATGGCCGTCTAAGCCTTCGCCTCAAGCGAAGACGACTGCGAGAACGCCCCCGAGATCCCTCGGGGGCGTTTTTCGTATCAGGCTCAGCGCGGAGCCAGCATTCCCTCCCAAAATCACAGACCAAAAGCCAACCACGGCCCATCCGAGCTTCGTCAACGGTGTGGACGAAAGCGAGAACAGACGCCATTGTACCCTTGAAACGTGCATCGGGGAGGGCGCGGCATGGATTTAGCAACGCGATTAGCGGAACTTCAAAAGCGAACCATCGAACATCGAGAAGTTCTCCTGACCGAGGAGGCGGCCAAGACCGCGCTCGTCATGCCGTTCATTCAGGCACTCGGCTATGACGTCTTCAACCCGTCGGAGGTGATCCCGGAGTACACCTGTGACGTCGGTACGAAAAAGGGCGAGAAGGTCGACTACGCGATCTGCGATGCCGGCAAAGTAAAGATCCTGATCGAGTGCAAACCTGCCTCTTCGGCCTTAAATCTGAACCACGCCAGCCAACTGTTCCGCTATTTCAGCGTCACCGACGCTAGGCTGGCCATCCTAACAAACGGCGTCGTCTTCCAGTTCTATTCGGACGTCGAAGCGCCCAACAAAATGGACGACAAGCCGTTCTTTTCATTCAGCATGGACACGCTGAAACCTACCGATATTCGAACCATCGAAAAGTTCTCCAAGCACGCCTTCGATATCGAGAAAATCGTTCAGGAGGCGGGCTTTCTGAAACTTCAATCGCTACTCCGTAAGGAGTTAGAGAAGGAGTTTTCCGATCCATCGGAGGAATTCGTGCGAATGATGGCTAGCCGCGTTCACGACGGCCGCATCACATCGCAAGTGCGCGAGAACTTCTCCAAGCTGCTCACGAATACGATTGCGACGCTTATACGAGATTTAGTCAATGAAAGGCTCTCTTCGGCCCTGAATGCATCGACCATACCTGAGGAGGTCGCGGCGCCGTCCGAGGCGGAAGAGGCTGAAGTCATCACGACCGCCGAGGAAATTTCGGGCTTCCACATCGTCCAGGCAATCGCAGCTAAGCACGTTCATCCGAAGAGGATCGTCATGCGCGACGCAAAATCCTATTGCGCAATCCTACTCGATGACAACAACCGAAAGAGCATTGCTCGCCTACACTTTAATAGCGCCACTACTAAATACTTTGGGACTTTCACCGGAAAGGAAGAGACCCGTCATCACATCGGCGAACTGACCGATATCTATCAATTCTCCGACCTAATTGCGCAAAGGCTCAAGGAGCTGGATGGCGCTAGCGACTGAACCTCCAATGCGCGCCTAGCCGTAGGGAGGTCGGGGCTACTAGATCCTCAGCACGAGGAGGCGGTAGCCCCTGACGTGCGAGCGCCCTTGCGAGCCAGCCGGAGAACTGGTCTATCCGGTGCCAACCTTCGGAGCCGGCATGACCCTGCAGAAGCGGATCTGGGATCTGATCGTGCTGGCGATCTTCGTGTTCGCCGCCACGTTCGTTTCCGCGCCGTGGTTCGCGTTCCGGGCGCTGAAGGCGGCGGCGCAGTACGAGGACGTCCAGGCGATCGGCGAGCTCGTCGATTTCCCCGCTGTCCGCAGCAGTCTCACGGCGCAACTGGTCGCCGATGCGCCGGCCGCCAAGCCGGAGACTCCCTCGATCTGGCGCGACCCGATGGGGGTCTTCAAGAAGGCCGTGGAGCCGATCGCGCCGCCAGAGCCCAAGGTCGATCGCTATCTGACGGTGTCGGGCTTCAACGCCCTGACGCGCGGCTACGCCCCCGGCGCGCCGCCGCTGGAGCCGTCGTCCGGCGAAGCGCTGAAACGGGCCCTCAAGGGTCCCCACCCCACCATCGCCTATTGGGATCCGAACCGCGTCCGCATCGTGGTCAAGCGTCCTGGAGCCCCCGGCAAGGCGACCGTCTTCACCTTCGAGCGCCGGGCGCTGTTCACCTGGAGGCTGGTCCACATTCGCCTTCCGGCCGACGAGCGACAGGCCTGAGAGGTTTCGATCGTGATCGCTGTCGTCGCTGACGTCCTGGCCCGCGTCTGGCCGTTCTTTCTGCTGGTCGGGGCCGGGCTGGGGCTGACCCGGCTTCGCCTGCTGGACGCCGAGCAAGCCAGAGGCCTGTCGATCTATGTCTACTGGATTGGCTTCCCCGCTCTGCTGGTCCACTCGCTGTCGCGCGTGGGGCGACCAGGACCCGAGCTGACGGCCGGCCTGGCGGCCTACGCGGCCGTGGGCCTCGCGGTCATGGCGATGATCGTCATCCTGGGCCGGGCGTTGGGATGGACCAAGGCCGAACGGGCCGGCGCGGGGATCGCCAGCGGCGTCGGCAACAGCGCCTTCTTGGCCCTGCCCATCACCTCGGCGGTCCTGGGCGCCGAGACCGCGCGCCTGGTCGCGGGCGTGATCGCGGTCGACTTCGTGATCCTGTCGGCGGCGGGCGTGGGCCTGCTCGGCTGGGCGGCCGGGCGATCGGTGTGGCGTTCGGTCCTTCAGGCGTTCCGCAATCCCGTCGTCGCGGCCGCCTTCGCCGGCGTCGCCCTGGCGCTGCTAGAGGTCAGGCCGCCCGAGGCGCTGGATCGCGCCCTGGGCCTGGCCGCCGCCTCGGGCAGTCCGGTCGGCCTCGTGGCGCTGGGCGCGGCGCTGGGTCTGCGCGAAGCCGGGAGCGAGGCCACGCCCCGCAATGGCCCCATCGTCACGGCGACCGTCGCCAAGCTCGCGCTGTTTCCAGTGCTCGCCTGGCTGGTCATCGGCCTGACGCCCGCGCCGCCGGCCTTCCGCGCCGGAGCGACCCTGCTCGCGGCCGCCCCCACGGCCGTCAGCGTCTTTATCCAGACGCGCGCCTACGACGTCTTCGCGCGAGGCGCCGCCCGCACCGTGGCCCTGACCACGGCGGCGGCGCTGCTGACCCTCGCTGTGACGGTGCTTCTGCTTCCGGGTGCGAGGCCTTAAGGGCCGCGCTGGTTTGACACCGCCGATCTCGACCGATAGATGATTTTGAGAATCATTATCGTTCGCATTGAGATCTCCCATGCTTCCCACCTTCCGCGCCCTGCTGCTGGGCGGGGCCGCCTTGGCCTGCGCCGGCGCTTCGAGCCTCGCGGTCGCTGCGGAAACGAGCGCGGACGTCGCTGACGCCAATCAGGTGGATCGCGTGGTGATCACGGGAGCGCGGACGCGGACCTCGGCGGTGACCGGCCTCGACATGAGCCTGCGTGAAACGCCTCAATCGGTCAGCCTTGTCGGTCAGGACCGGATCCATGACTTCGCCCTGACCGACGTCCACCAGCTGCTGGCCCAGATCACGGGCGTGAACGTCGAACGGGTCGAGACCGACCGGACCTATTACAATTCCCGCGGCTTCGACATCACCAACTTCCAGGTCGACGGCATCGGCCTGCCGCTGATCTGGGGCATCCAGTTCGGCGAATTGGACACCGTGCTGTTCGACCGCGTCGAGGCCGTTCGCGGCGCCAACAGCATGATGACCGGCACGGGCAATCCGTCGGCGACGATCAACTATGTGCGCAAGCGCCCGACCAACACTTTCCAGGCCTCGGCCGCCGCGCAATACGGCTCCTGGCACGACTATCGCCTCGAAGCCGACGTTTCGGGCCCGCTGAACGCCTCGGGCACGCTGGCGGGCCGGCTGATCTACGCCAACGAGGACAGGGACAGCTACCTCGACCACTACAAGGTCAACCGCAACGTCTATGGCGCGCTGCTGGCCTGGGACGCCACGCCGAACCTGACGGCGACGGTCGGCTGGTCGATGCAGGACAACCGGGCGAAGGGCAACAACTGGGGCGCCCTGCCCCTGCTCTACAGCGACGGCTCCCGGATCGACTATCCGCGCTCGGCCTCGACCTCGGCCGACTGGACCCACTGGAACGTTCGCGACCAGACCGCCTTCGCCGAGCTCGCCTGGCGCTTCGACAACGGCTGGCAGGTCAAGACCATCGGCACCTACAAGCGCTTCGAGGAAAACGCGAAACTGCTTTACGCCTATGGCGCGCCTGACAAGACGACCGGGCTGGGCGTCCTGGGCATGGCGGGCGTCTATCCGTCCGTCTATGAGAACTACATTCTCGACGCCTACACCTCCGGCCCCTTCAAGCTGTTCGGACGCGAACACCAACTGGTGATCGGCGGGCAGACCTCGCGCTCCCACGGCCACGAGTACGAAGACTCCTCCGCCGACACGATCATCTACGGCCCGGTCTGGGACTGGGATAGCGCCCAGCTGGCCGAACCGACCTTCCCCGGCGCGTATCTGGCGGCGGACCAGATCGACCGCCTGAACCGCTTCTACGCGGCCGCCCACCTGAACGTGACGGATCAGCTGAAAATCGTCGGCGGCTTCAACGCCCTGTGGCTGAAATCCAAGGGCTTCTCGTACGGCGCCGACCAGGCGCGTGACGCCAGCAAGGTCAGCCCCTATCTCGGCGCGGTCTATGATCTGAACGAAAACGTCTCGCTGTACGCGAACTACACCGACATCTTCAATCCGCAGGCCGAGGTCGACGTCAATCACGTCAAGCTCGACCCGGCTCATGGCAAGAGCTACGAGGCCGGCTTCAAGAGCGAGTGGTTCAACAAGCGGCTTTATGTGACGGGCGCGGTCTTCACGTCGCGCCAAGCCGATCTGGCCGAGTACGCGGGGACCTTCGACGACGGCAAGAGCTACTACGCGGGCGTCGACACCAAGGCGACGGGTTACGAGCTGGAAGCAACCGGCGCCGTCAACGCCCAATGGCGCGTGAGCCTGGGCTGGACCGACATGTCGATCAAGGACGGCGATGGCGACGCCGCCCGCATCTACCTGCCGCGCAAGACGCTCAAGGCCTCGACCACCTATACGATCCCCACGCTGCGGAACCTGACCCTGGGCGCTCAATTCCGCTGGCAGGACGACATCCAGACCTCCGACCAGACGATCACCCAGAACGCTTATGGCGTGCTGGATCTGATGGCGGGCGTGGACGTGTCCGAAAAGGTGCGCGCGACGCTGAACGTCAAGAACGCGACCGACAAGGGCTACCTGACCAGCCTGATGTGGGGGCAATCCTACTACGCCGCGCCGCGCAGCGTCTCGCTGCGTCTGGACTACGCGTTCTAGGCCGGGATCCCATGGACGCGCGCACTCCGCCCCTCTTGGCCCGCAAATCCCGTCCGGCGTCGCCAAGGCCGGCCTTGCGGCCTTTCCTGGGCTTCCTGCACCGGTGGGGCGGGCTGGCGATCGCCGGCTTCCTGTTCATCTCGGGCGTGACGGGCGCGATCATCTCGTGGGACCACGAGCTGGACGACCTGCTCAATCCGCACCTCATGCACGCCCGCACGGACGGCCCGTCCCTGCCGCCCCTGGAGTTGGCCCGGCGCATCGAGGCGCGCGATCCCCGCGTGCAGGTCACCTATGTCCCGCTGACGCCCGAGCCTGGCGAAGCCTATGCCTTTGGCGTCGAGCCGAAGCGCGATCCCGCCACGGCCAAGCTGTTCGCGCCGGGCTACAACCAGGTTTTCATTGATCCGGCGACCGGCGACGAGCAAGGCCGTCGGCAGTGGGGCGCGGCCTGGCCGATCACCTCCGAGACCTTCGTCTCGTTCCTCTACGTCCTCCACTACAGCCTGCATATTCCGGCGATGTGGGGGATCGACCGCTGGGGCGTTTGGCTGATGGGCGTCATCGCCGTCATCTGGACGCTGGACTGCTTCGTCGGCTTCTACCTGACCCTGCCCTCTCGCGCCTCGGCCAAGACCGGCAAGAGCTTCTGGAGCCGGTGGAAGCCGGCCTGGCAGATCAAGACCAAGGCCAGCGCCTATCGGATCAACTTCGACATCCACCGCGCCTTTGGCCTGTGGTTGTGGGGCGTGTTGTTCACCGTGGCGTTCACGGCCTTCTCGCTGAACCTCTATAGCGAGGTGTTCTATCCGGCGCTCTCCAAGATCTCGAAGACCACGCCGGGCCCCTTCGAGCTGCGCGCGCCCGCGCCGCTGGACCAGCCGATCATCGCCCAGCGCGGCTATGCCGAGATCATCGCAACCGCCAAGGCCGAGGCCAAGGCGCGCGGCTGGAGCACGCCGGCGGGCGGAGCCTTCTATTCGCCGGCCTATGGGATCTATGGCGTCGGCTTCTTCGAGCCTGGCGGGGATCATGGCGCGGCGGGCGTCGGCCCGCCCTATCTCTACTACGACGGCCAGACCGGGAAGTTCGCGGGCCAGCGCCTGCCCTGGGTCGGGACCGCCGCCGACATCTTCGTCCAGGCGCAGTTCCCCCTGCACTCGGGCCGTATCCTGGGCTTGCCCGGCCGGATCCTAATCTCTCTCACCGGCCTCGTCGTCGCCGCGCTCAGCGTCACCGGCGTCGTCATCTGGTGGAAGAAACGCAAGGCGCGGGTCGGGCGGGCGCGACGCTGAGTTATCTGGCGGCCGCCACCTGCTTGCCGCTCAGGAGATTGGACGTCGGCTTTCCGCCTGGCGCGCCCTGGTCGCCGGCGGCCCAGCCGTCCGGACACGCGCCGAGCCGCTGGTAGCGCCGCGCCTGGACGATCTTGCCGCCAGGGTCCTGCAGAGGCTGAAGCGCGAAGCGGACCGTGAAGTCCTCTGGCGTCTTGCGCGTCGTCGTGACGTAGAGGCCATAGCGCGCGCCGCCCGCCTCGCAGCGGGTGATCCGCTCTTGCGCCGTGTCCTTGGCTGGCTTGCCGACGGGCAGACATGGCAGGCCGTCGACCTTAGGCTCCACGCGCGTAAACGAGGCCGCCAGCTCGGGATTGGCGCAGATGTCGATCGCCGCCCCGCCCTTGCCGCCGGAGTCCTCGACGACGGAAACCCGCCATAGGTCCGGAGGGGCGAAGTTGACCTGCGTCCTGGCGACCTCGCGCTCGCAGGCCCCCAGCGTCAGGACCAAGCCCAGGGCCGCCAGCTGGCGTGTCTTCATGTCGCTCCGCCCCAAAAGAATTACAACCGTAACTCAGTTGAGGGCCTGACCGCGCCGTCGTCAAGCGGATACGAGAAAGGGGACGCCTATTCGGCGTCCCCTTCATGTCTTCCCGCGAGGAAAGGATCAGCCGGCCAGCGCCGCCTTGACGGCCGCCAGGCCTTCCTGGGCCTTGCTGTCGTCGGGCGCGCCGCCCTGCGCGAAGTCGGCCTTGCCGCCTGCGCCCTGCCCGCCCATGGCGATCACGGCGGCCTTGGCGAGGTCCGCGGCGCTGAACTTGCCCGTCAGGTCGGCGGTGACCGCCACGGTGACGGCGGCCTTGCCCTCGGACGTGCCGACCAGGGCGACCACGCCCGAGGTCAGCTGTTTCTTGAACTCTTCCGCCACGCCGCGCAGCTCCTTGCCGCCGACGCCGTCCAGCACGCGGGCGATCAGGGCCACGCCATTGACGTCCTCAGGACCCGAGGCCGCGCCGCCGCCGCCCAAAGCCAGCTGCTTCTTGGCCTCGGCCAGTTCCTTCTCAAGGCGCTTGCGGTCGGCGATCAGGGCGTCGACGCGTGAGGCGACCTCGGCGACCGGAGTCTTGAACTGGTCGGCCAGCGACTTGGCCACGCCCGCCTGATCCAGCAGGAAGCGGCGGGCCGCCTCGCCGGTCAGGGCCTCGATGCGGCGCACGCCGGCGGCGACGCCCTGCTCCGAGACGATCTTGAACAGGGCGATGTCGCCGGTGCGGGCCACGTGGGTGCCGCCGCACAACTCCACCGAATAGGCCTTGGCCTCGTCGGTCAGCGACTTGCCCAGGGTCAGGACGCGGACGCTATCGCCGTACTTCTCGCCGAACAGCGCCACGGCGCCGGCCTCGATGGCCTCCTGCGGCGCCATTTCCTTGGTCTCGGCCGGGACGTTCTGGCGGATGACCGCATTGACCTCGGCCTCGATCTTGTCGAGCTCTTCCGGGGTCAGCGGGCCGCCGTGGCTGAAGTCGAAGCGCATGCGCTCGCCGTCGACCATCTGGCCCTTCTGGGCGACGTGCGGGCCCAGCACATGGTGCAGGGCGGCGTGCACCAGGTGGGCTGCCGAGTGGTTGGAGCGAGTGGTGTGGCGGCGCTCGGCGTCGACCGAAGCCACGACCTTGTCGCCGACCTTCAGATCGCCCGACAGCTCGACGCGGTGGACGTGCAGGTCGCCGGCCTGTTTCTGAGTGTCGATGACGCGGTTCTCGCGGCCGTTGGCCTCAAGCACGCCCTGGTCGCCGGCCTGGCCGCCGCTTTCGGCGTAGAAGCTGGTGCGGTCCAGCAGGACCTCGACAGTCGTCCCGCCGGTCGCGCTTTCGACCTCGGCGCCGTCCACGACGATCGCCTTGACGACGCCGGTCGTCTCGGTGGTCTCGTAGCCCACGAAGTCCGTCGCGCCGTTCTTTTCCTTGATCGCGAACCAGGCCGCAGCTGCGCCCTGCTGGCCCGAACCGGCCCAGTTGGCGCGCGCCATCTCGCGCTGCTTCTGCATGGCCGCGTCGAAGCCGTCGGTGTCGACCGTCAGGCCCTTGGCCCGCACCGCGTCCTGGGTCAGGTCCAGCGGGAAGCCGTAGGTGTCGTAGAGCTTGAAGGCGGTCTCGCCGTCCAGCACGCCGCCGGCCGAAAGGTTGGCGGTGGCCTCGTCCAGCAGGCCCATGCCGCGGCCCAGGGTGACGCGGAAGCGCTCTTCCTCCTGGCGCAGGGTCTCAACGATCGAGGCCTCGGCGCGGCGCAGTTCCGGATAGGCCTGGCCCATCTCGCGGACCAGGACCGGGGCCAGGCGGTGCATCAGCGGCTCGTTCGCGCCCAGCAGGTAGGCGTGGCGCATGGCGCGGCGCATGATCCGGCGCAGGACGTAGCCACGACCTTCGTTCGAGGGCGACACGCCGTCGGCCAGCAGGAACGAGGACGAGCGCAGGTGGTCGGCGATCACGCGGTGCGACGGCGCCTGGGCGCCTTCGGCCTTGACGCCGGTCAGCTCGACGCTGGCCGCGATCAGGGTCTTGAAGAGATCGATGTCGTAGTTGTCGTGCTGGCCCTGCAGCACGGCCGCGATCCGCTCCAGGCCCATGCCGGTGTCGATCGAGGGCTTGGGCAGCGAGACGCGCTCGCCGCCGGCCAGCTGCTCGAACTGCATGAACACGAGGTTCCAGATCTCGATGAAGCGGTCGCCGTCCTCATCGGGGCTGCCGGGAGGGCCGCCGGCGATCGACGGGCCATGGTCGTAAAAGATTTCCGAGCACGGACCGCAAGGGCCGGTGTCGCCCATGGACCAGAAGTTGTCGCTGGTCGGGATGCGGATGATCTTGTCGTCCGACAGGCCGGCGATCTTCTTCCACAGCGCGGCCGCCTCGTCGTCGGTGTGGTAAACCGTGACCAGCAGCTTGTCCTTGGGCAGCTTGAACTCGCCGGTCAGCAGGGTCCAGGCGTGATGGATCGCCTGCTCCTTGAAGTAGTCGCCGAACGAGAAGTTGCCCAGCATCTCGAAGAAGGTGTGGTGGCGGGCGGTGTAGCCGACATTGTCGAGGTCGTTGTGCTTGCCGCCGGCGCGGACGCACTTCTGCGAGCTGGCCGCGCGCGGATGGGCCGGGGTCTCGGCGCCGGTGAAGACGTTCTTGAACGGCACCATGCCGGCGTTGACGAACAGCAGCGTCGGATCGTTCTGCGGCACCAGCGGCGCGGACGGGACCACGGCGTGGTCGGCCTTGCCGAAGTAGTCGAGGAAGGTGCTGCGGATCTCGTTCAAGCTGGGCATGAGCGTCTCAAGTCTTAAGCGTCCGGCGAGCGGCCGGGAGTCGCGCGCTGCATAGCGCGGTTTTTAGCGAAGGGGAAACCGACTCGCAGATGGGAGCGCGGGTTAAGGCGGAAAAGGGCGGGTCCGGCGCGCCACGCAATTGGAGTTGGCCTCCCCGAAATCCGCGGGAGGACGGATCACGGCCCCGGCCAAATCGCGCTCGCCCTGTCCGGGCAAGCGCGGCTCATCGCGGGTTGTCCCAGGGCTTCGGAACCTCGGCCTTCGCGGAGAGGAGACCGGTCATGCTCTGCGTCACGACAAAGCTCGCGGCCGGTTCAAGGTCCTTCGCCCCCTGGCGGTAGAGGACAACGAGATAGTCGCCTATCGGTCGCCAACCGACGCCGCCGACGCCGACGCGCGCCACGAAGGGCTCGCCGTCGATGACGACGACCGCCGAGGTCACGGTGTCGCTGAAGTCGGTGAACTCGGTCTTAGCCGCCTCTCCAAACGTTGGAAGGCTATCGGCGCCGGTCATGTCGCGAGCGGCGAACCGCTTGGCGGCGACCATGAGCGCCGGATAGCGACGCGCCGCCGCGACGGGGGCCGCCGCGGCGACGGAGGGTTCCGAGACGCCAAGGGTTCGCGCGAGCGCCGTGGCGAGTTGCGTCGCGAGCGGGGCGGCGGACCGTCGAAGCGCCTGGCTCTCGCCAAAGGACTCGGTGACCTTGAAGGCGTCGCGATAGCGGACCGAGAGGCGGCAGGCGGGGCGCCAACCGCCTCGCCAGGGCGTGATCTCGACGTCGAATCCAGGAACGGGCCCATCCACGCTATCGCGCTGCACGAGCACGGCGGCTTTCTTCATGACGCCGACACGACGACTGGAGGTCCAGCATAGGTCCGTAAACGCCGGCGGGGCCGGCAAGGTCACCGGCTGTCCGCCCGCCATGCGAAAGAAGACGTCTCGCGTGCAATTCGCCGTGCCTTCCATGCGCTCGGCTCGCCAGACGCCAGGCGAGAGTATGGACAGCTCCAGGGCTCCGCCGGAGTCGACGTCGAGCAGACGCTCGGCGGCCGCTCGAACGGCGCGCGGCGGCGCGGCGACCGCTCCTCGGACGATCAAGGTGGGCGCAAGCAGGGCGTTGACGTCAAGCTTGACGAAATCGGAGTGGGTCCGAGCGCGCTGCCGCACTTGGTCGGCGAGCTGGCGACAGGGGGCCAGTTGATCCTGCGGCGCCGCCAGCAATGGCGTCGGCAGGCCGGCGATCACGACCGCCGTAAGGATCGAACGCATCATCTCTCCCTCCGCCTTCAGGTTGTGCCGCCCAGCTCCATCCAGGGCAAGGCGAAGATCATCCGCGACCTCGAGCGTCCAGCATCCGCAAAAGAAATAGGCCGCCTGGCATGGGGTCCAGGCGGCCTGATCGCGGCCGTCGCGGCGGTGGGGCCGCGGGCGTGTTGAAGGCGGGGACCGCCCGTGGCTGAGGCGAGGGCCGCGAAACCCTGGATCGTTTCCGATCGGAAACGATCCAATCTCTTGCCTGAACGCATTTTCTGGCGACGAACCGGTATCCACTTCGTCGGAAAATGCTTGAGCGCGAAGGCTATTCCTCGTCGCCCTCCTCCGGGCCGCCGACCAGAAGCTCTTCCTCGATCTTCTGCGACGACTTGCGGACGGCCGCTTCGATGCTGCTGGCGATGTCCGGATTGTTCTTCAGGAACTCGCGGACATTGTCGCGGCCCTGGCCGATGCGCTGGCTGCCGTACGAGAACCACGAGCCGGCCTTCTCGATGATGCCGGCCTTGACGCCCAGGTCGATGACCTCGCCCAGCTTGGAGATGCCCTCGCCGTACATGATGTCGAACTCGACCTCGCGGAACGGCGGGGCCACCTTGTTCTTGACGACCTTCACGCGGACGTTGTTGCCGATGATCTCGTCACGAACCTTGACCGAGCCGGTGCGGCGGATGTCCAGGCGCACCGAGGCGTAGAACTTCAGCGCGTTGCCGCCGGTGGTCGTTTCCGGGCTGCCGTACATCACCCCGATCTTGTGACGGATCTGGTTGATGAAGATGACGATGGTGTTGGCCTTGTTGATAGAGGCGGTCAGCTTGCGCAGCGCCTGGCTCATCAGGCGCGCCTGCAGGCCCGGCAGGCTGTCGCCCATCTCGCCTTCGATTTCGGCCTTCGGGGTCAGGGCCGCCACGGAGTCGACGACGACGATGTCGACCGCGCCCGAGCGAACCAAGGTGTCGGTGATCTCGAGCGCCTGCTCGCCGTTGTCCGGCTGGGAGACCAGCAGGTTGTCGAGATTGACGCCAAGCTTGTAGGCGTAGGACGGGTCCAGCGCGTGCTCGGCGTCGACGAAGGCTGCGGTGCCGCCGGCCTTCTGCACCTCGGCCACGACGTGCAGGGCCAGGGTGGTCTTGCCCGAGCTTTCCGGACCGTAGACCTCGACGATCCGCCCCTTAGGTAGGCCGCCGATGCCGAGCGCGATGTCGAGACCGAGCGAGCCGGTCGAAACCGACTCCATCTCGACCTTGCCCTTTTCGCCCAGCTTCATCACCGAGCCCTTGCCGAACGCGCGGTCGATCTGGGCGAGAGCCGCCTCTAGCGCGCGTTGCTTATCGCCTTCTTCCTTGGCCACGAGTTTCAAAGCCGCCTGACTGGTCATTGTTGGTCCGCCCTCTATCCCATGATTCCGGTGGGTCGCCCGGCGCTTCCAGCGCCCTGTCGAAACGACCTGTGGAACACCCTTAATGCGTACCGCCTTTGTTCCATGTTCGCAAGATGTTCTCACACGCAGAAACGTCCGTTTCTGTCGTAGACCGCGCGCCCTTGAAAAAATGGGCTGGGGTTGAGCCCCTAAACCCAGGGTTTGCAACCGGTCCTTAAGCCAATTGTGGAAGCTTCCAGGTCAGTCTTGGAGAAGGCCGCCTTGTCGATCGATCCCCGCCGCTTGTTGGGCCTCGCCTTCGCCAGCGCCGACCTTCTGGTCGAGCTGCGGGACGGCCAGGTTCGCCTGGTGCTCGGCGCGGCGCAGCGGATCATGGGCCGAAGCGAAGCGGCCTTGACCGGCGCGGCCTGGACCAGCCTCTTCCATCCCGATGATCGCCCGCTGATGGCGTCCGTGCTGGCGTCCGCCGACGATGGCCAGCGTCGCGGTCCGATCGTGCTTCGCCTGGCCGACGACGAGACGCGCCATGTCGGCGTCATCCTGCGCGCGCTTCCCGAGAACGAAGGCCGCATCTCCTGCGCGGTCACCGTCGCCCACGCTTCGGCCCCGGCCCTGAAGCCTGGCGAACTGCAGCCGCGCGAGTCGTTCGACGACATCGCCAAGGGCCTGTTCGAGGCGGCCCGCGCCACCGGCATGGAGCTGGAGCTGGCGATGGTCGAGTTCGCTGGGCTCGGCGCCATGCGCGACGGCCTCTCGCCCAGCGAAGCGGCCGAGCTGGACGTCCGCGTGGCCGGCGCGGTGCGCGCGGAGGCCCACGGCGGCTCGGCGGCGACCCAGCTGTCGCAGGACCGCTTCGCTCTGGTGCGGTCTCGCGACGAGCAGTCCGAGACCATGCTCAAGCGTCTGAGCCAGATCGTGAACACCGAGGCCAAGGCGCATGTCGTGCCTCTGGACAACGCCTCGCCGCCGTCGCGAGCGCTGCGAGCGCTGCGCTACGCGCTGGATGATTTCCTGCGCGGCGGCCTGAAGGACGGCCCGCCCGCCAATCTCACCGAGGCGATGAACCGCTCGGTCAAGCGCACCCTGGCCCAGGCCGGCGCGCTGAGCGCGGTGATCACCCAGCGCCGCTTCAGCCTGGCCTTCCAGCCGGTCGTCGCCATGGCTACGGGCCTGGCGCATCACCACGAGGCCCTGGTCCGCTTCGAGGACGGCGCCAGCCCCTTCGCCATGATCCGCATGGCCGAGGAGTTCGACCTGATCGAGGAGCTCGACAAGGTCGTGGTGGAACAGGTGATCAAACGCCTGGCCAACGACTACGACGGCAAGCTGAAGCTGGCGGTGAACATCTCGGGCCGCACGATCGTCTCCGAGACCTTTGTCGATCATATCGACCGGATGCTGGCCCGCTTCGACGAGGTGAAGGGCCGCCTGATCTTCGAGATCACCGAAACCTCGGCGATCGACGACCTGCCGTTCGCCAACCAGAACATCCAGGCGCTGCGCTCGATGGGCTCGATGGTGTGCCTGGACGACTTCGGCGCCGGTTCGGCCTCGTTCGCCTATCTGCAGCAGCTGAACCTGGACATCGTGAAGATCGACGGGCGCTATGTCCGCGAGCTGGCCGACAACAGCCGCGACGGGGCCATGGTCCGTCACCTGGTGCAGATGTGCCGGGACCTCAAGATCCGCACCGTGGCCGAGATGGTCGAGACGCCGGAAGTCGAAGACATCGTCCGCAACGCCGGCGTCGACTTCGCTCAAGGCTGGCTCTACGGCAAGGCGGCGGAAAAGCCCTCCCCCGCCCTGCGAACCACCACCCCCGTCCGCGCCATGGCGCGGCGCGCGGGCGCTTCCGAGAGCTGGGGATAGAGGAGCGCCTCCCCTTTCGAGGAGGCGCCATACCCCTTAGGCCTTGCCGCCCTTGGAGACGATGTAGTTATCGACGACCTGTTCGAGCACGGTCAGCGGCGTGCTGCCCGATAGCAGCGCGGCGTCGTGGAACTCGCGGATATCAAACTTCTTGCCCAGCGCCTTCTGGGCCTTGGCGCGGGCGCGCAGGAAGACGATCTTGCCGATCATGTAGCTGCAGGCCTGGCCCGGCCACACGACATAGCGCTCGATCTCGGTGGTCGTGCCGCTTTCCTCGTCGCCCATCGTCTCAGCCATGTACTTGATGGCCTGTTCGCGGCTCCACTTCTTGTGGTGCATGCCGCTGTCGACGACCAGGCGCACGGCGCGGAACAGGGCGTCGTGCAGCATGCCGATCTGGCCGCGCGGATCGTTCTTGTAGATGCCCATCTCCACGGCGAGCTGCTCGGAATAGAGCGCCCAGCCCTCGGCGTAGCCCGAGAAACCGACGATCTTGCGGATCAGCGGCAAGCCCTGGGCCTCGTTGGACAGCGACAACTGCAGGTGGTGCCCCGGGACGCCTTCGTGCACCGTCAGGGTGGTCAGGGTGTACTTGGCCTGCTCCTTGGTGTCGCGCAGGTTGATCCAGTAGATCCCCGGGCGCTTCCCATCCAGCGAGGGCGAGTTGTAGTAGCCGCCCGGCGCGCCCGCCTCGATGGCCTTAGGCACGCGGCGGATTTCCAGCGGCGCCTTGGGCAGCTGGCCGAAATAGGCCGGCAGCTGCTTCTGGATCCAGGCGGCCTTGGCGTTGAGATCCTTGATCAGCTGCTCCTTGGCCTCGTCGGTGTTCGGATAGAAGTCCTCGCCCAGCTTGCGCATGCGGTCGCCGACCGTGCCCTTCGTCATGCCGATCTTCTTGAACAGCTTGTCGGCCTCGGCCTCGATCGACTTGACCATGTCGAGGCCCAACTGGTGGATCTCGTCCGGCGTCAGGGTCGCGGTCGTGTAGTTCTTCAGGGACAGGGCGTAGTAGTCCGCGCCGTCCTTCAGCCGCCAGACCCCCGCGTCATGCGTGGCCTTGGGACGGATGCTTTCCATCAGCGCTATCTGGCGCTTCAGGGCCGGCAAGACCGAGTTCTCATAGATCTTCGAGGCCTCGCCCGCCCAATCGCCGGCGATGTTCTTTTCCTTGGTCCGGCGCGCGATCGACTTGACCAGCGGCGCGTCGGCGGTCGGCGTGTTCGCGAAAGCCCGCATCTGGATCAGGGTCTTGTCGATGATGAAGTCCGGCGGGATCACGCCATCGGCGATGTCGCGCTTGGCGATCGCCGTCTCCTGGTCCATCAGCCGCGCGAAGCCTTCCATCCGCGCCAGATAGGCGTCGGCGTCGGCCTTGGTCTCGATGCTGTGCTGGGTGTCGAGGAAGTCGGGCATGTACTGGTAGCTGCCCGTCAGCTGGCTCAGCACATAAGGCGCGCCGGAGCCGCCGCCCGCATAGGTGAACTTCCGATTGCCTTCGTCCTGGACGGACATCACGAACTCGACCGTGTCGTAGTTCACCGCGTCCATGCCCTTCAGGGCGCGGCGGTCGATGGCGCGCAGGGCCGCCAGCTGCTTGCTGGTCATGGCCGCGCCCGCTTCGATCGCGGCGAACGAGCGGTCGCCCAGCAGCCCCTTGGTCCAGGCCAGATCGCCGCTGTCGAGGCCCAGGCCTGTGGCGGTCTCGGGCGACTGGCGAAGCTGGATCGCCATCATCTCGTCGAACAGGGCGTTCAGCTTGGCGACCTCGCCCTCGCGGGCAAGAGCCAGGGACGGCAGGCCGCCGGTCGCGGCGAAGCCCGCGGCGGCCGAGGCGAACATCATTTGACGGCGATTGAGCAAGGCTCTTCCTCCCCAGGACATATTTGGAGGACGAAGGCGTAAGGCCGCCGCCCAGCGCGGCGAAATTAATTCCGAGTCATGTGGCCGCGTCCAGCCTTGTTGGTCACGCCAGCGTCACGAAGAGCTCGTTCTCGATCACCCATTGGCCGGTGACCTTCTTCCAGGTCGCCAGATAGGTCCCCGACTGTTCGGGCGCGTCCGTCCACGACCCGACCCAGCGCCCGCGCTCGGCGGCGCGAGTCCCGTCGGCGTTCAGGGCGATGTCCTCGGTCGTGCGCACATAGGCCACGAATCCCCTCTCGGCGAACTGGCCGGCGAACGCCGCCAGGACGTCCTCGGCGCCCAGCAGCAGCGAGCCGTCGCCGGCGATCACCGTGACGCGCGGATCGAAGAAGGGCTTAAGGCGGGCGGCGTCCTTGGCGGCGATCAGCTTGTTGGTCAGCTTGCGGCGGGCGGCGATGGCGTCGACGGGCGAGGTCATGGGCTCTTTCCTGGAGGGTTGGTCCGTGTAGCTTGCGGCGCATCCGATCCGCAAACCCTACCGGCCGATGCCCGCTCCCACCCTGACCACCGCGCGCCTCACCCTGTCGCCGCCAACCCTGGCCGATTTCGAGGATAGCCGCGCCATGTGGGCCGATCCTATCGTCACGCGCCACGTCGGCGGCCGGCCCTTCACCGAGGAAGAGAGCTGGACGCGGCTGATGCGCGCGCGGGGCCTGTGGGAGGTGTTGGGCTTCGGCTATTGGGCCGTGCGCGAGACGGCGACCGGTCGCTATGTCGGCGAGGTCGGCTTCGCGGACCTGCGGCGCGAACTGGAGCCCAGCCTCTACGGCCTGCCCGAGATGGGCTGGGTGCTAGCGGCCTGGTCGCACGGACAGGGCTTTGGGACCGAAGCGGTCGAGGCGGGCCTCGCCTGGATCGACGAGGCCCTGGCGCCGCCATCT
The DNA here is from genome assembly GCF_002742635.1 of Caulobacter sp. X. Taxonomy (NCBI): domain Bacteria; kingdom Pseudomonadati; phylum Pseudomonadota; class Alphaproteobacteria; order Caulobacterales; family Caulobacteraceae; genus Caulobacter; species Caulobacter sp. X. The sequence goes on along the minus strand of NZ_PEGF01000002.1, from coordinate 1,223,124 downwards.
GTCCCCTGCATCATCAATGTCGAGAACGCGCCCTCGATCGCGCTGGCGACCAAGGTCGGCTTCCGCGTGAAAACCCACGCCACCTACAAAGGCTCGCCGATCCTTGTGATGGAGCGGCGACCCGGTCGGGGCTAGGCTGTCGCGGGTTCGCTCTCGACGCCGGCGGCGAAGCGCTTGGCCTGGGCGATCCAGGCGTCGCGTTCGGCGCGTCCCTTCAAGCCCAGCTTCAGGTCGATCTCGGCCAGCTCTTCCGGCGTCCAGGCGGCGATCTGGCTGAAGGTGGTGACGCCCAGTTCGGCCAGCGAGGCGGCCAGCTTCGGCCCTACCCCGACCAGACGCGTCAGGTCGTCGCCGGCGGAAATGAGCGCCTCGGTCACGGCCTCCGCCTCCGCGAGCGTCGCATCCGGCCCGGCTTCGACGGTCGGGAGTTCGGCGGGGGCGGCGTCAGCGGCCTGGACTTCGGCGATCAGGGGTTCGGCTTCCGCCTCGGCCACAGCGAGGACCTCAGCCGCCTCTTCGACCGCGACAAGCGTCGCGTCGTTGGCCGCCTCCGCCAGGGCGCTCGACGCTTCGGCGAGCGTCTCGACAGCGTCCTCGGCCGCGTCCAGCAACACCTCCGCCGTCTCGACCGCCTCGGCCACCGCTTCGACCACCGGCTCGGGAGGGGTCTCAAGGATCGCTTCCGCCTCGACGGCGGGCGCGACGGGTTCCGGCGCCAGGGCCAGCACGGCTTCGAGGTTCACCGCCTCGCGCCAGCGCGAGGCCCACCACCAGTAGGCCGCGCCGGCGGCTGCCGCGCCGCCGAACATCAGCCACAGCGGCGAGGCCGCGCCGACCACGAAGCGAGGCGCGGTCTGCGGCTCGATCTTGTCGGTATTGAAATCAGGAAAAAGGGAGGACGAGGAAACCATGGGGGCGCTCCTGGCTACCGCGATTTTGTGCATCGCAGCATAACACAGAAACCGCGTTCGCAAGCGCGAAAATAATAACGTTACGTCAACCTAGTCCGATCGCCCTCAGCAGCACCGCCGCGATGATCAGAACCGCGATCATCGCCAGCATCGGCAGGCGGCTCATCAAGGCCAAGGCCAGGGCCACGAGGCCCAGCGCCGCATAGTCCAGGCTCGCGAGATCGGGCAGAAGGATCCGCAGGAGCCCCGCCTCCAACGTGTGGCCCGAGCGGAACAGCAGGTGCAGGGCGAACCACAGGGCCAGTTGGCCGATGACGCCGACGGCCGCGGCCGAGATCAGCGCCAGGGCGCGCGCGGGACGCGGCCGACGGCCCCAGCGCTCGAACAGGGGCCCGCCCGCGAAGATCCAGAGGAACGACGGCGCGAAGGTGGTCCAGGCGGCCATCAGCCCGCCCAGCACCGCCAGGACCCAGGCCCACTCCGGCGGCGCGGTCTGGAAGGCGCCGACGAAGCCGACAAAGACGAAGACCAGGATTAGCGGCCCAGGCGTGGTCTCGGCCAGGCCCAGGCCGTCCAGCATCTGGGTCGCCGACAGCCAGCCGAACGCCCCGGCCGCCTGCCCCAGATAGGCCAAGGCCGCATAGGCGCCGCCGAAGCTGATCGCGGCGAGGCCGCCGAACGCCAGGCCCATCCAGGCCAGGGTCGAGCCGGGCGCCAGCAGCCAGGCCAGACCGATCGGCGCAAGCCACAGGACGAGGCAAGCCACGGCGGTGCGCCCCTGCCCCTTCCTCGGCGCCGCGGGCGCGGCGACGGGCTCGACGGCGTCCTTGGCCGTCAGCCAGCCCAGCAGGCCCGCGCACAGCACCACCAGGGGAAATGGCGCGGTCGTGAAGGCCAGCAGGGCGAAGGCCACGCCGCAGACGAAGGCCGACATCCGATCCTTTACCGCCCGCTTGCCGATCTTCAGCAGCGCTTGCAGCACCAGCGCCACCACCGCCGCCTTCAGCCCCAGCAACACGGGCGCGGCCCAGTCCGAACGGCCGTGGACGATGTAGAGGGCCGATAGCCCCAGCATCACCAGCAGCCCCGGCAGGACGAACAGCAGACCCGCCGCGACGCCGCCTCGGACGCCATGCAGACGCCAGCCCAGCCAGGTCGCCAGCTGTTGGGCCTCTGGCCCAGGCAGGAGCATGCAGAAACTCAGGGCCCGGGCGAACTCGTCCTCGTCGATCCAGTCGCGGGACTCGACCACCTCCTTATGAAGCAGGGCGATCTGGCCGGCGGGACCGCCAAACCCCAGCAGGCCGATCTTCAGCCAGACCGGCAGGGCTTCGGCGAAGCTGGGAGCGGCCCTGAGCTGCAAGTCAGGCGCGCCAGACGCGCGAGCGGCCGCCGGCCTCGCCGAGGCGCGCGGCGATCCAGTCGCCGGCTTCAGCAGCCGCCGCCTCGACGCTGGCGGGCGCTCCGACCATCACCATCGCGCTGCCGTTCATCTTCATCGGGTCGATCAGAGGCCTCAAGCGAAGCTCCGCGACTAGCAGGTCCTTGGTGACGGTTTCCATCGCGCGAATGAAGGCGTCGAACGTTTCGAGATCCTTGAGCGGCAGCCAGATCGCCAGGGCGGCGTCCGGCGCGCGCTTGAGGACGGCGCGGGTGGTCTCGGCGATCCGCGCATAGTCGTCCGGGCGCTCGAACGGCGGATCGATGATCACGAACGCCCGCCCGCCCCTGCCCGCCTGAGCCGCGGCGGTGGCGAAGCCGTCGGCCTCCAAAGCTTGGGCGTTGGCGTACGGAGCCAGAGTCTTGCTCAGCAGGACCGCGTCGTCGGGCCGCAGCTCGCAGCCCGCGTAGCGGTCGGCCTTGCGCAGCGCGCGCGCCATCAGCAGGGGCGAGCCCGGATAGAGATCGCCCGCCTGGCCGCTGTTGATCTTCAGCACCGCCGCCAGCAGCGGCCCGAACACCGCCGGCGCGTCGGTGGCCGCCTTCAATCGAAAGACGCCCGCCTGCGCCTCGCCCGAGCGCCGCGCCATCTCGCCGGAGAGGTCATAGGCGCCCGCGCCCGCATGGGTGTCGATGACCGACAAAGCCCCGCTCCGCTCCTGCAAGGCCGACAGCATGGCCAGCAGGATCGTATGCTTGTGCAGGTCGGCGAAGTTGCCGGCGTGGAAGGCGTGACGGTAGTTCATCCCCGTCCCTACCACGCCCCGTGCGCGCGGCCAGCCTCGCGCAGCTCCTGGATCATCATGTCCTTCAGGACCTGGGGCCCGACGATCTCGATGTCGCCGCCCCAGGTGAAGAGGTGCCAAGACAGTTCGCGCATACCGCCAGCGCGGAAGGTGACCACCACCGAGCCGTCCTCCTCCTGGATCACCTTCTGAGTGGCGTGGAAGCGCCAGCGCAGGGCGTCCTCGGCGCGGCGTTTGTCGATCCGCAGGATCACGTCCTGAATCTCGTCGTGATAGATGCCGAAGCTCTCGTCGGCGAAGGCCTGCAACGAGAAGTCCTCGGGCGGCGACGCGGGCCTGTCGAGCACCTTCAGGTCGCTCATCCGGTCAAGGCGCCAGGAACGCGGCTTGCCGCCCTTGCCCTCCATCGCCACCAGATAGTTGCTGCGGCCGAACAGGACGCCCAGCGGCGTCACCTCGCGCGTGCGGCCCGGCGTGCTGCCGCCTTCGTAGCGGAACGACAGCGCCTGAAGACCCTTGATGGCGGCGCGGATCGCGGCCAGCACGGCCTCGTCCTCGAACGGACGGGGGCCGGCGTGGATCGCGATGGTCTCGGCCTGGACCAGGGCCTCGACATCCGGAGCCACGCGTCTGCGCGCCGAGCCGCGCAGCGCGGCCAGCAGCTTGGCCTCGAGCGCATAAAGAGACGCCGCGCGCGCGTCGGCGCCGGAGGCCTTGTAGCCGTCGGCGGCCCCACGCAGGGCCGCCAGCTCCTCGGCGGTCGGGGTCTGGAACACGCCGTCCAGCCCAGACGGGATACGGAACCGCTTGGTCGGCGGATCGTCGATCGCCTCCATCTGCGGGAAAGCCGTCCAGACCGCGTCGCGCATCCGCTCGGCGGTGCGGCGCCCCACGCCCAGGGCATGGGCCATCTCATCCAGGGTCAATCCCTCGGCGGATCCGGCCAGCATCCGGGCCAGATCCAGCAGGCGGGTGGCTTTCTCGTGTCGCATCGCGTCAGCTTATACGACCGTTTCTGTCGCAGCGCGCGGACAATCTTCAAGCGTCGAGATTGGAGAGGAGCCCCTGATGTCGCGCTTCGCCTGTTCCCCCTGGGCCGTCGCCCCCGTCAACGCCGCCATGATCTCGGCCGTGCTCGACTATGCCGACATTCATCGCGACCTGGGCGGCGGCCGCACCCTGCGCCGGATCAGCCACGAGCGCGCCGCCAAGGCCGACATCTTCCTGCTTCTGGGCCGCGACGCCGAGCGGGTCACCGACATCGGCCTCGTCTGGAACGACCGCGAGGACCAGATCGTGCGCGTCACCGACGACGCCGAACTGCGCGATTCCCGCCTCACCGCGTGGGAAGAAGCCTTCGATTTGTTCGAGACCGAAGAGACCGACGAGATGGCCGAACCCATGCGCCTTTGCGCGTGAGCGGGTGGACCCGGACACGCTCCGCGTGACTTCCGGCCACGAACAAAAACGTCGTTCTGCCTAAAATCCGAGATTAACCGCCGCGCAAAACGGCGCCCGCTGGGCGTCGGCGCGGTTATCGGCGTTTCCGACCGCCCCCGCATTGCCGAACGCCGAAACTTCTCCCCCCATGAATAGATCGGCCAGTTGCCGGTGTTTTTCAGTGCCCGCGTCAAAAAATATAATCGTCGGGAGAAAATCGCCATGGATAAGGGAATCTAATCGCTTTAATAAACAGAATGAGGGGGTAGTTTATGAATCGGCGTTTTAAACCCGCACTGTTGGCGGGTATTTCCGCCCTGTCGGTTACTATCGGATACTCTGCCAGCGCCTTCGCCGCCGACGCGGCGGCCACGCCGCCCGACCAGACCGAGGTCGACACCATCATTGTCACGGGCACGCGCCAGACGGGCCTGCGCGTCATTGACAGCCCCGCCCCCGTCCAGGTCGTCGACACCAGCACGCTTGAGCGCACCGGCACGGTGGACCTGCGCCTCGGCCTCGCCAATCTGGTGCCGTCGTTCAACGCCCAGGCCTTCGGCGGCGACACCGCCAACCTGACCCTTTCGGCCCGCCTGCGCGGCCTTTCGCCCAACCAGGCCCTGGTGTTGGTCAACGGCAAGCGCCGCCACACCACCGGCAACCTCGCGGTCCTGTCGGGCGTCTATCAAGGCGCCGCCGCGGCCGACCTCGGCTTCATCCCGATGGCCGGCATCGGCCGGATCGAAGTGCTGACCGACGGCGCCGCCGCCCAGTACGGCACGGACGCCATCGCCGGCGTCGTCAACATCATCCTGAAGAAGAACGCCTCGGGCGGCTCGATCTCGGCCACGGGCGGCGAATACTTCGACGGCGGCGGCAAGACGGCCGGCGGGTCGGTCAACATCGGCATGGCGCCGACCGAGACCAGCTACCTGAACCTGACGGTCGAAGCCAAGTATCACGGCTTCTCGAACCGCGGCCTGCCTGACCAGCGGGTGTTCAACCCCGCCAGCCCCAGCTACTCGGCCGCCAACAACGCGATCGAGAGCAAGATCCCCGGCTATCCGAACCTGAACCTGATCTCGGGCGACGCCGAGTATCGGATGCAGAACGTGGCCTTCAACGCCGGCGCCGAGCTGCCCGCCGATTTCGAGCTCTATTCGTTCGGCACCTACGGCCACAAGGACGCCTCGGCCTACGAGAACTATCGCCGCTACAATCGCATCCAGGGCAAGCAGGGCGCGGCCGACCGTCCGTTCCCGCTGGGCTTCAGCCCTCGTGAGCGCATCATCGAAGACGACTACGCCCTGACCTTCGGCCTGTCGGGCAAGGTCGTCGGCTGGGACGTCGACCTGTCGTCGACCTACGGCAAGGACGCCATCGAGGTCCGCGTCGAAGACTCGGCCAACGCCAGCCTCTACGCCGACACCTCGACCCTGACGGCCAAGGGCTTCACCCCGACCTCGTTCCACGCCGGCAGCTGGGGCACCACCCAGTGGACCAACAACCTGGACGTCCGCCGCGGCTTCGACGTCGGCCTGTCCGCGCCGGTGGACGTCGCGTTCGGTTACGAGCAGCGTCGTGACACCTACCGCATCGGCGCGGGCGACGCGGCCTCGACCTACAAGGAAGGCTCGCAGTCGTATCCGGGCTTCTCGAAGACCGACGCCGGCGGCCACGCCCGCACCAGCTGGGCCGTCTATACCGACGTCGCCGCCACGCCGGTCACCGAGTGGAAGATCGACGCGGCCCTGCGCTACGAGAAGTTCAGCGACTTTGGCGACACCACCGTCGCCAAGCTGACCAGCCGCTATGACTTCAGCGAGAAGTTCGCCCTGCGCGGCACGGTTTCGACCGGCTTCCGCGCGCCGACCCTGGCGGAGTCCTTCTACTCGGCCACCAACGTCTCGCCGACCAGCGCCTTTGTGCAGTTGGCCCCGAACTCCAGCGCCGCGCGTCTGCTGGGCATCGACAAGCTGAAGCCCGAGAAGTCGACCAACCTCAGCCTCGGCGTCGTGGCCCATCCGCTGCCCAAGCTGACGGCCACGATCGACGCCTACCAGATCAAGCTCAAGGACCGGATCTTCGGCTCCAGCTCGGTCTACGGCATACGTAACGGCGTGATCGTCAACCCGAACGTCAACGCCGCGATCGCCGCCAACGGCAACGTGCTGGACAGCACGGTGACCAGCACCGGCATCAACATCTTCTCGAACGGCCTGGACACCCGGACCCAGGGCATCGACGTGGTGATCTCCTACCCCACCGAGCTTGGCGATTATGGCCGGATCGACTGGACCCTGAGCGGCAACGTCAACAAGACCAAGATCACCAAGGTCAAGTCGGCGCCGACCGCCCTGGGCGTCACCAGCACCGCCTTCCCGACCGGTCAGGTCCTGTTCGCCGGCAACGCCGCCTCGCTGCTCGAGAAGGCTGCGCCGAAGTACAAGGTCGGCCTGAACGGCCTCTACAGCTACCGCAAGCTGACCCTGAACGTGACCGAGACCTTCTACGGCAAGGCGTCGGCCCTTTCCGATCCCGGCACCGGTCCGCTCCTGAACACCGTGGCCAGCGCCACGGCGATCACCGACGCGGAGCTCTCGTACAAGTTCCCGAAGGGCGTCGTCGCCGCGATCGGGGCCAACAACCTGTTCAACAAGTATCCGGACAAGTTCACGGCCGCCTATCAGGCCGCTTGCGTCGCCTCCGGCGGCGGCTGCGTCACCCAATATCCGTCGTTCTCGCCCTACGGCATCAACGGCGGCTACTACTATGGTCGCCTGACCTTCTCGTTCTAAGCGAGAGTCCGGAAGCCAACGCGAAGGGGCGGATCGAAAGGTCCGCCCCTTTTGCTTTGGTGTCAGAGCGCCTTGCCCATCCGGATCAGCGGCACGCGGTAGCCGGACGAAGTCTCGGCCTCGAACGGCTCGATGTCGTGATAGCCGCAGGCGCGGTACAGCGGGACGCCGCCCATGGTCGCGGCCATCTCGGCGCGCGTAAAGCCTTCACTTCGCGCGGCGGTCTCGCAAGCGTCGAGGATCATCCGCCCGACGCCTTTCCGCGTGTGATCGGGGTGGGTGTACATGGCCCGCACCCGCGCCGCGTCCTTGGCGGGATCCAGCAGTGCCGCGTCGCGCCCCACCGAATGGTCGCCGCCGAACAACGTGGCCCGGCGGCTCCAACCGCCGCAGCCCGCGATTTCCTCGCCATCCTCCACGACGAAATAGGTCCCGTCGGCGATGAGCTGCGTGTCCAGCCCCATCACCTCATAGGACGCCTTGACGCCTTCGGGCGGCAGGAAGGCCGGCAGCAGTTCGCCGATCGCCCGATCCATGAGGGTCGACAAGACCGGCATGTCCTCGGGTCGGGCGAGACGCAGGCGAAGGGCGGGTGCGGACAAGATCATCAGGCTCCATGACGCGGCGCGGGCGCACGAGGAAAACAAGGATTCGGCGAGTCCGGCCCGATCTTTCCGCCTCGCCCATCGATCGCTCAAAGCCTGCCCCAGGCGCCCAATGGTCAGGCGTCCAAGATGTCAGTCCACGTCTCGACTGAAAACGGATTGCGCCGCGCAGGCGTGAATTTCGAGATACCGTCCGTTCCGGTCAGTGCGGCCGGCGCGACGCCGAACGCGGGATCGCCGTTCGGCCAAAGACAAGGGCGGGGATTGATGAGCGGATTGGATGCTGTAACGACGGGTGGCGTTCTCACGCGTCGGCGTTTCTTCGAAAGCCTGGCCGCGGTCGGCGGCATGTCGCTGGTGCTGTCGGGCATGGAGGCCCTCGGCTTCTCCCAAGCCTCGGCCACCGAGCTGCCGGCCGAGCTGAAGGGCGGTGCCAAGAACACCAAGATCATCATCCTGGGCGCGGGCCTGGCGGGCATGACCGCCGCCTATGAGCTCAGCAAGGCCGGCTATCAGGTGCAGGTGCTGGAGGCCCGCTCGTTCGCCGGCGGTCGCTGCCAGACCGCGCGCAAGGGCTTCAAGCACACCGACCTGATCGGCAACAGCCAGACCTGCGAGTTCGACGAGGGCCACTACATCAACCACGGTCCCTGGCGGATCCCGTATCACCACCGCTCGACCCTGCACTACACCAAGCAGTTCGGCGTGCCGCTGGAGAGCTTCGTCAACGACAACGACGCCTCCTACGTCTATTTCGAGAAGGCCTCGGGCCCGCTGGCCGGCAAGCCGGTGCGCAAGGGCGAGATCGCCGCCGACATCCGCGGCTATACGGCCGAGGTGGTCGCCAAGGCCGCCAGCCAGGGCCAGCTCGACGCCCCGCTCTCGGGCCTCGATCGCGAGAAGTTCATCGCCTACCTGGTCAACGAAGGTCGCCTGTCGAAGACGGACCTGACCTACAAGGGCACCGAAGGCCGCGGCTTCTCGGTGCACCCCGGCGCCGGCGTCGATCCGGGTCCCGGCAAGGAGCTGCCGCCGTTCGCCTTCAAGGACGTGCTCGACAGCAACGCCTGGCGCGTCCTGAGTTCGGTCACCGGCTACGAGCAGCAGCGCACCATGCTGCAGCCGATCGGCGGCATGGACCAGATCGCCAAGGCCTTCGAAAAGCAGGTCGGCCCGATGATCCGCTACTCGACGGTCGTCGAGAAGATCAAGCAGTCCCCCAGCGGCGTGACCGTCTCGTTCAAGGGCGCCGACGGCAAGGCTGGCGAGGTCACCGCCGACTACTGCCTGTGCACCATCCCGCTCAGCGTGTTGAAGCAGATCGACCTCGACGCCTCGGCCCCATTCAAGGCGGCGATGTCGGGCGTCTCCTATGCGCCGGTCAACAAGATCGGCCTGCAGATGAAGAACCGCTTCTGGGAAGAGAAGCACCACATCTACGGCGGCCACGTCTATACGGACCTGCCGGGCATCAACTCGATCACCCTGCCCTCGTACGGCTGGCAGGGGCAGAAGGGCGTGCTGCTGGGCTACTACGCGTTCGGCGGCGAAGCGGCCAAGATCAGCGCCAAGAGCCCCGCCGACCGCGCGGCTTTCGCCGTCGCCGCTGGCCAGAAGATCTTCCCCGAATACGCCGAGAGCTTCGAGAACGCCTTCTCGTTCAGCTGGCACCTGGCGGAGTACAATCTGGGCGGCTGGGCCGAATGGAGCCCGACTGGCCGCAAGGAAGCCTATCCCGTTCTCTGTGAGCCCGACGGTCGCCTCTATCTGGCCGGCGAGCACCTGAGCTACCTGGGCGGGTGGCAGGCCGGCGCGATCGAGTCGGCTTGGCAGCAGATCGCCAAGATCCACGCCCGCGTCCAGCAAGCCTAAGAAACCACCGGGGAAACGTATGACCTTCGCTTATCGCCTCGCCGCCTTGGCGCTCGTCGGTGGCCTCGCCGCGCCGGCCATGGCGTCCGCCGACGGCAAGTCGCTGTTCATGGACAACTGCTCGGCCTGTCACCAGGCCACCGGCAAGGGCGTCAAGGGCGCCTTCCCGCCGCTGGACGGTTCCGTGCTCGTGAAAGGTCCGCCCAAGGTGGTGATCACGACGGTGCTGAACGGCCGCGCCGGCATGCCCGCCTTCAAGGACGACCTGTCCGACGCCGACCTGGCGGCCATCCTGACCTATGTCCGCTCGTCCTGGAGCAACAAGGCCCCCGGGATCAAGCCGGCCGACGTCGCCGCCGCCCGCGCGGCCGCCAAGGCTCAGGCCAACGCGCGCGGCCTGCAGGCCCACTGACCTCATTCTAAAGGGAGAAGACCCATGAAACGCCTGATCGCCCTCGCCGCCGGCCTTTGCGCCCTCGCCGGCGCCGCCCACGCCCAAGACATCGTCCGCGGCGGCGACCCCAAGTCGCCGATCGCCAGCGTCGTCACCGTGCCGGCCGGCTATGACACCATCTATGTCTCGGGCATGACCCCGCCGGTCATCGACGACAAGGCCACGGGCGTCGCCAAGTTCGGCGACACCAAGACCCAGACCCTCGGCGTATTGGGCCGCATCGAGGCTGCGCTGAAGACCCAGGGCGCGACCATGGCCGACGTCGTGATGATGCGCGTTCTGCTGGTCGGCGACCCCGCCAAGGAGGGCAAGATGGACTTCGTCGGCATGATGGAGGGCTACAAGACCTACTTCGGCACCGCGACCCAGCCCAACAAGCCCGCCCGCATCACCAGCCAGATCACCTCGCTGGTCCAGGACGGCATGCTGGTCGAGATCGAGGTCCAGGCGGCGAAGAAGAAGTAAGCGGCTGAACTCTCATTCCGGATCGGCGAAACCAGACGCCGGTCCGGTGCCGGATGCGATTTCACCGTTCCGCGAAATAATTTTCCTGACAACGTTGTCGGGCGCGATTCAAACAGCTATATGGAACTCAGCCCTTTCGGGCGTTTCCTCCCAATGACTCGGCCGCCTTCTCCTCCTGGAAGGCGGCCGTTCTTTTTTGGGTCATGCGGTGAACACTCGCCCCTCCCGCGCCTCGACCGGCCAGGGCGCGAGCTTGGCCCCCACGCAAGGCCCGCCGACGCAGGCGCCCTCCTCCACCGTGAACACCGCGCCGTGCCAGGAGCAGGCGATCAGGCCGCCGTCAGGGGTCAGGTACTGATCCAACGCCTGCGCCAGCGGGAGGCCGGCGTGCGGGCAGCGATCGACATAGCCGAACACCGCCTCGCCCTTGCGCACCACGAAGCCGTGGAAACGCTTGTCGCCGATCTGCAGCACGTAGTTGCGCGCGCCGCCATCCTTGATCAGGTCCAGCGGGCCGAGATTGATCCCGGCGCGCGTCTCCCAAATCCTGCCGATGGCGATAGCGGCCTCCTCGCTCAAATCCGCTCGACCGTCTGTTCGATGGCGCCGAAGATCGAGTGGCCCTTGGCGTCCTTCATCTCAATGCGGATCGTGTCGCCGCCCAGCAAGAACGGCGTCTTGGGCGCGCCGTGCAGGATGGTCTCGACGGTGCGGAGCTCCGCCAGGCACGAATAGCCCAGCCCGCCCTCGCTGATCGGCTTGCCGGGGCCGCCGTCGGCGTCGCGGTTGCTGACCGTGCCCGAGCCGACGATCGTCCCGGCGCTGAGCGACCGCGTCTTGGCCGCGTGCGCCACCAGGGTCCCGAAGTCGAAGGTCATGTCGACGCCGGCGTCGGCGCGGCCGAAGTCCTTGCCGTCCAGCTCGACCAGAAGCGCGCCGTGCAACTTGCCGTCCTTCCACGCCTCGCCGAGAGCGCTAGGGGTCACGGCGACGGGCGAAAAAGCGCTGGCCGGCTTGGACTGCAGGAAGCCAAAGCCCTTGGCGAGCTCGGCGGGGATCAGGTTGCGCAAGCTGACGTCGTTGCAGAGCATGACCAGGCGGATGGCGGCCAGGGCCTCCTCGCGGCTGGCGCCCAGCGGCACGTCGCCGGTGATCACGGCCACCTCGCCCTCCAGGTCGCAGCCCCAGCTGGCGTCAGCCAGCGGGATCGGATCGCGCGGATTGAGGAAGCCGTCCGACGCGCCCTGATACATCAGCGGATCGGTCCAGAAGCTCTCGGGCATCTCGGCGCCGCGCGCCTTCCGCACCAATTGCACGTGGTTCACGTAGGCGCTGCCGTCGACCCACTGATAGGCGCGCGGCAAGGGGCTGGCGGCGTCGTGCTCGTGGAAGCGCTCGCGCGGCACGGCCCCGTGCTCGAGACTCTCGGCCAGGCCGCGCAGCAGCGGCTCGCAATGCTCCCAGTTGTCGAGGGCGGCCTGCAGGGTCGGCGCGACCGTGCCGGCGTCGGTGAACCAGGCGAGGTCGTTGGAGACCACCACCAGCCGGCCGTCGCGGCCGCCCTTGAGAGACGCGAGCTTCATCGGCGCTTCCTTCTTGTTGTTGTTAGACGAGGCGAGCCTTGGGGAAGCCCGACCAGCAGGCGTCATAGTCGTCCTGAAGCGCCGAAGTCTCCAGCGCGAACTTCGTCGGCCGGATCACCCAGCGGCTCTCGAACATGAAGGCCAGGGTCCCGTCGATCTTGTGCGGGGCCAGTTCGGCCTCGGTGGCCTTGCGATGGCTGGCGACGTCGGGGCCGTGGTCGCTCATGCAGTTGTGCAGGGACGCCCCGCCCGGGACAAAGCCGCCCTCCTTGGCGTCGTAGGCGCCGTGGACCAGCCCCATGAACTCGCTCATCACGTTTCGATGGAACCACGGCGGGCGGAAGGTGTGCTCGGCCACCATCCATCGCGGCGGGAAGATCACGAAGTCGCAGTTGGCCACGCCTGGCGTATCGCTGGGCGAGGTCAGGACCGTGAAGATCGACGGATCGGGGTGGTCGAAGCTGACCGTATTGATCGTGTTGAACCGCGACAGGTCGTAGCGGTAGGGCGCGAGATTGCCGTGCCAGGCCACGACGTCCAAGGGGCTGTGATCCCACTCGGCCGCCCAAAGCGCGCCCTGGAACTTCTGGATCACCTGCGTCGGCGCCTCCACGTCCTCAAAGGCCGCCACCGGCGTCTCGAAGTCGCGCGGATTGGCCAGGCCGTTGGCGCCGATCGGGCCCAGCTCCGGCAGGCGGAAGGGCGCGCCGTAGTTCTCGCAGACATAGCCGCGCGCGGGCCCCTCGACCTCGACCCGGAAGCGCACGCCGCGCGGGATGACGGCGATGTGACCCGGACCGGCGGTCAGCGCGCCGAACTCGGTGACCAGGGTCAGCACGCCCATCTGCGGCACGATCAAGAGCTCGCCATCGGCGTCGTAGAACACCCGGTTCTTCATCGAGGCGTTGGCCAGATAGACATGGACGCCGACGCCCGACAGCGTGGCGGCGTCGGCGTTGCCGGCCAGGGTGACGAGGCCGTCGACGAAGTCGGTCGGCGCGGCCGGGATCTCCAGCGGGCTCCAGCGCAGGCGGTTGGGCGTCACGGGCCCGGAAAAGGTCGAGACCAGCTTGTCCTGCGCATAGGGCCTGTAAGGCCCATGCCCGGCGCTCGGCCGAAGTCGATAGAGCCAGCTACGGCGGTTCTCGTGGCGTGGCGCGGTGAACGCCGAGCCCGACAGCTGCTCGGCATAGAGGCCGAAAGGAACCTTCTGCGGCGAGTTCTGGCCCACCGGCAGGGCGCCGGGATGCGCCTCGGTCTCGAAATAGGAGCCGAAGCCGGTTTGGTAGCGGAGGTCCATGTGCGTTCCCGTGCCTTGCTCAGCACTTATCCCATGTCATCCCGGAAGCCTCGAAGAGGCTATCCGGGACCCAGAAGTGGCGCGCGCGGCGCTCTGTCGCCCCTGGGTCCCGGCTCTACGCTACGCTTCGGCCGGGATGACGCCGAAGAGTATCTTCGAGGCTCGCCTCAAGCGTCGACCGTGATCACCCCGCGGCGGATCTGGTCGAGCTCGATGCTCTCGAACAGGGCCTGGAAGTTGCCGTTGCCGAAGCCTTCGTTGCCCTTGCGCTGGATGATCTCGAAGAAGATCGGGCCGAACAGGTTCTCGGTGAAGATCTGCAGCAGCAGGCCTTCCTCGCCCACCGCGCCGTCGATCAGGATGCGGTTCCTGCGCAGGCGCTCCAGGTCCTCGCCGTGGCCGGGGACGCGCTTGTCGACCAGCTCGTAATAGGTCTCGATCGTGTCCTGCAGCTTCACGCCCCGGGCGCGCAGCTTCTCGACGGTGTCGTAGATGTTGTCCGTGGTCAGGGCCAGGTGCTGGATGCCCTCGCCATTGTACTGGCGGATGAACTCCTCGATCTGGCTCTTGTCGTCCTGGCTCTCGTTCAGCGGGATGCGGATGGCCTTGTCGGGCGCGATCATCGCTTGGCTGAACAGGCCGGTCGCCTGGCCCTTGATGTCGAAATACTTCTGCTCCTCGAAGCCGAAGACCTGATTGTAGAACGTCGACCAGGTGCGCATCTGGCCGCGCTTCACGTTGTGAGTCAGGTGGTCCAGCAGGTCGAGGCCGACATTGTTCTTGGCCTCGGCCAGGGCCGCGCCCGGCACCTGCTCCCAGCTGTCATAGATGGTGCCGGCGTCGCCATAGCGGTCGACGAGGTAGAGCAAGGAGCCGCCGATGCCTTCCAGCACCTTGGCGCCCTCGCCCAGCAGCGAGCGGCTGGCGTCGGCGGGCTTGGCGCCGCGCTTGATCGCGTCGGCGTAGGCCTGCTCGGCGTTCTCCACGCGGAAGGCCATGCCGTTGGCCGAGGGACCGTGCCCGGCGCGGAAGTCGGCGACCTGGCCGGCCGCCTCCTCGTTGACGATCAGGTTGATGCGGCCCTGCTTGTAGCGGGTCGCGGCCTTGGTCGGGTGCTTGCTGGCGGCGACGAAGCCCAGTTGCTCGATCAGCGCCTTCATGGCGGCCGGATCGGGGCTGGTGAACTCGACGAACTCGAAGCCGTCGAGGCCCAGGGGGTTCTGGTCGGTGACGAGGGTCATGGCGGTTCTCTCCCTAGAGGCTTCTTATTTCGCCAGCGCCGTCGGCAAGGCGGCGATCAGGGCGTCGTTGTCGGCGGGGCGGCCGATGGTGATCCGGACCCAGCCGCCGGCGACCGGCGTCGGGCGGATGATCAGCCCCTCCTGCAACAAACGCGTGGCGGTCGCGTCGGGCCCCGCCGGCGCGCGCAGGAAGACGAAATTGGCTTCGCTGCGGGTGTGCTCCACGCCCAGGTCGGCCAGCGCGGCCTCGACGCGGCGGCGTTCGGCGATGGTGAGGGCGACGGTGCGGGCCAAGTGTTCCTGGTCGTTCCAGGCGGCCAGGGCGGCGGCCTGGCTGACGGCGGTGACGTTGAAGGCCGGGCGCAGGCGATCCAGATAGCCGACCAGCTCGGCCGACGAAGCGATCCCGTAACCCACGCGCATGCCAGCCAGGCCATAGGCCTTTGAGAAGGTGCGGGCCGACACCCAGGGACCGCCCCAGGCGTCCAGCAGGGCGAAGGTGTCGAAGGCCTCGTGATACTCGCGATAGGCCTCGTCGACGAAAACGAGGGTCGAGCGCGGCGTGACCGACAGGATGTCCTCGATGTCCGAGGCGCTCAGGGCGTTGCCGGTCGGGTTGTTCGGCGTGCACAGGACCAGCAGCTTCGGGCCCCGCGCCGCCGCGGCCTTGAAGGCGGGCACGTCGAGGTCGAAGTTGGCCAGGCGCGGCACATCGACAATCCGAGCCTCGGCGCAGCGGGCGAAGATGTCGTAGGCCGGGAAGGTCGGGCTGGACAGCAGGATCGCGTCGCCCGGGTGCAGCACCGCGCGGAACAGGTAGTCGATCAGGGCCTCGGAGCCCGGCGAGACCACGACACGCTGCGGGTCGACGCCCAGGCGGCCGCCGATCGCGGCGCGCAGCGTCTCGCAATAGGGATCCGGATAGAGCTCGGGCTCGGCGATGGCGGCCGCGACGGCCGCGGCGACCTCGGGGCTGGCGCCCAGCAGGTTCTCGTTGCTGGCCAGCTTTGAGAACTGGGACCGCCCCGTCCGCTTGCCCGCCTCGGCCAGGGTCATGCCGGACTTGTAGGCCTGGACGCCCTCGAGGGCCGGCCGCATGGGCGACGCCGGCGCGGCGGTGACGGGCTTGCGATCCAGGACGAGCATGCGGCCGCTCCAAAAAGACGAGAGCGGGCAGCTTATCGCGAAGGCGAAGTCAGAACGTGGCGATCATGACCGGCTTAAACGTCATTCAGGTCACATCATGCCAATATGGACGCTTGATTATCGTCAAAGTGATCAGTCGAGATAGTCCAGCGGCAGGGCCGTGGAATCCTTAAGCGTGTCGAGCACGAACGAGGAGCGGATGTCCTTGACCGCCGGCATCTTCAGCAGGCGCTTCATGGTGAAGTCGGCATAGGCGTCGAGATTGGGCACGGCGACCTTCAGAAGGTAGTCGTAGCCGCCGGTCATCACGTAGCAGCCGACCACCTCGGGCTCGCGCAAAACGGCCTGTTTGAAGGCCTCGGCGGCCTCCTCGCTGTGGCGGTCGACCTGCACCTCGACATAGGCCAGGACATCCAACTTGGCCTTTCGCCGGTCCAGCAGCGCGACATAGCCGCTGATCAGACCGGAAGCCTCCAGTTGTTTGACTCGTCGCAGGCATGGGCTGGGCGACAGCCCCACCCGCTCGGCCAACTCGACATTCGAGATCTTGCCGTCCTGCTGCAGGATCTGGAGGATCTTTCGATCGGTTCGCGTCAGCTTCATCGTGACCGGATTACGCCGAAAGTTGGCAGATGGCGCCAAGATACACCGCCTTCGGTGTGATGCGCAGCTTTCGAGTTCAGTTCGGCGCCGCCGGCGGCGTGTCATCACGCAGCCTGGCGCGGAAATCGTTCAGCCGGGCGCGATAGCCCTCGGCGTCGCCAAATTCCAGGAATTCGTAATAGCGCCGATGCGGGTCAGTGACCTTCACGGCATGCTTGATCGGGCACCAGTACTGCTCGGTCCGACTGGCCACCTCGCGCACATAGCCGATCACGCCGTTGGCGTAGCCGCAGAAGGTGCAATTGAGCCGCTCGATCACATTCAGATAGCCCAGCCGATCACGGTCGAGCGCGATGTAATCGCGACGCTGGACCCTCGGGATGCCATAGGCGCGAAAGCAGATCGCCTGATAGGCGCTGACCCATACGTCGACGAGCAGGAGCGGAATGATCAGCGAATAGATCACCGGCGCGGTCAATACGACGGCGGGCGAGGTGCGGCCAAAGAACTTGACCAGGTTCAGCCGCAACCGGCGATGCTGGGCCGCCACGCCCATTTCGAACTCGCCGATCTTCTCGGAAAGGGTCCAGCCTAGCGCCCTGCGCCGCCGCTCGATCTCGCGGTCAAGTTCCGCCTGGAGGCCGACGATCTCGTCGGCGATTTCCTTCATGCGCTGGGTCATGGACGGCTTCTTCCAGATGGCCGGCGAACAGTATGCGCGGCGCCGCTAAAGCAAAACGCCCCGGAGTTTCCTCCGGGGCGTTTGAGTTATCGAGGTCCCCGTTTGGGGTCCGCCTTTCAGTTGGCCAGGCGACGCAGGAAGGACGGGATTTCCAGGTCCTCGCCATCGTCGGTCTGCGGCGTTTCCACCGGCGCCAGCTGCGGGCGAACGCTCTGGGTGGTGCGGGCTTGCGGCTGCGGGGCCGAGGCCTGCTGCTCGTAGCGTTGACGACCGCCGCCGAACATCGAGAGCCAGCCGCCTTGCTTTTGCGGACGACGCTCTTCGTAGTAGTTGCCGGTTTCCGGGAACAGCGGCTCGTCGGCGACCTCATCGACCAGCGGGTCGACGATGCGGTTCACTTGCCGGGCCGCCGGCTGGGCCACGCGCGGTTCTTCAGCTACGGTCGGCTCCTCATAGTAGAGCTCGGCTTCCGGCTCCGGCTGAGGGGCCGACATGACGATCTCGGGCTCGGGAGCCGGGGCCGGCGCGGGTTCCGGGGCGAAGGCCGACGAGAACGCCGCGGAGGGACGCTCCGCGGGACGCGCGGCTTCGTATCGGGCGGTCGGACGGGCCGGTTCCGGCTGCGGCGCCGGACGGGTGGTGTCGGCGATCAGCGGCTGGGTGGTGGTGTTGCGGGTGACCGGCTTGGGCTCGATCTGGGCGATCGAGGCGCCGTCCATGCCGGTGGCGACCACCGACACGCGGATCACGCCTTCCAGCGACGGATCGAAGGCCGCGCCGAAGATGATGTTGGCTTCCGGATCGACCTGGTCCGAGATCGCGTTGGCGGCCTCGTCGACTTCCAGCAGGGTCATGTCCATGCCGCCGGTCACGTTGACCAGCACGGCCTTGGCGCCCTTCAGCGAGACTTCGTCCAGCAGCGGGTTGGCGATGGCGTTCTGAGCGGCCATCAGGGCGCGGTCTTCGCCGGTGCCCTCGCCGGTTCCCATCATCGCCTTGCCCATCTCGGTCATGACCGTGCGGACGTCGGCGAAGTCGAGGTTGATCAGGCCCGGCAGGACCATCAGGTCGGTGATCGAGCGGACGCCCGAGTGCAGGACCTGGTCGGCCATGCCGAAGGCTTCGGCGAAGGTCGTGCGTTCGTTGGCGACGCGGAACAGGTTCTGGTTCGGGATGACGATGAGGGTGTCGACGTAGCGCTGCAGCTCCTGGATGCCGCTATCGGCCAGGCGCATGCGGTGACGGCCTTCGAAGTGGAAGGGCTTGGTCACGACGCCGACGGTCAGGATGCCGCGCTCGCGGGCGCACTTGGCGATGATCGGGGCCGCGCCGGTTCCGGTGCCGCCGCCCATGCCGGCGGTGATGAAGACCATGTGCGCGCCGTCGAGGTGCTCGCCGATCTCCGGGAAGGACTCTTCCGCGGCGCTCATGCCCACTTCCGGGTGCGCGCCGGCGCCCAGGCCTTGCGTCACTTGCACGCCCAGCTGGATCCGCCGATCGGTCTTGGCGAACTGCAGCTGCTGAGCGTCGGTGTTGGCCACCACGAACTCGACACCCTCGAGGCCCGCCTCGATCATGTTGTTCACGGCGTTGCCGCCAGCGCCGCCGACCCCAAAGACCACGATGCGCGGCTTCAGCTCGGTCGTACGCGGCGCGGAAAGAGAAATAGCCATGGGACCCTCGCGTCCTTACGCCGAAATCGTCAAATTAGACCTCGGCGACACCCAATCGCCGGGGATGCCTCGACGATCGTGTTAACAGAACAACCACCATCGTTAATCGGCAGTTAACTGCATAATCTGAGTCGGGGTCTGGTCGAGCGCGGCCTTGGGATAAATTGTGGTCTATCAACAGAAAACCCAAGCGAACCAAGGGCCCGGACAGCGTCCACAGACATCTGCGACCGAACGCCGCTGAGTCTCTATTCTGGCGAATAGCCACGCTTTGAGCAGCAAAAAAGGCCCGTCCGAGGTGCTCGGAGGGGCCTTTAAAGTTAAACAGTAGAGTTAATCACGCTTAAGGTTTGAAGGTCGAAGCGGCCTCGACCTAGAGGTTGTCGCGCAGCCAGGCGGCGGCGCGCGAGATGGGGCTGGCGTTCGGATCCAGCGGACGCTTGCGGGCCACGCCGCCGGCCAGGGCCTTGGACGAGACGGCTTCGCGCGGACCAAAGGCCGTCCGGTGCAACGTGCCGGCGGCCGCGCAGAAGGCCGGGCCCGAGGCGGCGTCGGCCAGGTGCGGCACCCGACGCGGACGGCCCAGGCGAACCGGACGATCGAAGACGCGCACGGCCACTTCGCGCACGCCGGCCAGCTGGCTGGCGCCGCCGGTCAGGACGATGCCCGCGCCCGGCTCGACCGGCGCGCCCGAGGCCTTCAGGCGCTCGCGCAGCAGTTCCAGGGTTTCCTCGACGCGCGGCTGGATGATGCCCTTCAGCAGCGAGCGCGGCGCGATGACCGGACCCGCGCCCGGATCGTCGCCGCGCGGCGGGGCCTCGATCATCTCGCGGTCCTCGTTGGCCGAGGCGATGGCGCTGCCGTGCAGGGTCTTGATGCGCTCGGCGCCGACCACCGAGGTCTGCAGGCCGCGCGCGATGTCCTGAGTCACGTGCCCGCCGCCGACGGCCAGGCTGTCGACGTGGCAGAGCGCGCCGTTGTTGAACACCGCCACCGAGGTCGAGCCGCCGCCCATGTCGATGCAGACCGCGCCCAGGTCCATCTCGTCCTCTTCAAGCGCGGCGAGCGCGGAGGCAAACGGCGCGGCGACGATGCCCTCGAAGGACAAGTGAGCGCGTTCGACGCAGTGGGCCAGGGTGTGGAAGATGTTCTCGTTGACCGAGACGACCAGCAACTCCAGCCCTAGCGAGCGGCCGAACATGGCGCGCGGGTCGCGGATGCCGCGCTGGCCGTCGACCGACCAGGCGATCGGCAGCAGATGGATCGGCTTGCGGCCGGGGATGCGCACCTGGGCCAGGGCCGAGGCGATGGCGCGCGACAGGTCCCCGTCAGAGATCGGGCGGGCGCCCAGCGAGACCTGGGCGTGGACGCGGTGGCTGGCCAGCTGGCCGCCGGCGGTGCAGACGCTGACGCCCTGGACGTTAACGCCGGCCACGGTCTCGGCGCGCTCGACGGCCTGGGCGATGGCCTGGGCGGCTTCGTCGAGGTTGACGATCGCGCCGCCGCGCACGCCGCGCGACTGGACATAGCCGACGCCGGAGGTCGTCAGGGTGCGGTTCTCACGGTGGATGCCGTCGGGCTTCATGATGAAGCACGTCACCTTCGACGCGCCCAGATCGACGGCCGCGATGGCGGGCTGGCGCACAAGCGTCGCCTTCAGGCCCTCGCGAGCCTGTTTCCGGTCCTCCATTCGCGACATCGCTATCGTCACCTCAGCCCATCAAGTCCATTACGCCCCGCCGGCCGCGGGCTGCCCAGGCAGCGCCGCGTCGCGAGGTCTCACAGCCACCATTTCGGGGTCGCGCAGATCGATCCGCGCGAAACCCATGTCCAGGATTCTCTGCCGCTGGTCGAGCTGATCCAATTGAATCAGCGCGGATTCTTCGTCAATGGCCGGAAGCTGGATCAGCGATCCGTCCTTCAGCCGAAGATCCCAGCGGCGGTCGTCCACCCGCACCATCGCCTCAAGACGATCCCGAAGGCGCGGACGCGAGGCCACCGCCGGCAGGATCAGGCCCGCGGCCTGGTCGGCGCCCTGCCCGACCACCAGCGGCAGCTGCGGGAAGCGCGCGGGGTCGGCCTCGTTGATCACCCGCCCCTCGGCGTCGATCACCTTCATCCGGCCCTGGTTCTGCCAGACCGCCAGCGCCGGCCGCTCCTGGACGGAGATCAGCACGGTGTCGGGCAGCATGCGCACGACCTGGACGTCTTTCACCCAGCCCACGCCTTGCACCCGCTGGCGCACGCCCGCCAGATCCATGCCCAGCGTCGGCTGGTCGAGATAGAGGCCCGAGGCTTTCAGGATGTCGGCCTGGGCGGTCGAAGACGCCCCGCGGATGTGGACCGTCTTCAGCTTGAACCCGGCCGAGGCGAACGCGCCGTCGACGCCACGGGCCATCGACGCGCCGATACGCTCGGCGCGGTGTCCTGTAGCGAGCATCACCACCAGTCCGAGGCCCAGAGCCGCGCCCGCGACGCTCAGGGCGACCGTGGGCGAGAGGCCCACGCCCTTGGCGGCGTGCAGCTTGGCGGCCGGCTGCGCGCCTCGCGGCGCGGCCCGGCCCTTGCTCGGACTTGCGGGCGCTTCGGCCCGAGGTCGCCTAGGCTTAGGCGGTCCCCCCCGCGTTACGGCGGGCATAAGCGTCCTCCACGATCCATAGAACCAACTGATCAAACGGAATCCCGACGTGGGCGGCCTGCTCGGGAGCGAGCGAGGTCGGAGTCATGCCGGGCTGCGTATTGACCTCTAGAAGGACCAGAATGTCGTTAATGTCGTCATAACGAAGGTCGGACCGAGTCACACTTCGACAACCAAGAGCGGAGTGCGCCAACTCGGCCATCCGCATCGCGCGATCCCTTACGCCATCAGGGATTGGGGCCGGCAGGACGTGGATCGAGCCGCCTTCCGAGTACTTGGCCTCGTAGTCATAAAAACCTGTGGATGCACGAATATCGGTAACCGCGAGGGCTCTGGGACCATTCGCCTCACCCATCACGGCGACCGCCAGTTCCAGGCCGCGAATGTACGGCTCGACCATGACCTCCTCGCCGAAGGTCCACGACGGAGCGCCGACTTCCTCGGGCGGACGGTTGGCGCCTTCCTTGACGATGAACACGCCCACCGAGGAACCCTCGGCGTTCGGCTTGACCACATAGGGCGGCGGGATGACGTGGTCGCGGGCCACCTCGTGACGGTTGAACAGGCCGCCGCCGGGCACGACGACGCCGGCCGCCGCCAAGACAGCCTTGGCCTTGGCCTTGTCCATCGCCAGGGCCGAGGCCAGCACGCCCGAGTGGGTGTAGGGCAGCTTCAGCGTCTCCAGCACGCCCTGGACGCAGCCGTCCTCGCCCCATTCGCCGTGCAAGGCGTTGAAGACGAGGTCCGGCTTGGTCGCCGTCAGCACCTGGGCGATGTCGGGCCCTGCGTCGATCCGCGTGACCTTGGCCCCCAGCCGCTCCAGCGCGTCGGCGCAGGCGGCGCCCGAGACCAGGCTGACCTTGCGTTCCGACGAGGGACCGCCCAGCAGGACGGCGATGTGGCGGCCGGAGAGAGGCTGGTCGGTCATTTGGCGCTCTAAGAAGCCCTCCCCCTCGATGGGGGAGGGTTGGGTGGGGGTGATCGCGCCGCTTCGGACGCCTTAGCGCCCTTCCTAGAGAGGCGGACAGGCCGTGCCAACACCCCCAATCCCTACCCTTCCCCCATCGAGGGGGAAGGGAGAGCCTTGGTGGTAGACCTTAGTGCGACGCCGCCGGGGCCGGCGCGCCGGCCGGCTTCAAGGCGCGGAAGTCGATGTCGCTGTCGGCGACCAGATAGATCAGGCTGGTCCAGGCGGCGACGTTCTGGGCCAGTTCATTCGGGCGCACCTTGTTGAGGGTGTCATCCATGGTGTGGTGGTAGTCGAAGTAGCGGCTGGCGTCCTGGCGCATCTCGACCGACGGAACGCCGGCCTGCTCCAGGCCCGAGATGTCGGCGCCGCCGCCGCGGGCCGGATCGCGCGACACGATGATCTTCAGCGGCGACAAGACGTTGGCCACCGTGGTGGCGAACGGCGTGCCTTGCGCGCCGGCCGGCAGCTTCAGCGCGAAGATGTTGTCGGCGCCCTCGTCGCTCTCGCCGGCCAGCACGATCTTGGCGACCTCGTCCTTGTGCGCGGCCAGATAGGCTTCCGACGAACCGCCGCTTTCTTCCGAGCCGAACATCACGACGCGGATCGTGCGCTTGGGATGCTTCGGCAAATCGCCGATCAGCTTGGCGGTCGCGGTGGTGATGGCGATGCCGGTGGCGTCGTCGAGCGCGCCGGTGCCGACGTCCCAGCTGTCGAGGTGGCCGCCGATGACGATCACTTCGTCCGGCTTCTCCGAGCCCTTGATCTCGCCCGAGATGTTCCAGGCCACGTCGTTGGGATCGGTGGTCGAGGCCAGCTTCAGCTTGATGCGCAGCGGGCCCTTCTTGGCCAGACGCTCCAGCTGTTCGGCCTCCGGCACGCCGATGGCGGCCGACGGCACGGTGACGACGTCCGGGCCAAAGGCGGTGACGCCCGTGTGCGGCACGGTCGAGTCCGAGGTCGAGATCGAGCGGATCAGGATCGCGACCGCGCCGCGCTTGGCGGCCTCGGTCGGGCCGGCGCGACGCGAAATGCCCGCGACGCCGTAGCCCGAGGCGTCCTGGGTGCGGACCATCGGCTGGGTGATGACGACGATCTTGCCCTTCACGGCGCTTTCCGGCGCGGCGACCAGATCGGCGAAGGTGCGGAAGAGAGCGACGTCGGCCTCGATCCCTTCGGGCGGGGTCGGGACCGTCCGGCCCAGGCCCAGGACGTTCAGCTTCATCGGATAGGGCGCGACCAGCTCGCCGCTCTCCTCGCCGCGCGTCCAGGACGGCTTGGCGAACTGCTCGACCTTGATGTTGGTGAAGCCCAGCGCCTTGAACTTGGCGACGCCCCAATCCTTGGCGCGCTCCATGGCCGGCGAGCCGACCAGACGCGGACCGATCGTGGTGGTGAGATCTTCGGTGATCTCCCAGGCGGTGCGGTCCAGCAGCGCCTTGTCCCGCAGCGTTTCAGCGGTCTTGACGTCTTGAGCGTGGGCGGCGCCCGAAAGCAGGGCGAAAACGGCCGAGGCGGCCAGTAAGCGACGGTACATGAGCAAGGACTCTCCCCAATGGCATGGGAGTCATAGCACCGGTTCGCGCCACGGGGAGTCAGCAAAGGCGCTACGGGCGCCATAGGGCCTGCAAGCCTAGGAAGTGAACAGGCGCGCGACTTCGCCGCTTCACGCGGCGGGCCGCTGAAGGGTCGGAAGGGGATGCGGAGCGCCCGGACATTCGTCCGGATGAGGATAGAGTTGTTACCGTTTCGACGAAGCCTGAGCGCTCCGCGCGATCGTTATCCGGTGAGCCTTCGACGCGCGGGGTTTTAACCCGCTTCCGAAAGAGGCCCCCGGCGGGCGGGCCGGGCTGGCGACCCGGTCCCCGGACCGTCCGGGCGATTTCAGCCCGAACCTTGTCCCGCTCGACCACCCCCGACGGCCGTCGCGATCGCCGGCCGGACGTCCCTTCCAAGCCATCGGGTGAGGAAGAGTATGAGGCGGGATTCAACGCGGATCACAGAGCGGCGTGTAAAAGTGGGAAGTCTTTGAAATCGTTCGGTTCGATTCCGGATACGCGGATCATAGAGCGCCGCGAACGCTCGTACTTTTCCTCTCCTCCCCCTCTGGGGGAGGGGGACCGCCGAACGGCGGTGGAGGGGCCAGCCGAATTGGCGACGGTCTCAGTCAGTTCAAAGGCGCGAACTCAACAGCCCACAGGATGTAATCCCGCCGCACAGGGGCCCCTCCACCAGCTTCGCTGGTCCCCCTCCCCCGGTGGGGGAGGAGAGTTAAGCCCCTACCCCGCCCGCCCGATCCGCTTGATCTCCCAGTCCAGCTGGACGCCGGTCTTGGCCTTGACGTCGGCGCGCACCGCCTCGCCCAGGCCTTCCAGGTCGGCCGCCGTGGCCTCGCCGGTGTTGATCAGGAAGTTGCTGTGCAAGGGTGAGAACATCGCCCCGCCGAACAGTTTCCCCCGCCAGCCGGCCTCGTCGACCAGCTTCCACGATGAGTGGCCCGGCGGGTTCTTGAAGGTCGAGCCGCCGGTCTTTTCGCGGATCGGCTGGGTGGTCTCGCGCCGGGCGGTGATTTCGGCCATGCGGGCCTTGATCGCCTCGGGCTCGTCCGCCGTCCCCTCGAACACCGCGTCCAGCACGATCACCGTGTCGCCGTCCTGCAAGGCGCTGTGGCGATAGGTGTAATGCAGGTCCTCGACCGCCAGCTCGCGCACGACGCCGGCGCGGTCCATGACCCGCACCGACTTGACCACGTTGACCGTCTCGGAGCCGTAGCAGCCGGCGTTCATGATCACCGCGCCGCCGATCGTGCCGGGGACGCCGACATAGAACTCCAGCCCCGCGATGCCCGCCTCGGCCGCCTTGCGGGCCAGGATGGCGTCCGGCACGGCGCTGCCAGCCCGGATGCGGTTGCCGCCGAGCGGTTCGACCGCGTTGAAGCCCTTGCCAAGGCGGATGATCACGCCGTCGACGCCGGCGTCGCGGACCAGCAGGTTCGATCCCACGCCGATCGCCATCACCGGGACCGACGGGTCCAGCGCCTTCAGGAAGTCCGACAGGTCCTGCTCGTCGGCCGGCAGGAACACGACATCGGCCGGACCGCCGACCCGGAACCAGGTGAACGGCGCCAGCGGCTCGTCGATCAGCAGCTTGCCGCGGACGGTCGGGAGGTTGGCCTTCCAGCTCACTTGGACAGCGCTTCCAGCTGCCCCGGCAGCGCATAGGCCCAGGTGGTGATGTCGCCGGCGCCCAGCAGCACGACAAGGTCGCCGCTGGTCGCTTCGGCGGCGATCAGGCGCGGGAGGGCCGTCGGGCTTTCCAGCGGGATGGCGCGGCGGTGGCCGAACTTCTTGAGCCCCTCGACCAGGGCGTCGCGGCTGACGCCCTCGATCGGCTGCTCGCCGGCCGAATAGACGTCGGCCACGATCACCGTGTCGGCGTCGTTGAAGCAGCTGGAGAACTCGGTCATCAGGTCGCGCAGGCGGGTGTAGCGGTGCGGCTGGACCACGGCGATCACCTTGCCGGTCGACACCGCGCGGGCGGCCTTCAGCACGGCGGCGATCTCGACCGGGTGGTGGCCATAGTCGTCGACCACGCGGATGCCATTGGCGACGCCCGTGGTGGTGAAGCGGCGCTTGACCCCGCCAAAGCCGGCCAGGCCCTTGCGGATGGCCTCGGCGTCAACGCCCAGCTCGCGCGCCACGGCCACCGCGGCGGCGGCGTTCAGCACGTTGTGGTGGCCGGCCATCGGCATCTTCAGGCCGTCATAGCGGACGACCTCGCCGTCGCGCGGCGAGACCACGATGTCGAACTTGGCGCCGTCGGAGCCCATCTCGATGTTCGAGACTCGCACCTCGGCCTGCGGATTGGTCCCGTAGGTCACCAGGCGGCGGTTCTCGATCCGCGAGGTCAGGGCCTGCACTTCCGGATGGTCGATGCAGACGGCGGCGAAGCCATAGAACGGGATGTTCTGGATGAAGTCCTGGAAGCCCTTCTTCACCGCGTCGAAGTCGCCCCAATGGTCCAGGTGCTCGGCGTCGATATTGGTGACGATCGCCACCGTGGACTTCAGGCGCAGGAACGAGCCGTCGCTCTCGTCGGCCTCGACGACGATCCAGTCGCCCTCGCCGACCTTGGCGTTGGTGCCGTAGGCGTTGATGATGCCGCCGTTGACCACGGTGGGATCCAGGCCGCCGGCGTCCAGCAGGGCGGCGACCATCGAGGTCGTAGTCGTCTTGCCGTGCGTGCCGCCCACGGCCACCGAGAACTGCAGGCGCATCAGCTCGGCCAGCATCTCGGCGCGACGGACCAAAGGCAGGCGCTTGTCGCGGCCGGCGACCATCTCGGGGTTGTCGGCCTTCACGGCCGTCGAATAGACGATGGCCGAAGCGCCCTCGACGTGGGCGGCGTCATGGCCGATGAAGATGCGCGCGCCGAGCTTCTCGAGCCGTTCGGTGTTGGCGCTGGCCTTGGCGTCGCTACCCTGAACGGTGTAGCCGATGCGCAGCATGATCTCGGCGATGCCGGACATGCCAATGCCGCCGATGCCGATGAAGTGCACGGGGCCGAGTTCGAAGGGGACGGGGCGTCGACGCTGGATCATGACGAGCCGATTAGACCAATTCCGCGCGGCGCGAAACGCCCTGATCGCCCTCAGTTTGTGGACGGGGCCGGCTATGGCCCAAGCGCCCTCCCCGCTTGAGCTTCGGCTGGCCGACGTGGGGCGCTTCGCCGTGTTCGTCGACATGGGCGGCGTCCAGTGGACGGGCCGCGTGGCCAAGCTTCGCGTGCTGCAGGTCGCGGAGGGCGGCTTCAAGGCGGGCGCGGAGGAATTCTGGGGCGGCTGGCGTCACGAGGTGATCGACTGCCAGGCCCGGACGATCGCCCACGCGGGCTTTTCCAGTATCCGGGCCGGCGGCCGCGAAGGCCCTCTGACCGGCGACCAACGACCGGCTCAGCCGTTGCCGGCGGGAAGCACGGACGAGGCGGTCGCCAAGGTGATCTGCGACGGTTGGCGGCCGTTCGCCAAGGTCCCGGTGGCGACCAGCGTCGAACAGGCGGTCAACCTCGGCCGCCCTCTGATCGAGACCGGCGCCGAACCCTGAACACGAAAAAGCCCCCGCCAGCGGTCCGGCGGGGGCTCTTCATTTCGTAGGCTAGGCGACGCTTACGCGCCGGCTCGCCAACCTAAGCGATGCTTACGCGCCGCCCGGGAAGCGGAAGGGAACCTTCACCGAACCGGTCTTGGCGCCCATCGGCAGCTTTTCGGCGATGCACATGGCGGCCTTGTCGAAGCCCTTGCCGGCGGCGCTGTTGTCGACGACCTTGCAGTCCGACAGCTTGCCGTCGGCCGCGTTGCACTCCAGCATCACCTGGGCGGCGTCGCGGGTGTTGGCGAATTGCTGCAGGCAGCGGCCCATTTGGTCTTCGAAACCACCGGCGGCCGAAGCGGCCTGAGCGACGAAGAAGCTGCCGGCGAGACCCGCCGCGATCGCGATAGAGAATTTCATAAGACGCCCATCCCTTGTGTGCGGCGAACCAAACTGATGTGCGGTTTGTCGCAGAGAAGAGCTAATGAACGGCCAAGCATCGCGGTTAATTGTTCGCGAATATGGTGAATGGCGCGCGGACGTTAAGCTTAAGCCGCGCGCCGCCGGACCGGGCGTTTAGCGCGCCGCCTTTTCCACCAGATCCGCCAGGGCCTCGGCCGCGTCCGGCTTGGCGGCCGAGCGCGCGCCCGCCGCCATCCGGCCCAGGCGCTCGGGATCCTTGAGCAGGGCGTTGAGCGCGCCGGCCATGGCGTCGACCGTCAGCTCGTCCTCCAGGCACACCGCCGCGCCGCCCGCCTCCTCCAGGAGCTTGGCGTTGAAGCGCTGGTGGTCGTCGGCGGCGATCTTCAGCGGCACCAGGATCGAGGGCCGGCCGGCCACGGCCAGCTCGGTGCAGGTCGAGGCGCCCGAGCGGCCGATCACCAGATGCGACTGGCGCAGATAGCCGGCCATGTCGCGGAAGAACGGCGCGACTTCGCAATCGACCATGGCGTTGCGGTAGGTCTTGCGGGCCTGCTCCATGCTCTCGGGCCGGGCCTGCTGGAAGACCTTCAGGCGCGAACGCAGGTCCTCGGGCAGCTTGGCCACGGCCTCGGGGATCAGCTCGGACAGCAGGCGCGCGCCCTGGCTGCCGCCCGTGACCAGGATGCGCAGCTGCACCTCGGGCGGCATATACGGAACGTCGTAGAGCGCGCGAACCGGCGGACGGACCGGGTTGCCGACGACGTGGGCGCGGGCCTTCACGGCGGGCTTGGCCATCTCCAGGGTCGGGAAGGCGCAGGCGACCTCGTCGACCCGCGGGGCCAGGAAGCGGTTAACCCGACCCAGCACCGCGTTCTGTTCATGAATAACGGTGGGCCGTCCCTGGCTCAGCGCGCCCAGCAGGGCCGGCAAGGCGGGATAGCCGCCGAAGCCCACGACCACGGCCGGATCGAGACGCTTGAACGCCGCCCGCGCCTCGAGCACGCCTTGCAGCACGACAAAGCCGGCCTTGACCATGCCCAGAGGATCATTGGCCTTGGCGGTGGCGGCCGAAAGGGCCAGGCGCTCCTGGGCCGGGAACTTGTCGGCATAGAGCGCGCCGCGCTCGTCGGTGGCCAGCACGATGCGCCAGCCGCGGGCGGCGAGCGCCTCGGCCAGGGCTTGAGCGGGAAACAGGTGCCCGCCGGTACCTCCGGCGGCGACGACAGCAAGCTTGTTCATGTCAGGCGTAGGCGCCCTGAGGGGCGAGCTCGCCCGTCACGCCGTAAGCGCCGGGACGCTTTCGCACCAAGGCCAGGGCCATGCCCAGCGTCAAACCCATCGCGAGCATCGAAGAGCCCCCGTAACTGATGAACGGGAGCGTCATGCCCTTGGTCGGGATCATGTTCAAGTTCACCGCGATATTGATGATGGCCTGCTGACCCAAAAGCACGAAAAGACCGGCCGCCGCGACCTGTTCGAAGGGATCGTTCAGCTTCATGGCCTTGTAGAGGCCGCGCACCACGACGAAGGCGAACAGGGCGATCAGGGCCCAGGAGAACACCAGG
The DNA here is from genome assembly GCF_002742635.1 of Caulobacter sp. X. Lineage (NCBI taxonomy): Bacteria > Pseudomonadati > Pseudomonadota > Alphaproteobacteria > Caulobacterales > Caulobacteraceae > Caulobacter > Caulobacter sp. X. The sequence goes on along the minus strand of NZ_PEGF01000002.1, from coordinate 1,193,485 downwards.
CCATATTCCTCGGCCGCCACCGAATAGATGAAGTCGGTGTGCAAGTCGGGCACGTGGCGCTTCATCACCCCCTCGCCCGGCCCCCGGCCGAACAGGCCGCCGGCGCGGATGGCCTCGGCGGCGCGGGTGATCTGGTGGGTGTCGGCCTGGTCGGGGCTGAGGAACTTCTGCACGCGGGCGTGCACGTGGTCGAACAGGAAATAGGTCGAGCAGAGGCCCGCGATCGCGACGCCGCCCAGGCCCATGATCCACGAGATCGGCACGCCGGCCATCCAGAAGGCCGCGCCGAACGCCACGGTGATCAGCACGGTCTGGCCGACGTCCGGCTGCACCAGCAGCAGGGCCACGGCGATGAAATAGAGCAGGAAGGCGATCGAGACGCCCGGCACCCCCTCGCCCTTCTGGCCCTCGGCGAACATCCACGAGACCAGCACGATCAGCGCCGGCTTCATGAACTCCGAAGGCTGCAGGGTGAAGCCGCCGAACTGCAGCCAGCGGGTCGCGCCCTTGGCGTTGTGACCGATGAACGGCAGGGCGATCATGATCGCGATCGCGCCGATATAGATGAAGAAGGCCGCCCGCCGGATGCCCTTGGGCGACAGCATCGAGACGACCAGCATCAGCACCGACGAGGCGCTGGCGAAGAAGCACATGCGGATCGCGAAGTGGAACTGGTCGTCGATGCCGATGCGCTGAGCCGCCGCCGGACTGGAGGCGAACGACAGCAGCATGCCCAGGGTCGCCAGGATGGCGGTCGCGCCCAGCAGCCAGCGGTCCGTCGTCCACCACCACAGGCCGAGCGCGGTGCGGTCGGTGCGGGCGAAGGCGTGTGTCGCGTTGGAGGCCATGGGCGGAGAGTCGGATCGCAGGGTTAATCAAACCTTGCTTGACCAGAGTCATGCGGTGGAAAAGCGGCGGATAGGCGGGAGACTCCGCCCATCGCGGCTTCAGCGCAACTCGAAATAGGCCGTATCGCCGCCTTCGGTGTGAGCGATCACCGCCACCCGCAGCACGACGCCGTCATCCAGGGTCAGTCGGCATTCGCCGGCCCGAAACGCGCGCCTCAAGATCTCCGCCTCGGCGACGATGCTGCCCTTGCCGCCCTTCTTGGCGCTCTGGCCGTCGGCGAACAGGACCGAGAAGGCCACCGCTTGCTCCTCGCCCGCCAATCCCAGCGCGCCCTGCCCCGTGCGCGGCGTCTTGGGGATCTTGTTGAACGCCATCAATAAAAACCTCGAAATCGGAGGCGACTTCCTACACCCTTCGGAGAGCATTTCACAAAATATAAATCAGAAAAACGCCGCCACCTTTGAGCGAACTATTCGATCTCGGCGCCTAATTGATTAGCTCGCGCGGCGATTATCTGTTAGATTTCTCGAACGTGCGGCGCGCTTTTTCATGCTCGCGCCCCGAAATGCCGAACGAATTCCGTTCGCTCTCACGAAAGACCTCATGTTTTCATCGCAAGATATCGACCACTCGCAACGACAGAAGACGGCCGCTGACGCCAAGGCCGCTTTGCTGGCCAAGTTCAAGCCGCGCCCCGCCAATACAGACCCGCGCTTCGAGGAACGCGCCGCCCTGCGCGCGGCCGAACTGGCCCAGGTGCGGCAGGCGCGGAACGAAGCCCGCGACGCCCGCCGCCAGTCGGTCGCCGACGCCGCCCAGGCCGTGATCAACGCCGAAGCCGCCCTCGCGGCGGAAGCCCTGTCGGCCAAGCGCGGCGAGCGCAAGGAACGCAAGGCGCTGTCCGCCGCCGAAGCCAAGGCCAAGCGCGACGCGCGCTACGCCGCTCGCAAGGCGCGGTGATCCATGGCTCGCAAACCGAACTACGATTTCGAGCGCAAGGAGCGCGAGCGTCAGAAAGCCGCCAAGGCGGCCGAAAAAGCCGCCGCCAAGCGACCGCCGGCCAATGACGAAGACGCCTCCAACAGCGACGCCTAGACGGTGGAGCCTTGCTCTGGCGAACATCCGGGCAAGGCTTCGCTTGAATTCCCACACGGGAAGGTAATCATGCTCTCATAGCGGGAGCGATTTGTGGCCGACGGCGGATCTGACGAGACAATCCTCGAGGGCGCGGGCGCTTACTTCCTAAGCGTCATTGAGGCCAGCCAGGACTGCATCCGCGTGATCAGCGCCGAGGGTCATGTGGAATACATGAACGCCCGCGGCAAACAGCTGCTCGAGATCGAGGATTTCGAGGGGCGCAACCGCAACCGCTATTGGCCGGACATGTGGCCCCCCGAGAGCCGCCAGACCGTCGAGGACGCCCTGCGTTCGGCCCTGGCCGGCCGAGCGGTCTCGTTCCAGGCCTTCAACCCGACCGTGAAGGGCGCGCCGCGCTGGTGGGACACCACGGTCTCGCCCATCGTCGTCGAGGGCAAGGTCGTCCGGGTCCTGGCAACCTCGCGCGACGTGACCGGCGCGCGCCTGGCCGAGAGCCACCGCCAACTGCTGGTCAACGAGCTGAACCACCGGGTGAAGAACACCCTGGCCACGATCCAGTCGATCACCAAGCAGTCCCTGCGCAACGCCGGCGTCGACACCGCCGTGCGCGACGCGCTGGAAGGCCGGCTGATGGCGATCGCCGCCACCCACAACGTGCTGACCGATCAGAACTGGTCCGCCGCCAGCCTGCGCCAGATCGTCGACGGCTCGGTGATCCCCTATCGCTCGAACCCCGGCCAATTGACCGTCACGGGCCCCGACCTGAAGGTCTCGCCCAAGACGGCCGTGGTCATGGCCCTGGCCTTCCACGAACTGGCGATCAACGCGCTGAAGTACGGGGCTCTATCGACCCCGACGGGCCACGTGAACGTCGCCTGGACGATCGAGCCGGAAGATCGCCTGCACATCGAATGGCGCGAGAGCGGCGGCCCGCCCGTCCGCCCGCCCGAGCGACGGGGCTTTGGCGCGCGCATCATCGAGGCGGCCCTCCCCGGCGAACTGGCCGGAACCGTGTCGGTGAACTACCGCGCCGAAGGCCTGCGCTGCGCCATCGACGCCCCGCTGTCGGCGCTGGACAAGGCGGATGCGTTCATGCCGCTGGGGTGAGATCACCCCGTATCCCCCGTCAGCTCCCGCCGCGCCTTCTCGAGCTCTTCGGCGTAGCGCCGCGTCACGTGGGCTTCGGTGATCAGGCCGATGACCTCGCCGCCTTCATCGACCACGGCCAGTTCGTCCGCGCCGGTCTCGTCGAAGGCGGTCATGATCGCCTTGATCGACAGCTCCGGCGTCAGGGCCACATCGGCGTTGGCGGCCAGCGAGGCGAGCGGCGCTTCGCTCTCGGGCGGCTGGGCGTAGACGGCGGCGGTGGCGACGATCCCGGCATAGCGGCCGGTCTCGCCGGTCAGCACCGCCCGCTTGGTCGAGCCCAGCGGGAAGCGGCGGCGGAACTCGGCCAGGGTGGTGGCGGCGGGGATGGTCTTCACGTCGCGACGCATCATCCGGCCGGCGGTCAGGTTTCTCATCCACGACACATCGTGGGCGCTGCGGATGGTCTCGCCGCGCAGGTGCAGGCGCCAGGTCGAGAACGAATAGCCGAAGGTCTCGCGGACCACGGCGCTGGCGATCAGCGAGGCGGCCAGGGTCGCGGCCGTGATGGTGAAGTCGCCGGTCGCCTCCAGCACCAGGAACGACATGGTGAAGGGCCCGCCGACAATGGCCACGCCCAGGGCGCCCATGCCGACCAGCGAGGCGGCGATCGGGTCAAGTCGCCCCGCTCCGATGACCAGGTCCACCGCGTCCGAGAACGACTGGCCCATCAGCGCGCCCAGGAACAGGGCCGCGAAGAACAGGCCGCCCCGGAAGCCAAAGCTCAGCGAGATGATCGAGGCCACCGACTTCATCAGGATCAGGATCAGGATCATCTTCAGCGGCAGGTCGCCGTTGAGATCCAGGTGCAGCGCGCCGTGGCCGCCGGACAGGGTCTGGGGCGTGACCATCGCCATGGCCGCGAGCGCCAGGCCGCCGATCGCGGGGCGGGCCCAGCGGGGCGGCGCGGCCTTGGCGACCCAGCGGTCGGCGACCGCCACGGCCCGCATCAAGGCGACGCCGAACAGGGCCGCCACCAGGCCCAGCAGGCCGTAGAGCAGGTAGTCGGTCCAGGACGAGATGGCGACGACCGACGTCTTGATCAGATAGGGCGTCGAGCCCAGGGTCTTGGCCACCAGCACGCCCGCCAGGGCGGCGGCGGCCACGGGGGCGATGTTGGCGACAGTGTAGGCGCCGATGACGATCTCGAACGCGTAGAAGGCGCCTGTCAGCGGCGCGCCGAACGCCGCCGCGATCGCCGCTCCGGCGCCGGCGCCGACCAGGATGCGCAGGTCGCCCCGGCGCAGGCTCAGCTTCTGCCCCACCCACGAAGCCACCGCCCCGCCCGCCTGGGCGTAGGCCGCTTCCAGGCCCACCGAGGCGCCGCAGCCGTTGGAGATCAGCGTCTGGCCGCAGATGAAGGCGCTGTCGCGGACCGACAGCCGCCCGCCGTGCAGGGCGTTGGCCTCCACGGGGTCGACGGCGGGGCTGGGGCGGAAACGCAGCACCAGGGCGGTGAACAGGCCCAGCAGCAGGCCGCCCAACGGAATGGCCAAGAGGCGCCAGGGTTCGATCATGGCCTGGGCGGACAGGCGCTCGTTCGGGTCGAAGGCGAACAGCCAGACCTGGACGCCGTGCGCGATCTTCTCCAGCAGCACCGCCAGAGCGCCGGCGGTCGATCCCACGACCGTCGCCACGGCGATCAGCCAGAGTTCGGAGGAGCGCGTGCGGCGGCGCAGCCAGGCCAGCCACGGCAAGGCCTGGCGGCGAGCGTCGCGAAAGGCCGCGCGCTCGGTCAGGGCGGTGCGCAGCACCTGTCGCCAATGACGGGACTCGGCGGCGGGATCGGGCTTGGTCGTCTCCGCCGGCTCGGTCATGGGCGTCTAGGCCACGGCGGCCTTGCCGCCGGCCACCAGGCCGTTGACGGCGGCCCGGAACGCCTCGCCCCGCTGCTCGAAGTCGCTGAACTGGTCGAAGGAGGCGCAGGCCGGCGAGAGCAGGACGATGGCCTCCTCGTCGCTGGCCGCGGCGTCGGCATAGGCCTGCTGGACGGCGCGCTCCAAGGTCCCGCTCATGGCGACCTCGGCCTTGCCGGCCAGGGTCCACGAGAACGGCTCGGCCGCCTCGCCGATCAGATAGGCCTTGGCGACGCGCGGGAAGAGGTCCTTCAGGTCGTCGATGCCGCCCGCCTTCGCGACGCCGCCGGCGATCCAGTAGAACTTCGGATAGCTGGACATCGCCTGGCGGGCGGCGTCGGCGTTGGTGGCCTTGCTGTCGTTGACGAAGCGGACCTTGCCGATCTTGCCGACCGTCTCCATCCGGTGCGCCAGGCCCGGGAAGGTCATCAGGCCGTCGACGGCCTCCTGCATCGGGATGCCGATCGCCCGCGCGGCGGCGTAGGCGGCGGCGGCGTTCTGCCAGTTGTGGCGGCCCGGCAGGCTGCGGGCGCGCAGGAGATCGGCGACCTCGACCACGCGCTCTCCGGTCGCGTCATAGAGCACGCCCTGCAGCGCGTAGACGCCCCGGCCCATGGCCTTGCCCGAGCTGATCGGCCAGATGGTGCGGCGGTTGGCGGCGGTGATCTCGGTGCAGATCTGCTGGCACCAGGGATCGTCCACGCCGATGATCGCGGTGTCGCCCTTGCCCTGGTTCAGGAAGATCCGGCGCTTGGCGGCGATGTAGCCGTCCATGCCGCCATGGCGGTCCAGATGGTCGGGCGAGATGTTCAGCAGCACCACGGCGTCCGGGTGCAGGCTGGAGGTCAGGTCCAGCTGGTAGGACGACAGCTCCAGCACATAGACCGCGCCGCCGTGCATGTCTTCGAGACCCAGGACGCCCTGGCCGATATTGCCGCCGATCCGCGTGTCGCGGCCGGCCGAGGCGCACAGGTGGCCGATCAGGGCGGTGGTCGTCGACTTGCCGTTGGTGCCGGTGATGGCGATGATCTTCGGGCGCTTGTGGACCGGCGCGGCGGCGACCGTGCGGGCGAAAAGCTCGATGTCGCCCAGGATCTCGACGCCGGCGGCCTTGGCTTTCTGCACGGTCCAATGCGGCTTGGGGTGGGTCAGCGGCACGCCCGGCGACAGCATCAGCGCGTCGAACTGGCGCCAGTCGGCGGCTTCCAGATCGACGACCGGGAAGCCCTCGGCGGCCGCCGCCTCGCGGCTGGCGACCTTCTCATCCCAGAGGGCGACCTTCGCCCCGCCCGCGATCAAGGCGCGCGCCGCCGTAAGCCCGGTGCGGCCCAGGCCGAACACCGCGACGGTCTTGCCTTCGAAACCACGGACCGGGATCATCGCGCTCGCCTCCCCTACCGCAGCTTCAGGGTGGCGAGGCCGACGAAGGCCAGGATCATCGACACGATCCAGAAGCGGATCACGACGGTGGACTCCGGCCAGCCCAGCTTCTCGAAGTGGTGGTGGATCGGCGCCATCAGGAAGACCCGCTTGCCGGTCTTCTTGAAGTAGGCGACCTGGATCATGACGGAGAGCGCCTCGGCCACGAACAGACCGCCGACGATGCCCAGGACCAGCTCGTGCTTGGCGCAGACGGCGATCGCGCCCAGGGCGCCGCCCAGGGCCAGCGAGCCCGTGTCGCCCATGAAGATCTTGGCCGGCGGCGCGTTGTACCAGAGGAAGCCCATGCCGCCGCCGATGATGGCGCCGCACAGCACCGCCAGCTCGCCGACGCCCGGCGCGAAGTGCAGGTTCAGATAGTCGGCGAACTTGTAGTTGCCCACGAGGTAGGCGATCAGGCCGAAGGTCGAGGCGGCGAACATCACCGGCACGATGGCCAAGCCGTCCAGGCCGTCGGTCAGGTTCACCGCATTGGAGAAGCCGGCGATCGTGATCGCGGCGAACACCACGTAGAACCAGCCCAGATTGATCACCAGCGCCTTGAAGATCGGGAAGATCAGGCTGGTCTCCATGCCCGGCGTCATCGGCGACTTGGGCGCGAACAGGATCAGGATCACGGTGGCCGCGATCGCGACGATGAACTGGGCGATCAGCTTCTGGACACTGGAGAGACCGGCGGTGGTCTGCTTGGTGACCTTGGCGTAGTCATCCATGAAGCCGAGCACGCCATAGCTGCCGGTGACCAGCAGCACGACCCAGACATGGACGTTGCGCAGGTCGGCCCACAGCAGGGCGCCGACGAACAAGCCGGCCAGGATCATGAAGCCGCCCATGGTGGGCGTGCCGGCCTTCTCGGTGACGTGGCGGGCGATGCCGTCGGTGCGGATCGGCTGGCCCTTGCCCTGCTTGGTCTTCATCCAGCGGATGAAGCGCGAGCCCATGGCCACCGCGACGATATAGGCCGTCAGCATGGCCATGCCGGACCGGAAGGTCAGGTACTTCAACAGGTTGAGCATCGGCACATGCTCTTGCGAGCGCGCCAGCCATTCATACAGGAAGTACAACATCAGACCCGTTCTCCGAGATCGAGCGCCGCCAGGGCGCTGGCGAGCGCGCCAGCCCTGGAGCCGTTCGACCCCTTCACCATCACCACATCGCCAGGCCGGATCGCCCCCGCCAGCTCAGCCGTTAACTTTTCGGTAACCACCGCGTAACCGCCTCGCCGAGTCGGCGGAAGCTGCTCCCACAGCGATTTCATGTGGACGCCCGCGAGAAAAACCATGTCAACGTTTGCAGCCGCGATCGGCGCCGCAAGCTCCGCGTGAAAGCGCGCCGAGTCCTCGCCCAATTCGAGCATGTCGGTCAGCGCGACGATCCGGCGTCCGGCGACCTTGCGCGCGCCCAGCGTCTTCAGCGCCGCCTGCATCGAGACCGGATTGGCGTTGTAGCTCTCGTCGACCAGGGTGAAGGCGCCGCCGTCGATCCGGACGGTCTTCTCCGCCCCTCGCCCCTCGATCGGGGCGAACGCCGCCAGCGCCGCCAGCGCCGTCTCGCGCGGCACGTCCAGCGCTTCCAGCATCAGCAGCACGCAAAGGCTGTTGGGGCCCCAGTGCACGCCGGTCTGGCGGATCGGGAAGTTCAGCGCCTCGCCGCGCAAATCGACGGAGACGGTCGCCCCCTCGCCTTCCACGGCGAAACCCGTCAGGCGCGCCGTGGCGCCGGCGGCCTCGCCGAAGCTCCAGACGGTCGCGCCAACCTTTTCGGCCTCGCCCTTCAGGAAGTCGAACCAACGATTGTCGGCGTTCAGCACCGCGATCCCGCCTGGTAGCAGCCCCGCGAGGATCTCGGCCTTGGCGCGCGCGACGCCCGCCTCGCCGTCCGGGAAGTTCTCGATGTGCACCGGGCCGACCGTGGTGATCGCCACGGCGTGCGGCCGGACGAAGCCCGACAGCGGCGTGATCTCGTCGGCGTGATTCATGCCCACTTCGAACACCGCCCGCTGCGTGTCGCGCGGCATCCGCGCCAGGGTCAGCGGCACGCCGATGTGATTGTTGTAGCTCTTGACCGAGGCGTGGGCCTTGCCCGCCAGGCGCAGGCCTGCCTCGACCGCGCGGGTGACGCTGGTCTTGCCGACCGAGCCCGTCACCGCGCCGCGCTTGCACTGGGGGGCGCGCTCGCGGGCGGCGACGCCCAGGGCCTCCAGCGCCTTGAAGGTGTCGGCGACCATCACCGCGGGAGCGTCGACCGGCTTGGCGGCCAGCACGCCAGCCGCGCCGTTCGCCACGGCCTGCGGGACGAAGTCGTGACCGTCGCGCGCGCCGACCAGCGGCACAAAGAGGTCGCCCCGCTCCACCGAACGGGTGTCGATCGAGACTCCGGTCGCGGCGAAGTCGCCGGCGACCTGCCCGCCGGTGGCGGCGGCGATCTCGTCAGCGGTCCAGAGAACGTCAGGCATCGACACCCTCCAGCGCGGCGAGGGTCTCGGCGACGTCGTCGAACGGATGCACGACGCCGGCGACGATCTGCCCCTGCTCATGGCCCTTGCCGGCGACGACCAGCACGTCGCCCTCGGCCATCATTTCGACGGCGGCGCGGATGGCGGCGCGGCGGTCGCCGATCTCGCGCGCGCCCGGAGCGGCTTCGAGGATGGCGGCGCGGATCGAGGCGGGGTCTTCCGAGCGCGGGTTGTCGTCGGTGACGATGGCGATGTCGGCCAGCTTCGCGCCGATCGCGCCCATCAGCGGGCGCTTGCCCCGGTCGCGGTCGCCGCCCGCGCCGAACACGGCGATCAGCTTGCCGCGCGTGTGCGGGCGCAGGGCTTCCAGCACGGTTTGCAGGCCGTCGGGCGTGTGGGCGTAATCAACATAGGCCTCGCCGCCCTTGGGGCCACGACCCACGCGCTGCAGGCGACCGGCGGCGCCTTCCAGGCTCTCCAGCGCCTTCAGCACCTTGGCGACGTCCTCGCCGGCGGCCACGCACAGGCCGGCGGCGACGAGCACGTTCGAGGCCTGGAAGGCGCCCGCCAGCGGCAGACGGATCTCGTAGGTCTTGCCCTGGGCCTCGACGACCAGATCCTGGCCGGCCGGGGTCGGGGTGCGCGAGATCAGGCGCAGGCCCTGGCCGTCCTCGCCGACCGAGAACACGCTCTGGCCAGAGGTGACGGCGGTCGAGGCGAAGGTCGGGAAGGCCTCGCTGTCGGCGTTCAGCACCGCCGTCGCGCCGGCGGGCGTCAGGGTGTCGAACAGGCGCAGCTTGGCGGCGCGATAGGCTTCCATCGAGCCGTGATAGTCGAGGTGGTCCTGGGTGAAGTTGGTGAAGCCGGCGGCCTTGAGCTTCACGCCGTCCACGCGGCGCTGGTCGACGCCGTGCGAGCTCGCCTCCAGCGCAAGATGGGTGACGCCCATGTCGGCCAGGCGCGCGATCATCTCGGCGACATCGCCGGCGTCCGGCGTGGTCAGGCCGGGGGGCGTGAGTTGCTGGTCGGGCTGGCCGGCCTCGCTGACCACCACGCCCAACGTGCCCATGCTGGCGGCCTTGTGGCCCAGCTGAGCGAAGATCTGGCGGCAGAAGCCGGCGACCGAGGTCTTGCCGTTGGTGCCGGTGACGGCGACGCACATGGCCGGCTGCTTGCCCCAGAAGGCGGCCGAGGCCAGGGCGTAGGCGCGGCGGGCGTCCTCCGAGCGGACCACCGGCACGCCAATGCCTTCAAGGCCGCCCTCGGGGGCCAGGATGGCGGCGGCGCCCTTGGCGACCGCGCCCTGCGCGAAGTCGCGACCGTCGACCTTGGTCCCCGGCAGGGCGGCGAACAGCCAGCCGGCGGTGACCTTGCGGCTGTCGGCGGTGACGCCGGCGATCACCGGGTCGTTGGCGAAGGAGCGGTTGAACAGTTCGGACAGACGCTTGGTCATAGGCCCGCCTCCGGAGCGGCGTTCTTGTTAGGAGCGGCGAGGGTCACCAGGTCCTGCTTTCTCTGCACGCCAAGGAACGGCGCGATGCGCTCGATGACCTTGCCGGCCGCCGGCGCGCCGACCCAGCCGCCAGTCGAGAAGCCGTAAGAGGCGGCCGTGCCATGCGGCTCGTCCATCAGGATCAGGACAAAGTAGCGATCGGCCTCCAGCGGACCGTCGGTCGGGAACACCGCCGCGAACGACGAGACCTGGCGCTGGTGGTTGTAGCCGCGGATCGAGGGGTCGTACTTCTCGCCGGTGCCGGTCTTGCCGCCGACCGACAGGCCGGGCACGTCGGCCTTGCCGCCGCTGCCGCCCTCGCCCGGGATGACGTTGGCGCGCATGATCTTCAGCATCTCGGCCGAGGTGGCTTCCGAGAGCACGCGCGTCCCTTCCGGACGCACGCCGTCGGGCATCTTCTTGATGGTGAGCGGCAGCATCTTGCCGCCGTTCAGCAGTGCGCCCATCGCCTGGGCCAGGGCCAGAGGACTGACGTTCATGCCGTGGCCGAACGAGGTGGAGGCCACCGCGTCCATGTCCCACTTGCGCGGCGTCAGCGGGCGCGCGGACTCCATCAGCTCGACCTTGGCCGGCTTGGTCAGGCCCAGGGCCGTGAAGTAGCGCGACAGGCGCTCGCCGCCGATCTTCTCGGCCAGCATGGCGGTGCCAATGTTCGACGAGTGCTTGAACACCTCGACCAGGGTCAGGATGGCCTTGGCCGCGTGGTAGTCGTGGATCGTGCGGTAGCCCAGCTTGTAGGGCTCGCGGGCGTCGAAGGTCGAGGCGGGGGTCGCCACCCCGGTGTCCAGGCCGATCGCGACCGTGAACGCCTTGAAGGTCGAGCCCATTTCGTAGACCGAGGCCGCGGCGCGGTTGAGGCGCTGATCGTCGGTCGCCTCGCCGGCCTTGTTGGCGTCGTAGTCCGGCAGGCTGGCCAAGCCCAGGATCTCGCCGGTGTGGACATTGGTCACAAGGCCAACGGCGCCCTTCGGCGTGAACTCGGCGGCGGCCTTGCGCAGCTCGTCCTCGAGCGCGGCCTGCACGCGGACGTCGATCGACAGCTGGACCGGGCCGCCGCCGTCGCCGCCCACGGCCTTGCGGATCGGATCGTCCAGCGCGCGCTCGGCGCCGGCCAAGCCCTTGCCGCCGCTGTCGACGAAGCCGACCAGATGCGCGGCCGTCGGGCCCAGCGGATACATCCGCCGCTCCTGCTCCTCGAACGAGACGCCTGGCAGGCCCAGATTGAAGATGGCGTCCTTCTCGTCCGGCGTCAGGCCGCCGACGACGAAGGTGCGGTGATCGCCGAACACGATCTTGTCCAGGCGCTTGGCCGGCACCTGCGGCAGCGCGCGGCCCAGGGCGCGGCGAGTCTCCTTGGTGTCCCAGATCTCGCGCGGATCGACGTAAAGGGCGTAGTGGGCCAGGTCGACGGCCAGCAGCTTGCCGTTGCGGTCAACCAGATCGCCGCGCGCGCCGTCCGCGCCTTGGGCGTAGCCGTTGCCGCGCCCGGCGTTCGAGAACAGCGCCGCCCAGCCCGCGCCCAGGCCCACGCCGACGAAGCACAGCCCGAAGAACACCATCACCAGGAAGATGCGAATGCGGGTGTCGTCCTGCGGCTTGGCCGCGGCGCGCGAGCGCTCGAACGCGTGCTCCAGCCGCCAGACGCGCTCGACCAGCCAGCGCCAGGCCGGAGAATGGAAGCCGCCGGGACCGAGGTTCGACAGGCTCATCGCGGACCTCCGGCGGGAGGCGGCGGAGGCGGCGGGACCTCGTCCGGCAGAGCCTCGGGCGCGTCGGCGGCCAGGGCGTCGGTGGCTTCAGGAACCGCCGTGACGGGCGCGCGCGGCAGCTCGCGGCGGCGGGCGACGTCGATCAGGGCGTCCTCGGTGATCTCGTGATCCGGGGCGATAGGCTGCAGCTGCATCATCTGCGCCAGTTGCTCGATGCGGCGGGGCTGCTCCAGATGGGCCACCTCGGCCTCCAGCAAGCGCTTGCGCACCGCCTCGTCGTCGATCTCCTGCTGGATGCGGGCGATCTCCTGGCGCTCGCGGCCGGCGAAGGTCTTGGCCAGATAGACGCTGGTGACCAGGGTCAGCAGGATGCCGAGGCCGACGACCTCGACGACCCGAAAGCCGCGCACCCGCTTATTGAAGAGCTCCATGAAGCTCATGCGGCGGCCTCCCAGACGGGGGCTTCCGTGCGCACGGCCGCGCGCAGCTTGGACGAGCGCGCGCGCGGGTTTACCGCCAACTCCGCCTCGCCCGGCGCGATCGCCTTGTTCGAGATCAGCTGGAAGCTGGGCGCCGCGCCGGCCTGCACCGGCGGCGCGTGGCGCGAGCCGCCGGGCGTCTTCCCCGCCCGCTCGGCCAGGAACGCCTTGACGATGCGGTCCTCCAGCGAATGGAAGGTCACGACGACCAGGCGGCCGCCCGGCTTGAGCACTTTTTCGGCGGCGACGAGACCCGCCTCCAGCTCGCCCAGCTCGTCATTGACCGCGATCCGCAGCCCCTGGAACGAGCGCGTGGCCGGATGGACCTTGGCGCCCTTGCGGCCGCCGACGGCGCGCTCGATCACCTCGGCCAGGTCCAGCGTGCGCTCGAACGGCTTTTCCTCACGGCGACGGATGATGAAGCTGGCGATGCGGCGGGAGGCGTGCTCCTCGCCATAAACGTAGAGGATCTTGGCCAGCTCGGCGTGATCCAGCGTGTTGACCAAATCGGCGGCGGTCGGGCCCGCATCGCCCATCCGCATGTCCAGCGGCCCGTCGCGCATGAACGAAAAGCCGCGCTCGGCCTGGTCCAGCTGCATCGACGAGACGCCGAGGTCCAGCATCACCCCGTCGACCGACTCCGGACCCAGCTCGTCCAACATCTCGGAGAACCGGGCCTGGACCAGGCGGAAGCGGTCGGCGGGCAGGCCTTCGGCGAATTGGCGGACGGTCGGGTCGCGATCGAAGCCGATGACGCTGGCGCCCGTGGCCAGCACCGCGCGGGTGTAGCCGCCCGCGCCGAAGGTGCCGTCCACGACGACGTCGCCGGGACCGGCGCCCAGCGCCTCGACCACTTCGTCAAGCAGGACCGAGATGTGTGGCGCGGCGCTCACGACACGACGCCCAGTCGAGCGGCGCGCTGCTGGGCGCGCAGGGCGGCCAGACCTTCGCGCGCCAGGTCGCGCTGCGCCGCGCGATGGGCCTGGAAAGCCTCGCGGGACCAAATCTGGAAACGCTCACCCATACCGACGACAGCAACCCAGTCCGTGAGGCCGCACATTTCGCACAAATGGTCGGGTAAGGTAATGCGACCAGCCGTATCAAATGACAGCTTGGCCATGCCGCCCAGCACGCTGAGCTCCAGCGCCGAGCGCGTCGGATCGCCGAACGGCAGCTCCTCGATCACGCCCACATAGCGATCGAACAAGGCCTTGCCGCCCGCCTCCAGGCAGTCGGCCTCGATGGAGGGGAAGCAGAAGATGCCGTCGAACATGCCGGAGACGGCCGCGCGGAATTCCTGCGGCACAACAATGCGCCGCTTGCTGTCGAGCTGTTTCTCGAAGGTCGAGAGAAACACGAAGCCGAACCCCGCCAGATCCACGTCGGTCGGCGACCCGCCACATCGCCCCGACGCAATTGGGTTAACATGGGATGAATTGGGATACAATGACACCGAATGCCATTTCATCGAGATTTCAAAGGTGTCGCACCGGCGTTCCACTGAACCCGGAAGTTAATCAACAGAACATACACAGAACTGTTCAGTGAACGGCGTGCGCGGTATCAGTTGAGCCCATTGGGAGGCAAGGAAGAGCGATGCTCCCCCGCGATGCGGGGGAGCTGTCGCGGAGCGACTGAAGGGGCGAGCTGGGCGAACGCCGCGTTAGCCCCCTCCGACCCTCCGGGCCACCTCCCCCGCGTCGCGGGGAAGGAACTAAAAGGGGACCAGATGATCTGTAAGCCGGGTTCTGTTCCGCCCCCGAAAGGACGGCGACGATCATTCCTCTAGGCCGGCCATTGCTGGACGGCTCTCGCGACCTACCCGGACCCTCTCAGCCAGTGACGGCCTATCCGACGCGAGGTCGGCGCGGGGTCCCTATTCGGTCTTGCTCCAGGCGGGGCTTGCCATGCCGTCCCTGTCACCAGGTCCGCGGTGGGCTCTTACCCCACCCTTTCACCCTTACCGTCCTCGAAAGGAAGGCGGTTTGCTTTCTGTGGCGCTATCCCTGGGATCGCTCCCGGTGGGCGTTACCCACCGCCTTGTCACCGTGGAGCCCGGACTTTCCTCGGCGTCCGAAGACGACGCGACCGCCCGACCATCTGGTCCGGGACGGTGTTTGACGGGGGAACCGCCTCAGGTCAACCGCATCAGCTTGGCGATCGGATGCTTGCCCAGCCCCTTGGCCGCGCCCAGGCGGTCGGCGTCGGCCTTGTTCTGCGAGAGCTTGAAGGTCCCTTCCAGCCGCTCGACGAACAAGCGCCCGCCCATGATGCCGCGCAGCATCGCTTCGAACTTGCCGGCCTTCATCTTGTCGCGGGTCCAGGGCGTCTTCGGGAGAAGCCGCGCCTCTTCCTGGGCGGACAGGTCGTCGAGCAGAGCGATCAGCTCCGCCTCGTTCAGCGGCGCGACCGAGCCCTCGGCCTCGACGGACTGGTAATTCCAGGTCGGGACCTGGTCGGCGCTCTCGTACCAGTCGGGGCTGATGTAGGCGTCCAGGCCGCTCGCCAGCACCACCGCGCGAAAGCCCTGCGTCAGGTGCGGCGTCAGCACGTTGCCGCGCGACAGGTGGAAGTCGAGGGCGATCTCGCCGTCCAGCTCGCGGATCACGACCGGCGACTGGGCGACCATCGGCCGCCCGCCGACGCTGGCGGCGATCGTCACGAACGGATGCGCCCGCAGGAAGTCGAGCAGGACCGCGCGGTCCTCGACGTGGAAGGCCGGAGCGGGATGCATCAGTCGGCCGCCGCGCGCAGCAGGCCGACTAGGCGGGCCCGGGTCTCGCCGTCGGCGACGCCATCGAAGCGGCTTTGCAGCCAGTGGCGCTGGAAGGCCGCGACGACGGTCGTGGTCCATTCGTCGTACTGGCCGGTCGGGGCGCAGTCGAAGCCCAGGCGCGTCAGGCCGGCTTGCAGCGCGAAGACGCCGGTCCCCTCCTCGCCCTGGCCCAGCGGGGCGCCGGGCGAAGGCGCGGGCTCGATCCACAAGCCGTGGCCGCTCTCGGACAGGCGCTTCCAGGGGAAGAGCTCGCCGGGATCGACCTTGCGGGCCGGTGCGACGTCGGAGTGACCTAGGATGCGGCTGTCGGGGATCATCCAGCGCGAGCGCACGTCGGCCAGCAGGTTGATCACGGACGCGATCTGGGCGTCGGGGAACGGGCGATAGCCGAACTCGTGTCCGGGATTGACGATCTCGATGCCGATCGAGGCCGAGTTGATGTCCTTGACGCCCTTCCAGAAGGCCGCGCCGGCGTGCCAGGCCCGACGCTCTTCAGGGACCAGGCGGAAGATCCGGCCGTCTTCCTCGACGCAATAGTGCGCCGAGACCTTGGCGTCGGGATCGCGCAGCCGCTCGATCGCGCCCTCGCCGGTTTCCATGCCCGTATAGTGCAGGACGACCATGTCGGGCACGGCCTTGCGGGCGTCGAAGTTGGGCGACGGGGCCTCGATAAGGGACAGGCTCATTGGACGCGGTTCCGGATCGACATCAGCAGCGGCATGACCTGATTCCGCCGAAGCGCGATGATCAGAACGCCGAGCAGCGCCAGGGCCGCGCCGATCCCCATCCGCAGATCGAAGTGGTCGTGAGTGACCACCACGCCCATGCCGATCGTGAAGAGCGGCGTCATCAGGGTCAGCGGCGCGATCAGATTGGCCTCATAGCGCTGGATCAGGCCGTAATAGGCCGTATGGGCCAGGACCGAAACCACCAGGGCCGAAAACACCACCGCCGCGAGGAAGGGCCAGCCGGCGTGGAGGCCCGCCGCGATCTGTCCCGGCTCCATCACCGCGCTCATCAGCCCCAGCGGCCACAGCGAGGAAAAGCCCACCCAGGCCTGGAACTGCAGCGGTTTGACGCCCTCGATCTGCTTCATCATCACCGCGCCCAGCGAGCCGGTGAAGGCCGCCGCGACGATCAGCCAGAGGCCGGGCGACAGCTCAAAGCCATGCGGGCTCCACATCACCACGACGGCGCCCAGCAGGGTGAGCGCTATGCCGACGCCGCGCCGCCAGCGGATGCGCTCGCCCAGCATCAGCACCGACAGCACGGTGGTGAACGGCACGCCCAACTGGATCACCACCGCCGCCGCCGAGGGCGAGGCGGTGGTCAGGCCCATGAACAGCAGCGCGAAATTGCCGCCGCCCATCAAGAGGCCCACCAGCACCATGCGCCAGGTCGGCCTCGGCGCGGGCAACAGCCAAGGCAGCGTGATGGCCGCCACCAGCGCGAAACGGACAGCCGCGTAGTACAGCGGCGGCACGCCCCAGTGCGCCACGACCAGCTTCGAGACGATGTTGCTGCCCGCCCAGGCCAGGCAGATCAGGACCAGAAGGCCGAAGTCGCGCAAAGACATGAGTTACCGCTTAAGCCTCCGCCCCTTCCGTACGCAATCAAAACCCGCACGAGCCCCCAAGCTGAGGCGTCATGGCGGTTGACGTTCGGTCAAAACGGTCGTTTTGTTCCTGAACACTGTTCACCTATCGCCACGCCGGATCAACCGTCGGGCGTCGAACCGGGGCGGAAATCTGATGGAACACGTTGACGTGCTGATTGTCGGCGCCGGCCTCTCAGGCATCGGCGCGGCCTATCACCTTCGCAAGCACTGCCCCGGCAAGACCTACGCGATCCTGGAAGGACGCGAGGCGATCGGCGGCACCTGGGACCTGTTCCGCTATCCTGGCATCCGCTCCGACAGCGACATGTACACCCTGGGCTACAGCTTCAAGCCGTGGAAGGCGGCCAAGGCGATCGCCGACGGGCCCTCGATTCTGTCCTATGTGCGCGAGACCGCGCGCGAGAACGACATCGACCGCCACATCCGCTTCCAGCACAAGGTCAAGCGCGCCAGCTGGTCCAGCGAGACCGCCACCTGGACCGTCGAGGCCGAGCACGACGGCCAGATCGTCCAGTACAGCTGCGGCTTCCTCTACATGTGCTCTGGCTACTACCGTTATTCGGCGGGCTATACGCCGGAGTTCGCCGGGACCGAGCGCTTCAAGGGCCGCATCGTCCATCCGCAGCACTGGCCCGAGGATCTCGACTACGCCGGCAAGCAGGTGGTGGTGATCGGCAGCGGCGCGACCGCCGTGACGCTGGTGCCCGAGATGGCCAAGACGGCCGCCCACGTCGTCATGCTGCAGCGCTCGCCGACCTATGTGGTCTCGCGCCCGGCCGAGGACGGCCTGGCCAACTGGCTGCGGACCAAGCTGCCGGCCATGACCGCCTATGGCATCACCCGGTGGAAGAACGTCATCCTGCAGCTGCTGTTCTTCAACCTGGCCCGCAAGAAGCCGGAAAAGACCAAGGAGCGCCTGCTGGACCTGGTCCGCGAGCAGCTGGGCCCGGACTACGACGTCGCCACCCACTTCACGCCCAAGTACAATCCCTGGGACCAGCGCCTGTGCCTGGTGCCGGACGCTGACCTGTTCGACTCGATCAAGTCTGGCCAGAGCTCGGTCGTCACCGACCAGATCGAGAGCTTCACCGAGGACGGCATCCTGCTGAAGTCGGGCAAGACCCTGAAGGCCGACGTGGTCGTCACCGCCACCGGCCTGCAATTGCAGCTGCTGGGCGGCATGGAGGTCGTGGTCGACGGCAAGGTCGCGGACCTGTCGAAGGCCTTCAGCTACAAGGGCATGATGTTCAGCGACGTGCCGAACCTGGCCTCGGCGTTCGGCTACACCAACGCCAGCTGGACGCTGAAGGCGGACCTGACCAGCGAATACATCTGCCGCCTGCTCAAGCAGATGGACCGCACGCGCACGGACTACTGCGTCCCGCGCGTCGATGACCGGAACATGCCGATCGCGCCTTGGCTGGACTTCTCGTCGGGCTACGTCACCCGCTCCATCGGCATGTTCCCCAAACAGGGCCCCAAGGCCCCGTGGAAGGCGCATCAGAACTACGCGCTGGACCTGATGACCCTGCGCTTTGGCAAGGTGGACGACGGGGTGATGGAGTTCGGCCGCAAGACGGGCGCCGGCGCCGCGCCCCTGAAGGCCGCAGCCTAGTTTCCCTATCGGATCTGACAGGTTGCGGGGATGATCGCCCACGCCGACGTTCTTCCCTAAAGGAGATCGCGCATGGCCGAACCGTCCTCGTACCTGGGCTGGAAGATCGACTACGCCAACCCGCCGGGCGCGCCCGCCTATCTGGAGCCGAACTCGGTCCACTGGCGGGTCTACAAGAACCCGATCGCCCTGGCGGTCGGCGGCGTGGCCGCCGTTCTGCTGGAGTTCGCCGACGCCCGGATCCGCTCGGGGGTCTGGGATCACTCGACCTACAAGGCCGACCCGATCGGGCGCTCCAAGCGGACCGGCGTCGCGGCGATGGTCGGGGTCTACGGCCCGCAGGCGGCGGCGCGACGGGTCATCCAGGGCGTGACCAACATGCATGCGCGGGTGTCCGGCGACACCCCCAAGGGCGAGGCCTATCGCGCGCTGGACCCCGAATTGCTGGACTGGGTCAGCGCCACCGCCGCCTACGGCTTCCTCAACGCCTATGACCGCTTCGTCACGCCGCTGAGCGAGGCCGAGAAGACGCAATTCTATCTTGAGGCCCATCCGATCGCCCGGCTGTATGGCGTGCGCTATTCGCCCAGCTCCCAAGCCGATTTCATGGCGATGATGGAGCGGCTCGCGCCGCGCTTCGAGCCACACCCGATCGTCGAGGAGTTCCTGGGCATCATCCAGTCCGGCAAGGCCGCGCCCAACGCGCCGAAGATCCTGCACCGGGCCCTGGCGCGCGCCTCGGTCTCGCTGCTGCCGCCAATCGTCCGGCGGAAGCTGGCGCTGGGCCCGGAGTACGACCTTGGCCTGGCCGACGGCCTGGCGCTGAAGGCGGCCGGCAAGCTGGCCGACAGGATCGCGATCCGAAGTGCGCCGCCTTGCCAGGCCAGCGTCCGGCTGGGGTTGCCGTACGACTTCCTCTACCGCGGCGAGGCGGAGCGGAAGCGCCTGCTGGCGGCCGCGCAGCAGGCATTCGTTCCCGCGGCGGAATGAGGAGGACGCTCAGAGCGCTGGCGCCAAGAGCGGACTTCTCGGGCGTCTGAGATGGGTGGCGAGCGGCCGCGCTTCAGATCCTCCCCCTGTGGGGGAGGTGGTCGCGGCAGCGACCGGAGGGGGGCGTGGAGCTGAGATTCAGCTGCGCTCCCCTCTCCGTCGTCCCTTCGGGCCGACACCTCTCCCACAGGGAGAGGATTTGTCCGCAAAGGGTCGTGAGCGGAAGGCGGTCCCCTAACGGCAAGCGGACACAGATGTGGGTGACGTAGCTAGCGTTCCGCTATCGGAACGTGAGGGGGAAGCCCCGCCGTTTAGACGAGGCCTCAGTGGTCAGATCCGATACGGCGGCGGATCCAGGGCGGCGAACTCCTCACCGCTCACCATCCGGATACAGTTCGCCGGCTGGAGAGCCAGGTGGCGGTTTTTCGCGTCGACGACGCTAGGGGTAACTTCAGCGATCCAGCGCATCTGACTCCAGGTGTCCAGACAAAGGACGAAGGCTCCGGCTTGCCCACCGCGTCCCTCAAGTATGAAATCGAACATCGTCGTTCTTCCTCAAGCGCCCAGCTAAGTCGTGGGCGCAAGAAGTATCAACCCGGTAGACTGCGCCTCAGGCTGGCGCAGAAAGCCAGCAATTGCTCGGCTTTTAGCTCCGGCGTCGGCTCGCGCCACGAGTCAGTCAGTGATTCTCGTCCCTCTTCAGCAGGTCTCGACGCAGGGGTGATGGGGCTCTGGAAAGCTGACCCAAACGACTACCGCACCGGGTCGGAAGCGGACAGCCCCGCGCTCCTATCCGCCCTTGCGCCTGACGAACCGCAGCGCCGTGTGAGTCTGCGAGAACCCGCAGACCTTGGTGTCCGAGAACCCCATGCCGCGCGCGGCGGAGAGGACATCGGTGTCCTTCAACGGCGCGCCCTTGCCCTTGCGCGAGACGACCCAGATCGCGCCCTTCTCGGCCAGGGCGCCCTTCCAGTCCTCCATGCGATCGAGGTCGGCCAGATCCTCGGCGGCCAGGAACAGGATGTCGATCCCCTCCTCGGCCTCGACCGGCTCGACGCGGGCGCTGAGCTCCTCAAGGAAGGCCTCGTCCTCGACACCGTCGATCACCACCGTCATGCCGGGCTTCACCCCCAGCTTGTCGAGGCGCGAGGGCGGATTGAGGATCGCGTGGACCCACTTCTCGGCCTGGCCCGGGTCCAGGGTGAAGCGCGTGCCGTCGCTGAGCACCAGGTCGTCGCCCTCGGTGCGGACGTTCTTCAGGGCGTGGCCCTGATAGATGCCGCGATAGGCGCCGCGGAAGATCAGCTTCGGCGGCTCCCACAGCAGCTTGCCTTCGCTCTCGCCGTCGGACAGCTGGCCCCAGACGCCGCTGGCTTCCTTGCCCATCCTCAGGCGCCCTTGAAGACAGGCGCGCGCTTTTCGAGGATCGCCTCGACGCCTTCCATGTGGTCCTCGGTGTGGTGGGCGATGGCCTGGGCCGCGGCGCTCATCTCCATGAGGGTGTCGTAGCTGGCGGTCTGGCCGTGCTTGAGCAGGCTCTTGGCCATGCGCAGGGCGTGCGGCGGCTGCTGGGCGATCCGCTCGGCCAGCGCCAGGGCCTCGCCCATCAGGTCGGCGTGCGGCACGGCCTTGCTGACCAGGCCCCACTCGGCGGCCTTGGCCGCGTCGATCACGTCGCCGGTGAACAAGAGCTCGGCCGCGCGGCTCATGCCGATCGTGCGCGGCATCAGCCAGGCGCCGCCGTCGCCGGGGATCAGACCGAGCTTCAGGAAGGTGACGCCGAACTTGGCGGTGTCGGCGGCGATGCGGATGTCGGTCATGCAGGCCACGTCGCAGCCCAGGCCGATGGCCGCGCCGTTCACGGCCGCGATCGAAGGAACCTCCAGGCCGTAGATGGCGCGGACGATGCGGTGGATGTTCTTGCGGTAGCCGTCGCGCACGGCCACGCCGTTGCCGGCGAAGGCGCCCTCGCGGGCCTTCATCGCCTTGACGTCGCCGCCAGCCGAGAAGGCCTTGCCGGCGCCGGTCAGGATCACGCAGCGGATGTCCTGGTCGTCATTGATCGCCTCGCAAGCCGCCGCAACCTGGTCGCCGTCGCCCGGCGCGCCCAGGGCGTTCATCGCGTCCGGACGGTTCAAGGTGAGGATGGCGACGTGACCGCGCTTCTCGGTCAGGATCAAGGGTTGGGACATCGAGGTGGCGCTCCTGCGGGTTCTTGTCTGTTTGGCTTTCCATAGCGCGGTTTGGCGGTCCGTGCAGCCACGGCTGGAAGTCACTCAACTCGTGCGATATCGGCGATCACGAAAACGCGACTGGCGCGCGAGCGCGGCCCGTCATTGATATGTCTTGGGACTCGATAGAAAGCAGCGGCAATGACCGTGCACGCACAGGCCCGACATGTATTGATCATCGAGGATGAAATCCTCGTGGCCTTCGAGGTTGAGGCTCTTCTTGCGGAGCAAGGCTTCACCAGCTTCGACATCGCGGACTGTCCAGCCGACGCCTTGGCGATGGCTGTCGCCCACCCTCCGGACTTGATCACCGCGGACTATCGTATTGTCGGCGGCACCGGCGTCGAGGCGGTCGAAGCGATCCAGAACCAGCTGGGCCACATTCCGGTCGTCTATGTCACCGGCAACGCCGACCAACTGAAGGGCCGCGTCAGGCCGATCGTCGACAAGCCGATCTCGCCGCGCCACCTGGCCGAGGCCTGCGCGCGAGCCTTCGCCAACTGATTTGCCCGCCGCGCCGGTCGTCCGTAAGCTCGAACGGGGAGGACGCGGCATGGACATCACCACGATCGAGGCGCTGGAGGCGCTGTATCAGCCGGCGCCCCTGCCGGCCTCGACCGTCAAGGTCAGCGACCACATCACCCCGCATTATGCGGCGCTGATAGAGGCCTCGCCGTTCGTCGCCCTGGCCACGATCGGGCCGGAGGGCCTGGACTGCAGCCCACGCGGCGACCTGCCCGGCTTTGTCCGCATCGCCGATCCAAAGACGCTGATGCTGCCGGACCGGCGTGGCAACAACCGCCTCGACAGCCTGCGCAACATCGTCCGCGATCCGCGCGTGGCCCTGCTGTTCCTGATCCCCGG
This sequence comes from Caulobacter sp. X, assembly GCF_002742635.1. Taxonomy (NCBI): domain Bacteria; kingdom Pseudomonadati; phylum Pseudomonadota; class Alphaproteobacteria; order Caulobacterales; family Caulobacteraceae; genus Caulobacter; species Caulobacter sp. X. The sequence continues at coordinate 1,170,846 of NZ_PEGF01000002.1, read as the reverse complement.
CTCGGGGACGACATTCCGCGTCAACGGCCGCGCCAAGCTCAGCGCCGATCCGGCCCTGCTGGACAGCTTCGCCATCGACGGCAAGGCGCCGCGCACGGTGACGGTGATCACCGTCGACGAGGCCTATTTCCAATGCGCCCGCGCCATCAGGCGCTCGGGCCTCTGGAAGGCCGAAAGCCAGGTCGATCCCAAGACCCTGCCCTCGCCCGGCGCCATGCTGGCGGCCTTCACCGCCGGCGAGGTCGGCGGCGAGGCCTACGATCAAGGCTGGCCGGAGCGGGCGGCCAAGACTCTTTGGTGAGACGCGCCTACTTGCCGCGCGGGGGTGAAGCGACGTCAGCGACCACCGGAAAGTGGTCCGATATCGCCAGGCCGTTGTCGGTGTCGGTCAGGGTCGCGAACCGCGTGACCTTCAGCCGGCGATCGACGAAGACGTAGTCGATCGGCCCCTTGGGCGGCGCGCCCGGCGAGAAGTCGTTGAAGGTGCCCGCCGGCCCGAACACGATCGGGCTGGCCTCGCGGGCGTCGCGGAGCGGCGAGCCCTCTCCCGTCAGGACCGCGTGCGGCGGCTCGCCCGGCGCGCTGTTGAAGTCGCCCAGCACGATCAGCCGCGATCCCGGCCAGGCGGCCTGGTCCAGGATCTGCCGGGCGCACAGCCGCCGCGACTCCGCGCCCACATGGTCAAGATGCGCGTTGCGGACGTCCCACAGCCGACCGCTGGACTTCTCCCTCAGCACCAGCCGCGTATAGGTCCGCGGCAGCGCCGCGTCATAGGCCTTGCCCGGTCGCTCGGGCGTCGGGGAACACCACCGCGTCTGCGCCAGCACCCGCTCGAAGCGGTCGGCGCGATAGAAGACGGTCGTCGACTCGCCCTTCGCGCCCCCGTCGTCGCGACCGACGCCAAAGTGAGCGTAGCCCGGCAAGGCGCCCGCCAAGTCATCGACCATCGGCGGGAGCGCTTCCTGCAGGCCCAGAATGTCCGGCGCGAAGAAGGCGACCTGTCGCGCCATCGGGCCGCGCCGCGCGCGCCAGTCGGGCCGGTCGTCGGGATTATCGTAGCGGATGTTGTAGCTCATCACCCGCAGCGTCGCCTGCTCCGCGCGGGCGGCGACGGGCGATGCGGCGGCGATGGCGATCGTCGCGGCGAGGGTCAGGTTCAAGAAGGTCCGGATCATGGCGGCCGTCTCTAGGGCGCGACGACAACGGTGGCGTGACGGAAGGCCTCCGCGAACGGCTCGTCCAGCGGCTTGTCGGTGACGACGATGTCGACCTCCTCGGGCGAGGCGGTGCGGATCAGGCCCAGGCGCCCGAACTTGGTGTGGTCGGCGGCCAGCAGCACCCGGTCGGCGCGCTCATAGACGATCCGGCTCATCGCCGCTTCGCGGGCGTGGCGATCGGTCAGGCCGTGCTCGGGATGCACGCCGCCCACGGTCAGGATGGCCAGATGCGGCGTGAACTGCGAGACGTAGGCCTGGGCCACGTGGTCCGAGAACGCCTTGTAGTCGTAGTCCAGCTCGCCGCCGGCCAGGAACAGGCTGTTGCCGTCGCGCCCGCCCAGGGTCTGGGCCACCACCAGGGAATTGGTGATCACCTTCAGTTCGCGGCGCGCGCCGGCCAGGGCCCGCGCCACGTAGCAGGCGGTCGTGCCGGCGTCGATGAACAGGGTGTCGCCATCGCGGACGAACGGCGCTGCGGCGGCGGCGATGCGGGTCTTCTCCGCCAGGTTCTCCTGCATGCGGCGGTCGTGCGGACCTTCGCTGGACACCGCCGCCAGCTGGACGGCCCCGTGCGTCCAGACCACCGCGCCCCGCGCCTCCAGCACGCGCAGCTCGCGCCGGATGGTCTCCTCCGAGACCTCCAGCTCCTGAGCCAAGCGGCCGATGGCGCAGCTTTCGCCGGGCTTGAGCTTGCGGAGGATCTCGCGCTGACGGTCCTGACGCCTGAGCATGGCCGCTTCTCCCAAACGCTCCCTACCCGATTGTGGGAATTCTGATGACTTGATGCGCGTTTGTCGAGCGAAGACGGTGGATATACGGAGAAACTCCGCAAGAATGTCACAGCCCTGTCTCAACGGCCACGTATGAGGCGCGCCGTCGCGAACAGCGAACCAAGTCAGGGGTGTGGTGATGAAAGAGTGGAATGGCGAAGGCGCCAAGCGCCGGCGCGGGCAAGCGGGCAAGTCGGTCAAGGCCGCCCTTCTGGCGGGCGTCTTCGGCCTGGCCTGGGCGAACGGGGCGTACGCCGACACGACGACGCCGGCGGCCGAGCCGTCCGACACGATCGACTCGCTGCTGATCGTCGCCAAGCGCAACGACGCGGCCAAGACCCAGATGCGGGCGGCCAACGCCATCGCGGTGCTGTCGGCCGAGGACCTCGAGCACACCGCCGTCCACAACGTCGCCGAGGCGCTCGGCATGATGCCCAGCGTCAATGTGATGAACACCGGCTCGTCGTTCTTCGGCGGCATCGACGGCGCCTCGCGCGGCGAAGGCATGTTCGTCTCGATCCGCGGCCTGAACGCCGAGTTCAACGTCAACATGATCAACGGCGTGACCGTGGCCCAGGGCATGCCCTACAGCCGCCAGGTGCAGCTCAGCCTGCTGCCGCCGTCGGGCCTGCACACGATCGTGCTGAACAAGACCTCGACCGCCGACATGGACGGCGACGCCATCGGCGGCACGGTCGACTTCCGCACGCCGTCGGCCTTCGACTTCCGTGACGATTTCTCGGGCTCGATCACGGCCTCGGGCCGCGTCGAGAGCCGCGCCCGCGACTATGGTGACGACGGCCTGGGCGGCGGCGTCTCGGGCGAGCTGGCCAAGAAGTTCGGCCCCGAGCAGAGCTTCGGCCTCTACGCCAGCGCCTTCTACGACAAGCGCAACTACGCCAACAGCGAGATGGCCGGCGTCATGGCCGCCCAGAACGACGGCGGCTGGAGCTATCTGGTTCGCAACGCGGCCGGCCAGAGCTATCCGGGCCTGGATCCCGAGAAGAACATCACCCAGACTGGCCTGAACATCGGGGTCTCGAACGGTTACACCGAGCGCTGGGGCGGCAACTTCACCCTGAACTGGCGTCCGGACGCCACGCTGGACGCCTATCTGCGCGGCTCCTACGCCTACGCCAAGACCCAGCAGAATTCGACGCTCAGCCAGTTCGTCAGCACCAGCAAGAGCTACAAGGAAACTCTCGCCGGCAGCGGCCGCTACGCCCTCAGCGTCGACGCCATCTCGACCCGCGTCTGGTACGAGACCAACCCCGAGGAGGCGGACCTCGCCACCCTGCAGGCCGGCTTCGACAAGACGCTGGGTGCCTGGACCCTGTCGCCGCAGGTCTTCTTCAGCGAAGGCAACAACGACCGCCCGAACCATATCGAGGCCTCGGCGCGGATCAATCAGAGCGACAAGTACAACAACGGCTCGAACCGCCCGCTGGGCGGCCTGTCGATCGGCTATGCCGACAACCTGCCCTATCCGCTGTTCACCAGCACGATCTATGACGACCTGAACAACGCCAACACCGCCCTCTTGGCCCGCCGGGCCGGCCAGCTGACCGAGCAGTTCAGCGGCCAGCAGAAGTACGGCTTCAAGTTCGACGCCAAGCGCGACTTCGAGGGCCGCGCGCTGCAGTGGATCAAGCTGGGCGCGAAGTATGTCGACAGCCACCGCCGCGTGACCAACCGCGACTGGACCAACGACCACTTCGCCAACCTGATCGGCCAGGGCGGCCTGACCTGGCAAAGCCTGGGCCTGTCGACCAGCTATTACGACGCGGTGTTCCCCGGCCAGTACAAGTGGCGCGTGCCCAAGGTGAACCAGGACAAGCTGTTTGAGTACTTCTACAAGTACAAGACCGCCGCCTCGTTCGACACCTGCGGCTCGAACGCCGTCAACAACTTCAACTGCAACACCCAGAAGGGCGATGAGGCCGTCGCGTCGGTCTACGCCGCGGCCGACTACCAGTTCGGCGATGTCGAGGTGCAGCCCGGTCTGCGCTACGAGCACACCAAGATCGACAACCTCTACTGGGCGATCCCGACCACCAGCGCCGGCGAGCAGACGGGTGCCTGGGGCAAGAGCAGCACCGAATACAACGAGGTGCTGCCCAGCGTGTTCGTGACCTGGCGTCCCGGCGACGCGGCGGTCTATCGCGGCTCGGTCTGGACCTCGTACACCCGTCCGGCCTTCATCCAGCTGGCCGGCGGCGAGCGCCGCGCGGTCAGCGACGACGGCAATGTCTCGATCAGCCGCGGTAATCCGGACCTGAAGCCGATCAAGGCGCTCAATGTCGACCTGTCGGGCGAGTGGAGCAACAGCAAGGGCGGCTACGCCATGCTGGGCGGCTTTTACAAGCACCTGTCGGACTACATGTACGACAATGGCTCCAGCTCGGTGAACACCGACACCTTCGCCGTGGGCAAGACCACGATCAGCCAGCCGACCAACGGCGGCAGCGGCGACGTCTACGGCCTGGAGCTGCAGCTGCGCCAGAAGTTCTCGGACCTGCCGGGCCTGCTGAGCGGCCTGGGCGCGGGCGTCAACGTCACCCGCCAGTGGACCAGCGTCGACCTGGGCGACGGCGTCGATAACCGTATCCAGAACGCCCCCGACTGGCTGGCCGACGCCCAGCTCTTCTACCAGAAGGGCGGCTTCAGCTTCGACGTGATCTACCACTACTCGGGCGCCTACGTGTCCGGGTACGACGTGCTGGACCAGCCCGGCGAGTGGGACAACCTGTGGGTCCGCCCGATGCGCAGCGTCGATCTGCATGTCGGCTACGCCTTCGACAACGGCTTCAAGCTGGACCTGTCGGTGGCCAACCTGCTGAAGAACTACAGCTACTGGTCGCACGTCGGCAAAGACAGCCTGGCCATTTCGGACGTCGTCGACTCCGGCCGGACCACGCTGCTGACGCTGAAGAAGAGCTTCTAAGAGCGCCCAGCGCTCGGAAGCGGCGATGCGCTCTCCTCCGGGGGAGCGCATCGTTGCGTTTTTCCGCCCTCGCCACGAAGGAGCCAGATCGTGTCCAGCCCGCGAACCCCGCGCCGCCTGGCGCAAGCCCTGCTCGCCTGCGCCGTCCTGGCCTGGGCGGGCGCCAGCGAGGCCCGCGCCCCCCGCGTCGAGCACGTCGTCGTCGTCATGCGCCACGGCGTCCGCGCGCCCATCGTCGGCGAAGCGCCCGAGGGCACGTTGACGGGCGATCCCTGGCCGGCCTGGCCTGTCCCGCCCGAGCACCTGACGCCGCGCGGCGCCGAGGCGCTGAGGGCGCTTGGCCGCTCGGACCGCGCCTGGCTCGCGGCGCTCGGCGTGCTGCCGGCGCGCGGCTGCCCCAAGGCCGACGAGGTCCGGATCTGGACCAACACGGCCCAGCGCACGATCGCCAGCGGCGAGGCCTTCGCCGAAGGCCTCGCGCCAGACTGCGATCTTCCTGTCGGCCATCGTCCGGCCAGCGACGTCGATCCGCTGTTCGAACCCCTACGCGCGGGCGTCGCGCCGTTCGATCCGGCCGCGGCGATCGCCTCGATCCAGGCCTATACCGGCGGCGTCGACAGGCTCGCCGCGCGGCTGAAACTGCAGTTGGAGGAGCTCGACCGCGTGCTGGGCTGCGGCGCGCCGAAGGGCTGCCAACCGGATCACGCCTCCGGCCTGAAAGCGTCCGGCGACGGTCACGGCGTCGATCTCAGCGGCCCGGTCCGCGACGCTTCCGGCACGGCCCAGGTGCTGCTGCTGCAATATGCCGAGGGTTTGTCGCCGGACGGAACGCGCTGGAAAGCGGTCACGCCGGCCGCCCTGAAGCACCTGGGCGCGCTGCACGCGGCCCTGTTCGATGTCTTCACCCGCCCGCCCTACATGACCGCGCGACAAGCGGGGCCGCTGGGGCGCCGGGCGATGGACACGCTGGAGAACGGACCGCGCGTCGACGTGCTGGTCGGCCACGACACCAATGTCACCGCCCTGGCGGCGGCGCTGGGCGTTCCGCTGGACGCGCCCGGCTACGCCGCCGGCGATGTGCCGCCTGGCGGGGCGCTGGTGCTGATGAGCCTGAGGGACGAGGCCGGCCGTCGCACGGTGCGCGTCTACTATCGGACGCAGTCGCCGGACGCGCTCCGACGCCTCGACAGCGACGTCACGCGCCGCGAGATCGCCCTGCCCGGCTTCACCGGCCCGCCCCCGCTGGAGCAATTCCGCCGGGATATCTCGGCCAAGCTGGCGCCCGACACCGCTCCCCGGAACTAAGCCCATGCGAAGCGGCCCCGGAGTCTCCTCCAGGGCCGCTCGAAACACATCAAAGACCGTTCGCTTAGTCGTCGCGATGGACGCGTTCGCGACGCTCGTGGCGTTCCTGGGCTTCCACGCTCATGGTCGCCGTCGGACGCGCTTCCAGGCGGGCGAGGCCGATCGGCTCGCCCGTCTCCTCGCAGTAGCCGTACGAGCCGTCCTCGACTCGGCGCAGGGCCTGGTCGATCTTGGAGATCAGCTTTCGTTGACGGTCGCGGGTGCGGAGCTCAAGGGCTCGGTCAGTTTCCGAGGACGCGCGATCGGCGAGATCGGCGTGGTTCTCGGTTTCCTTCTGGAGATGGGTCACCGTCTCGCGAGATTCGCGGAGGATCTCTTCCTTCCAGGCCAGCAGCTTGTTCTTGAAATACTCAAGCTGCCGCTCATTCATAAAAGGCTCGTCCTCGGAAGGACGGTAATCGGACTTCTCGACTAGAACAGTGGCCGTCTGCATCAACGCCTCACGCCCCAATGAACTCAGCCCTCAAAGGCCGAGCGCTTATACCAAAAGGTGAGCCGCGTTCAATGAACCTCGCATGAAGAGCGAAAGTTCGTCTCGAACGACGGCGAGCACAGACGTAAAACGCGCGGAAAGACCAAGCGCTGCGGGACCGACGATCATTTGCGCGTTCGATCCCCGTCATGTCAGCCGCCCCGGACCTGGAGCTTGGCCAGCTCGACCGCCGCGCGGGTCTCGATCTCGTTGAGCACGCCCTCCAGCCGAGGGTCGTCTGTCTGATCGCGCTGCTCGCGAATCGCGCGCGATAGCTGGTCCAGCGTGCTGTGCGAGATGTCGCCGTCGATCAGGGCGATGCGGATCTCGCCCAGGATGTCGAGGAGACGATCGGCGCGACGCACCGCGCGCTTCTTGCGCTCCAGGGGATCGCCCACCGCCCCGGCCGCCTGCAGGGCCAGAAGCGCATCGACCGAACCGACGCCCGACAGGCCGCCGACCGAGGCCGTGCTGGCCACGCCGCTGGCGGCGTTCACCGATGGCAGGGAGAAGCCCGAAGCCCCGCCCGAGGACTTGGCCCGAGACGGTCCCGCCGCCCCCACGCCCCCCGTGCTGGAAACCTTCATCCGACAAGCTCCAAAAGCTCAGACACGCGAGTCACTTGTCTCGTCGCACAATCATAGTCGGTTTGCGCGCTTGAAGTATGGTTAATGCCGGGCAGAATCTGCCTGGAGGCGCCGCCGGAACCCCTGCCGCGCCGAGAATCCCTTGAGTCACAACAGCTTGAAACTGGCCCGGTTCTGGCATGGCCGGACGCGGGGACGTCTCCCCGCAACGGGACTGCCATGCCGCGTTCATTCTTTCGCACCGTTCTTCGCTCAGGTCTGACCGCCCTGGTCGCCGCCTCCGCCCTCGTGGCGGCGCCGGCGTTCGCCAAGTCGCGCATCAAGGACATCGTCGCCTTCGAGGGCGTCCGCGAGAACCAGCTGGTCGGCTACGGCGTCGTCGTCGGCCTGAACGGCACGGGCGACTCGCTGCGCAACGCCCCGATGACCAAGCAGAGCCTGGAGGCGATGCTGGAGCGCCAGGGCGTCAACGTCCGCGACGCGACCCTGAACACCAAGAACACCGCCACGGTCATGGTCACCGCCAGCCTGCCGCCCTTCTCGGCCGCCGGTTCGAAGCTGGACGTCAACGTCTCGGCCCTCGGCGACGCCAAGAGCCTCTTGGGCGGCACCCTGCTGGTCACCAGCCTGCAAGGCGCCGACGGCCAGACCTACGCCGTCGCCCAGGGCACGGTGCAGACCGGCTCGGTCTCGGCCGGCGGCGCCTCGGGCAGCTCGGTCACCAAGGGCGTGCCGACCGCCGGCCGCATCGCCTCGGGCGGCATCATCGAGCGCGAGACCGGCTTTCAGATGGTCAATATGGACATCCTGCGCATGACCCTGCGCAATCCGGACTTCACGACCGCCCGCCGCATCGCCGACGCCGTCAACAAGAAGTTCCCCGGCTGCGCCCAGGCCCAGAACCCGACGATCGTCGCCGTCCGCGCCCCGCCCGGCATGGACATGATCAGCTTCGTCACCAACATCGAGAACCTCGAGGTCGAGCCCGACTTCCCGGCCAAGGTGGTGATCGACGAAGTGGCCGGCGTCATCGTCATGGGCGACGACGTCCGCATCAGCCAGGTGGCGATCGCCCAGGGCAACCTGACGATCACCGTCCAGGAGAGCCCCGCCGTCAGCCAGCCCGCGCCGTTCAGCCAGGGCCAGACCGCGGTCGTCCCGCAGTCGACCGTCAAGGTCGAGGAAGAAAAGGGCAAGCAGCTGCTCACCCTGGGCGGCTCGCCCTCGCTGAAGAGCCTGGTCGGCGGCCTGAACGCGCTGGGCGTCACCCCCCGCGACATGATCTCGATCCTGCAGGCGGTGAAGGCCGCCGGCGCCCTGCAAGCCGACATCGAGGTGATGTGATGAGCGCCTTCTCGACGATCTCGACCTTTGTCCCGCAGTTTGGCGCCACGGCCGCCGCCGTGAAGACCGCCGCCCAGGCGGTGAAGGGCGCGGCCGCCTCCATCGAGGACACGGCCAAGGACGCCGCCAAGCGCGCCAAGATCAAGGACACGGCCCAGAACTTCGAGGCCTCGTTCCTGTCGGTGATGATGCAGCAGATGTTCGAGGGCGTGAAAACCTCGGAACCCTTCGGCGGCGGCCAGGGCGAGGAGATGTTCAAGTCGGTGATGGCCGAGGCCATGGCCAAGCAGGTCACCCGGGCCGGCGGCATCGGCCTGGCGCCGACCGTCGAACGCGAAATGCTGAAGCTTCAGGGTCTGAAGGAGTAACCCATGGCCATCGCCGCCATCGACGCCGACGATCGCGTCAACCAGCTGATCCTGCTGACCGAGCGCCTGACCGACCTGATCGCCAAGGAAGCCCAGGCCTTCGAAAGCCGCCGCCCGCACGAGGCGGCGCAGTACGTCGAAGAGACCGCCAAGCTGGCCAATGTCTATCGGCACGAGTCGATGCGGGTGCGGGCCAATGTCGCCCTGATCGAGACGGCCCGCCCGGAACTGCGCCAGCGCCTCAAGCGCGCCACCGAGGCGTTCGACGCCGTGCTCGCTCGCCAGGCCCGCGCGGTCGACGCCGCCCGCACCGTCACCGAGGGCCTGGTCCGCGCCGTCGCCGAGGAGATCGCCAACCAGCGCGCCGCTCCGGCCACGACCTATGGCGCCGGCGGCATGGTCAATGACCGTCCCGCCATGGGCGCGGCGATCACCCTGAACCGCCGGGCTTAAGTTCAACACAAGGCCCAGGAAGGCAGGATCTGATCACTGCTTTCAACATCCGCTCTCCCTACGCCACCAGCGACAGGACGGCGGCGTTTCGCAAGACGCCGCCAGGATCGCCGAAGTCGGCGACCGGATATTCGGCGACGACGTTCAGCCCCTCGCGCGGCAGGTGGGCCCGCCAGGGATCGCCGATCAGCACGCCAACGCCCGCCGCCGCGCAGCGTCGCAGGAACGGCAGGACCGCGCTGGCGAGGTCGGCGTCATAGAAGAGATCGCCGACCAGCATCAGGTCGACGTTCGAGGGCGGCGCCCGCTCGGTGAGGTCCGCCCGCAAGGTCTCGATGACCACCGCATTGGCCTCGGCGTTGAGGCGCGCGGCCACCACGGCGTAGGGATCGACATCGACCGCCAGGGCGCTCGCCGCCCCGGCCTTCATCGCCGCGATCGCCACCAGGCCAGAACCCGCGCCAAGATCGAGCACGCGTTGACCGGCGACGCTTTCCGGATGGTCGAGCACGTGCCGCGCCAGCGCCAGGCCGCCGCCCCAGCAGCGCGCCCAGTACGGCGAACCGAAGTCTGGATCCGCCTCGGCCAGGCGCATCAGCCCGCTACGCGGCTCCGCCAGGTGCAGCCGGACTTCCGGAACGCCGGGCGCGGGCGTCAGCGGCAGGTTGGCCCGGATGAAGGTGTCGAGGTCCATGCGCCTCCTATAGGCGCCTCAAGGCTGTTCGTCGCCGATCAACCGTTTCTTGCGTCGGTGCAGGCTGGCGGCCACGGCGATCAGCACCAGCGGGACCAGCGCCGACAGCACTCGCTCGCTCCCGCCCGGCCAGCCGTGCAGCCAGGGCTTCAACAAGTAGCCCAGAAGGCCGAGCACGTAGTAGCCGACCGCGAAGATCGACAGCCCCTCGACCAGGCCCTGAAGCTTGGTCTGCAGCTGCAGGCTGGCGTCCATGCCGCGCAGGGTCTCCTGGTTCTGGCGATCCTGAGCCAGGCCCAGCTTGGCGCGCAACAGGTCGCCACAGCGCGCCACGCGCTCCGACAATCCGTCCAGCCGCCGGTCCGCCGCCTCCCGGGTGCGCATGGCGGGCAGCAGGCGGCGCGCGATGAACTCGCTCATGGTCGAGTGGCCCGGCAGCCGCCGCTCGCGCAGGGCCTCCAGCCGGTCCAGCGTCAGCTGGTGATAGGACTCGGTCGCTCCCCGCCGGAAGCGGCTGGTGGCCGCCCGCGCCTCGACCTCGGCTGACAGCCTCAAGAGATCGTCCAGCACGGCCTGGCTGTCCTCGCCCGCCGCCAGGTCGCCGGTGATGGCGGCCAGCCGCGCCTCGGCGCCGTCCAGCCAGGCCAGCGTCTCGCGGGCCGGCGCGAAGCCCAGCAGGGCCAGCTTCCGATAGTTGCCGATCTCCAGCAGCGTCTGAACGAGGCGCGAGACCTCGTCATTGGCCAGGCCCTGGTTATGGACGTGAATGCGCCCCGCCCCGCCCTCGCGCAGGCGGAAATCGGTCCAGATCCGCGCCGCGCCGTCGAACACCTCGCAAGAGACGCAGCGGCGCAGGTCGATGTGTCGGGAGAGCGCCGCCTCGCTGGGCGGCTCGGCGCCCAGCGCGCCGACCGAGATCTCGACGCCGCGGAACACCCGCCCCGGGGCGCCGTGCAGCCAGAAGAAGCTTTCCTCGGGCTCGATCTGGAAGCCGAGATCCTCGCCCAGCGAGCCATAGGCGAACCAGGTCCAGGTCGAGAACTCCTGATGTCGCTCCCACAGCCAGCCGCCGGCCTCGCCCACGCTGACCGCGCGTCCTAGCGCCGGGTCCTGGCCTGGCGCGAACAGGCCGACGAAGGCCGCCTCGGCGTCGCGATCGGAGGGCTCGACCAGGAACACCCACTGCCGCAGCCGGACCGGCGCCCCGGCCAGAGGCAGCTCTCGCAGGTGCATCAGCTCGCTCAACGTCACCCTGAGGGGGTGGTCCCGACGCTCGTCCATCTCGTCCTCGCCCTGCGCTCGGGTCATCGGATCGATGTCCGATGTTACCGGTCACATAGAGGTAACGAACTCCGGCCGTCGCGTCACGGCCTTTTCAGCGTGATGCGACGTTCGACGCCGATCGCCGCCAGGAAGTCCTCGTCGTGGCTGACCACCAGCAGCGCCCCGTCATAGCCGTCCAGCGCCGCCTCCACCGCCCGCACGGAGTCGAGGTCGAGGTGGTTGGTCGGCTCGTCCAAGATCAACAGCTGCGGCGGCGTCGCGGCGCACAGGACGCACGCCAGGGCGGCGCGCAGGCGCTCGCCCCCGCTCAACGTTCCGGCCCGTTGCAGGGCCGCGGCGTTGCGGAACAGGAACCGCGCCAGGACCGCGTGGGCGTCGTTGACGCTGGCGCCGGGGTTCAGGCGACGGAAGTTCTCCAGGATCGTCTGGTCGTCGTCGAGCACGGCCGCGCGCTGATCCAGCAGGGCGAACGGAACCTGAAGCCGAACCTCGCCCGCCGTCGGCGTCAGCTGGCCGGTCGCCAGGCGGATCAGGGTCGTTTTGCCGGCGCCGTTCGGTCCCAGCACCGCCAAGCGCTCGGGACCGGTCATCCGGAAGGACAGGTCCTCGAACACCGGACGACCATCCGGCCAGGCGAAACCGGCCGCCTCGAACGCCAGAACCATGCGCCCGTCCGGCAGGCCGCTGGACGGCAGGTCGAAGCCTAGCAGACGCGCCCGTTCAACACGGGTCTCGGCGGCGGCGCGCGCGTCCTCGGCCCGGGCGGCCAGCTTTACCGCGAGCTTTCCCGCCTTGGCCCCGCTGTTCTCGGCGCGCTCGGCCATCATGCCGAGCATGATCTTCGGCGTCCCGCCCCGGTCGGCGAAGCGGCGGCCGGCGGCGTCGCGTCGATCCTTGCGCTCGCGGGCGACCTGGGCCTCCCGAGCCACCCGGCGAACCTCGCGCTCGGCATGGTCCAGATCACGGCGCGCCGCCTCCGCCTCCAGCGCCTTGCGCTCGGCATAGAGATCATAGCCGCCGCCATAGGACCGCGCGCCCAGGGGCGAGAGCTCGACGATGCGATCCATCTCGCGCAGCACGGAGCGGTCGTGGCTGACCACCACCGCGCCGCCCCGCCAGCGCTTCAGCACGCGCAGCACGAAGGCCCGCGCCTCGGCGTCGAGATTGTTGGTCGGCTCGTCCAGCAGCAGCACGTCCGGCCGCGCGAGCAGCAGGCGCGCGAGGCCGGCGCGGGTCGCCTGGCCGCCCGACAGCGTCGTCGCCGGGCGCTCCGGCTCAAGGTCATGGAGGCCGACCTCGGCCAAGGCCTGCTCCAGTCGCCCCGGCAACTCCCAGTCCGCTTCGGAGAGATCGGTCTCGTCGCCTTCGCCGCGCGCGATGCGCGCCAGGCGGTCCCAGGCCTCGCCCACGTCCAGCAGGTCGACCAGCCGCGCGCCCGCGCGGAGATCAGGCGTCTGGTCCAGCATGGCGACGGCGCCTGTGCGCGAGACGACGCCGCCGTGCGGGGCGCGCGCGCCGGCGATCAGGGCCAGCAGGGTCGACTTGCCCACGCCATTGCGGCCCACCAGGCCGATGCGCTCGGCCCCGATGGAAAGGTCCAGGTTTTCGAGGAGAAGCCGGCCGTCAGGCGTGGCGGCGGAAACGGAATCCAGGGTGACGAAGGACATGCGACCCCACGGTCAGGGAAACGGAAAGGACGAAGCGGTCTTCCGTCTTGCTGATCATGGGAGCCTCCATCGGTGGAACGGCGAGGTGTCTACGCCGGCCTTGGCCCAGCGGCAAGCTGGGCCGAACCGCAAGGATCGGGTGTCTCGGGTAACCAGCGAGCGCGACAAGTCGGCGAACAAGGGAGTTCCACACATGTCCTACGCCGTGACCAGCCTATCGCCCGAGCCCTTCGCGCCCCTGTTTCAGCTCGATGACGAAACCCTGGCCGCGCGCGGCGCCCGGCGCGTCATCGCCGACGCGCCGCTGGGCTTTCCCTGCCGCGTCAGCCTGGACGACGCCCGTCCGGGCGAGACCCTGATCCTGGTGAACTACGAGCATCAACCCGCGCCAACGCCCTTCCGGGCCAGCCACGCGATCTTCGTGCGAGAAGGCGTCGAGGCGACCTCGACGATCGACGAGATGCCGCCGGCGCTACGGCGTCGCCTGTTGTCTTTGCGAGCCTTCGACGCCAGCGGGATGATGCGCGCCGCCGACGTGACCGAGGGCGCGACCGCGGACGCTCTGATCGCGATGCTGTTCGAGGATCCGGAGATCGCCTACCTGCACGCCCACTACGCCAAATGGGGCTGTTACGCGGCGCGCATAGACAGGGCCTAGTTCGGCGTCATGTGGCGCAGGACCCAGAGCAGCGATCCGATCCCGCCGATGAACACCAGGCCGTCGATGATCACCGAGCGCGGCTTGCCCGTGTTGAGCGCCCTGAAGGCGTCGCGCTTGGCGTCTTGTTTGGCGGTGTCCTGGGACATGGCGATCGGTTCCGGCTGTCTCGAGCCCCAGGCCCGATCGCAAACGTTTTCAGAAATCACGCTGAACAGCGGGCTTCGAAAGAAGGTTGAACAAAAGCGAACGCCCCCGAGTCGGGCCAACGGCGTTCTCTCCTAGAAGCAGCCGCCCTCGCGCAGACTGGGCGGTGGCGCGCCCGTAGAACTCAGATTTCGTTCAGAAAACCCGGGCGTTCGCCCCCGGTGATAGTCGCGACACCGCTGCTTGCGCGAGCCCTCCCCGTCGTACCGCGACTTGCTGTCGCGGGGCGGGGTCCGCCAGGGGACCTCGTCGATGGGACCGATGAAGGCGGGCGATGGGCGCTTGTCCCTCCGACCACCCCAGCCGCCGTAGCAGCGCTCCTTCTCGTCCGGCGTCATGTGCTCGCTGGAGAGGCCCTTGCAGGCTCGGTAGTACCGCCCCCATCCCCACTGCGGGACGCCCTCGGTCAGCTTCCACCGATTGACGGCCTTGGGGTCCATTCTCCAACGGTCTTCGATCTCGGGCGTCGTCTCCGCCACGGGCTGGCCCGAGACGCCCTCCTCCGCCGAGGCCGCCGGCGACGCGGGCGCGGCGCTTGGTCGGGAGAACGCTGAATGGCGGCCAGGTCTGGAACGGGAAGGGCCAGCCACGGCGCGTGATCGGGGCGTACGCTCAAGGTCGAGCAACAACACCGGCGCTTCGTCCGCCACCAGCGGCGGCGGCTCCAGCATGACGAGGGCGCCGAGGATCAGGCCGTTGATCAGCAGGCCGCCCGACACGGCGAGCCATCGCCTGGATCCCCTCCCCCGCGCCATCCGCTCTCCCCCGGCCAAGCTGGAGGACGAGGTCACGCCGGGATAACGCCGTTTTCGCGACCTTGGCGTGGCCCCGCGGCGCCGCGCAGGTAGGCGCGGTCTCGCGGACAGGCGACCGCCGAGCGGGTTTCTAGTTCGGAGCCATGTTGCAGAGAACCCAAAGCAGCGCCCCGACGCCGCTGACGAACACCAGTCCGTCGATGACCACCGACCGCGGCTTGGGCGGGCGAAGGGCGCTGAACGCGACCACCTTGGCGCCCTGCTTGGCGCTCTCGGCCTCCGTCTTGGCCATGGTTTCACTCCCTCACGCTGGGCCCCAACTCGGCCCAAGATTGAGCGGTAGACCACCTCGGCTTGAAGAACCCGCTTCCAAACACGGTTTAGGGAATACGAACGGCCAAGCTCGCCAGCGCGGCGACCGCGGGACCGCCGCGAAACTGGGCGCCAGGCGGCCATCCTGCTGACATCCGCTGTCAGCAGAAGCTTGGCCTCGCGCGCGCGACATTTGTTCGCATCTTGTTCTTGTGTTAATTCCCGGATCGAGCCCTACATATAGCCGCTGCGCCGCCACCAATCGGGCGGCCCAACGTTCCGGAAAACATGGCCGAGCAACTGAACTTCATCCGCGTTCGCGGCGCCCGTGAGCACAATCTGAAGGACGTCAGCGTCGACATCCCCCGCGGCGAGCTGGTCGTGCTGACCGGCTTGTCGGGCTCGGGCAAGTCGTCGCTCGCCTTCGACACGATCTACGCCGAGGGCCAGCGCCGCTATGTGGAGAGCCTGTCGGCCTACGCGCGCCAGTTCCTGGAGCTGATGAGCAAGCCGGACGTCGACCTGATCGAGGGCCTGTCGCCCGCGATCTCGATCGAGCAGAAGACGACGTCGCGCAACCCGCGCTCGACCGTCGGCACGGTGACCGAGATCCACGACTACATGCGCCTCTTGTGGGCGCGGGTCGGGGTGCCGTACTCGCCCGCCACCGGCCTGCCGATCGAGAGCCAGACCATCAGCCAGATGGTCGACAAGATCACCGCCCTGCCCGAAGGCACGCGTCTCTACCTGCTGGCCCCCGTCGTCCGCGACCGCAAGGGCGAGTACAAGAAGGAGATCGCCGAGTGGCAGAAGGCCGGCTTCCAGCGGCTGAAGATCGACGGCGAGTTCTATCCGATCGAGGACGCCCCGGCGCTCGACAAGAAGTTCAAGCACGACATCGACGTGGTCGTGGACCGCGTGGTCACCAAGCCCGACATGGAGCAGCGCCTGGCCGACTCCATCGAGCAGGCCCTGCGCCTGGCCGATGGTCTAGCGGTCGCCGAGTTCGCCACGATCGAGGAAGGCGAGAAGGAGCCCAAACGCATCCTGTTCTCGGAACGCTTCGCCTGTCCGGTCAGCGGCTTCACGATCGCCGAGATCGAGCCGCGCCTGTTCTCGTTCAACAATCCGGCCGGCGCCTGCCCGGTCTGTGACGGGCTGGGCGCGAAGCTCGCCTTCGACGCCGACCTCGTCGTGCCCGACAAGGACAAGAGCCTGCACAAGGGCGCGGTCGCGCCGTGGGCCAAGGGGCCTTCGCCGCTGTACACCCAGACCCTGCAGGCCCTGGCCCGCCACTACGGCTTCTCGATGGACGAGCCCTGGCACAAGCTGTCGGCCGACGCCAAGGACGTGGTCCTCAACGGCTCGCGCGGAACCAAGATCAAGTTCACCTACGACGACAACGCCCGGAAGTACGAGGTCGAAAAGCCTTTCGAGGGCGTGCTGCCGAACCTGGAGCGCCGCTGGCGCGAGACGGACTCCTCGTGGGTCCGTGAAGAGCTGGGCCGCTACCAGTCCGACACCCCCTGCGAGACCTGCCACGGCAAGCGCCTGAAGCCCGAAGCCCTGGCCGTGAAGATCGACGGCAAGGACATCGCCGAGGTCTCCAACCTGGCCATCCGCCCGGCCCGCGACTGGTTCAGCGCCCTCGAAACCAAGCTGACCGACAAGCAGATGGAGATCGCCCGGCGGATCCTGAAGGAGATCAACGACCGCCTGCGGTTCCTGGTCGATGTGGGCCTCGACTACCTGAACCTGTCGCGCGGCTCGGGCACGCTGTCCGGCGGCGAGAGCCAGCGCATCCGTCTGGCCAGCCAGATCGGCTCGGGCCTGACCGGCGTGCTCTATGTGCTGGACGAGCCGTCGATCGGCCTGCATCAGCGCGACAACACCCGCCTGCTGACCTCGCTGCAGGGCCTGCGGGACCTGGGCAACTCGGTGCTGGTCGTCGAGCACGACGAAGAGGCGATCCTGACCGCCGACTATGTGATCGACATGGGCCCGGCCGCCGGCGTCCACGGCGGCGAGATCGTCGCCGAGGGCACGCCCGAGCAGATCATGGCCAATCCCAAGAGCGTCACCGGCCAGTACCTGACCGGCGTGCGCGAGATCGAGGTGCCCGAACAGCGCCGGCCGATCAGCAAGAAGAAGGTGCTGAAGGTCGTCGGCGCCACGGGCAACAACCTGAAGGGCGTCACGGCCGAGATCCCCGTCGGGACCTTCACCTGCATCACCGGCGTGTCGGGCGGCGGCAAGTCGACCTTCACGATCGAGACCCTGTACAAGGCCGCCGCGCGCCGGCTGAACAACGCCAGCGACGCCCCCGCCCCGCACGAGCGGATCGAGGGACTGGAGCACTTCGACAAGGTCATCGACATCGACCAGTCGCCGATCGGCCGCACCCCGCGCTCGAACCCGGCCACCTATACCGGCGCCTTCGGCCCGATCCGGGACTGGTTCGCGGGCCTGCCGGAAAGCAAGGCGCGCGGCTATGGCCCCGGGCGCTTCAGCTTCAACGTCAAGGGCGGCCGCTGCGAGGCCTGCCAGGGCGACGGCGTCATCAAGATCGAGATGCACTTCCTGCCCGACGTCTACGTCACCTGCGACGTCTGCAAGGGCAAGCGCTACAATCGCGAGACCCTGGACGTGGTGTTCAAGGGCAAGACGATCGCCGACGTCCTGGACATGACCGTCGAGGAGGCCGCCGACTTCTTCAAGGCGGTGCCGCCGATCCGCGACAAGATGGAGACGCTGAAGCGCGTCGGTCTCAGCTACATCAAGGTCGGCCAGCAAGCCACGACCCTGTCGGGCGGCGAGGCGCAGCGCGTGAAGCTGTCCAAGGAGCTGTCGCGCCGGGCCACGGGTCGGACGCTGTACATCCTCGACGAGCCGACCACGGGCCTGCACTTCGAGGACACCAAGAAGCTGCTCGAGGTGCTGCACGAGCTGGCCGATCAGGGCAACACGGTGGTCGTCATCGAGCATAACCTCGACGTCGTGAAGACCGCCGACTGGCTGCTCGACTTCGGCCCCGAGGGCGGCGACGGCGGCGGCGAGATCGTCGCGACCGGCTCGCCTCAGGACGTCGCCAAGGTCGAGGCCAGCTGGACCGGCCGCTATCTCAAGGAGCTGCTGGACCGCCACGAAGAGCGCCGCAAGGCGCGGGTGGCGGAGTTGAAGAAGGAGGTGAAGAGAGCCTAGCTCTTTTTGCCTTCCCAGGCCTTGCGCCTAGGACCCAGACTTCAGGATTTGCTGAAAAGATGGGGCGCGCGCCAAGGCTGGCCGCGCCCTATTCCTTGCGCCGTGCCTGGCGGAGCCATGGGTCCTCGCCACGAGGGCGAGGAAGGCGGTGTGCTTGAGCGGACGAGTTCTCGCTACCAGCCGCCGGTGGTCGGCGCATCCGGCGCGCCGCCCTTCAGCGCGCGATAGATCGTCGGCGCGGGGGCGAATACGATCAGCGTGGTCAGGATCGAGATCAGCCCCGAGAACAGAGCCTGGACGATGCCGGCGGGCGTGAAATAGGCCTGCAGCGAGCTGGTGTCGGCCCGCAGCATCTTGCCGGTGGCCGAGAGGTCGCCCGAGGCGATCAGGCCGATGGCTGAAACGATCGTCCAGATCAGCAGCACGACGATGATGCTCATCACCACCGCCAGCAGGTAGGCGCCCAGCAGCGGCCAGAAGAGCCCCTTGGTCTCCGGCAGCGACTTGAAGATCGTGATCCTGTCGTTCTCGAACGTGACCGCCGGCGCGAACGACAGGCGCACCGCCAGATAGATCACCACGCAGAAGGCGCCGAGCAGGCCCAGCAGCGCCAGGAACGCGCCCGTCGGCCCGCCCATGGCGCCCAGGAAACCCGCGATCAGCGAGCCCGCGAACAGCACGCCCATCAGGATCAGGGTGGACAGCACCCAGACGGCCGCCTGGCGGAGTTCCTGCTTGCCCAGGCGCAGATAGGCGAAGCGGCTGTCCTGCGGACGAAGCACCAAGCGGTTGAGGGCGGCGAAGATCACGCCGTTCACGACCAGGCTGTAGGGCAGCGACCACAGCATCAGCGGCGTCAGGTCCGAGATGAGCCGGAAGGTCTCCTCCGGATCCGGATTGCTGTTGTCGGAGAGGTAGGACATCAGGGCCTCGAGCTCTCGCCCGAAGTACTGGATCGCCAGCACGTTGGAGATGATCGACAGCACCGTCATCGCCGCCGCCCAGATGGCGATGGCCCTCAAGTTCTCCCGCACCAGTCGAAAGCCGGAGAAGGCGGCGTCGGAGGCCGAGAACCTGGACATGTCGTACTCTTGCTTTGCGGACAGGCCCTAGCCCTAACAAGGTTCGCGCCGCTTCGACAGGGCCAGCGCGGGCTTTTTCACGCAAGCTTGCGGCTAGGCCGCCTCGACCTCTAACATTCGTTTGAATTGGGAGAGGACACATTCATGAAGCTGTATGGCGAGGCCATGCCCGCGCCCAATCCGCGCCGGGTGCGGATCTTCTTGGCCGAAAAGGGGATCGAGGTGCCCGAGGTCCAGATCGGCCTGCGCCAGGGCGGCCATCGCCAGCCCGAGCACCTGGCCCGCAACAGCCTTGGCCAGGTGCCCGTGCTGGAGCTCGACGACGGGACGACGATCAGCGAGACCGTCGCCATCTGCCGCTATTTCGAGGCGCTGCATCCGACGCCGCCGCTGTTCGGCGTCACGGCGCTGGAACAGGCCCAGGTCGAGATGTGGAGCCGCCGCATCGAGCTGCGCCTGATGGTCCCGATCGGCATGTTCTGGCGCCACGCCCACCCGTTCACGGCGCATCTGCTGAAGCAGTACAAGGAGTTCGGCGAGTCCAATCGCGAGACCGTCGACAAGACCTTGATGTGGCTGGACCGCGAGCTGTCCGACGGCCGCCCCTACGTGGCCGGCGACACCTATACGATGGCCGACATCGTGGGGCAGACCACGCTGGACTTCGCCGACTTCATCGGCCTGCCGACGCCGGCCGAGGCGAAGAACGTGCTGGCTTGGCGCGAGCGGATGGCCGCCCGGCCGAGCGCCGCGGCCTAGCTAGTCGTGCAGGCCGGCGTCGATCTCGTCCTGGTTCAAGTGCGCGAAGGCCTTGGCCGGGGCCGAAGCCAGGATCACCGTCTGCAGCGTCAAGACGATCGGCGCCAGCAGCATGTTGGCCAGCAGGAACAGGATCAGGCGCGGGTGGCTGGCGATGACGCCGCCCGCTTCCGGCTCCACGCCGCCGCTGATCAGGCCGCCCAGCACGCTCGACACCATGGCGCCCAGGACCGACACGATCGCGGTCAGGGCGATGGTCATGGCGAACATCGCCAGCAGGCGGAAGAACTGCCCGTGGGTCTGGATCCAGGCGGCGCGGACATCGATGTGATGATGCGAGAAGGCGTGCGGCCCCAGCAGGGACAGGCGCACGGCGACCCATAGGGACAGGCCGATGACGGCGAGCGCGCCGAGGGTGGCGAACCAGCCGGCCGCGGCTCCCGACAACAGCGCCGCGCCCAGCACGACCGCGCCGGACGGAATGACCGTCACGCCCAGCGCCGCCGCCCAGGTGATCAGCGAGACGATCAAGAGCTGCACCTCCTCGCGCCCCAGGCGCAGATAGGCGAGCCGATCGTTGTCGGGCTCGATCACCGACCGGATGATCGCGGCCTGCAGCACGGCGCCCAGCACCAGGGCCAGGGCGATCAGCAGCACCATCGCCCCGCCGAGATGGGTGACCAGGTCCAGCAGCTCGCGCGGATCGGCCGAGCCGACGCGGCCAGCCAGCGCCGTGCGGCCCTCGTCGCCCAGCACGATCTTGGCGATCAGACCCAGGATCGGCAGCATGACCAGCGAGAACGCCGCCCATGCCAACACCGTCAACGGCTTGCGCCGCATGGTGCGAAGACCTTCGAGAGCCGCGTCGGTGGGGCGAACAGACATCTAAGCGTCCTGAGAGACCGCGCTTTGGCGGTAGAGATAGGTCATCATAACCGACCAGATCGGCGCCATCACGACATAGGCCAATATGGCGGAGCCCGCCGTCGAGACGACGCCGCGGGGCGGCGCGAGGGCGTAAAGCAGGTTGGCCGCCATGGGCAGCGCAAAGACGCCCGGAAGCAGCAAAATCGGAACCTTGCCCTTGGTCAGCGGAAAGGCGCTGAGCACCCGGATTCCGGACTCGGCGATCGTGGCCGGCGCGGTGAAGGACAGGCGCAGGGCCAGCCACGCCAGGATCGCCAGGGCCACCAGCGGCGCCAGCCCCGCGACAAAGCCCGCCGGCCCGGCGTTGGCCAGCGCCGCCCGCCAGGCCTGGGCCGAGCCGACATCCAGCTGAGGCGCGCTGGCCCGAGCCACGCCCAGCGTGATCGCGCCGATCACGATCAGCAGGATCGAGCCGATCAGCACGAAGAGGCCCAGCCCCATCAGGTGCGCGCCCAGCAGCCGCCACTCGTCTCGCCCCCAGCGCAGGCCGGCGAACCCCGAGGCGCGGCCGAAGGCGTGGCGGTACAGCGCGCCTTGGGCGATCACGATGGCGACCAAGGCGACCAGCGGGCGGAGCGCCAGCGGCAAGGCGTTCGTCGAGACGGTCAGGACCACCGCCACGACCAGGGCGGCCAGGCATGACGCCTGCGCCGCGCCCATGCGCGAGATCGCCGCCTTCAGCAAGCTTCCGACGCTCGCCGATCCGTCCGCCATCCGATCAATTTCCCTTCCGCGCGCCCGCCGCCGAGTCGGCGCGGGCCCTGACAATCTAAGGCCTTGGCTAGGCCTCGGCGGTCAAGGCCTTATGCGCGGCGGCCCACGGCGCCCAGAACACCGCCTGAAGCACGGCGCTGAACACGGCCGACAAGGCGCCCAATCCCAGCAGCCACGGCCACAGCGCCGTCAGCAGCGTGATGGGCGGCCGCGAGATGAAGGCCTCCAGCGCGCCGGGACCGCGGATCGCCTCCAGCGAGCCGCCCGCCGCCACGAGCACGCCGAACGCCGCCGCTCCGACCAGCACTTCCATCAGCAGGATGAAGATCACGACCAACAGGGCCATGCCCAGCAGCCGCCAGCCCTGGCCGCGCGTCAGGGTCCACGACTCGAACAGGCGGAACTGGGCGTCGGCGAAGGTCATTGGCGCGGCCAGCGACAGGCGCAGCGCCACCCAGATCAGGACTCCCGCCGCGATCGCCGTCGCCGAGCAGCCCACGATGATCGCCGTCGTCTTCGCCTGCTCACCGCCGCTGACGGCGACCACCGCGATCAGGACAACGATCAGCAGGGCGATGATGAAGATGACGATCATGGCCAGCACCTGCTCGACGACGAACAGCAGGGTCATCCAAAGCTCGCGGCCGCTGATCCGCAGGAAGGCCCAGGCCGAGGCTTCCGGCATCAGCACCGCGCGGAACACCGCGCCGCACAGCACCGCCCGCACGAACGAGGACCACAGCCAGTAGAGGATGTTCAGCGCGGTCATGCTCGACTGCGCCCGCATGAAGTCTTCGAACATGCCTGGATCGGTCGCGCCGGTCTTCTGGGTCAGCGCCATCTGGATCAGGCGCGCGAACTCCGGGCCAAGCCAGAACAGGCCGACAATGGCCGGGACGATCAGTCCCACCACCAGGGCCAAGGCCCAGCCGCCCACCGCAAGGGGATGCCGCACGACCACGCCAAAGCCCGACGTCGCCGCCTCGCCCACCGCAAATCTCGCCATGTCCCCTCCCCGGGCCGACCAAGGCGCGAACCACGCGCCGCGAAGCAGTCAGCCTACACGAGGTTTCGCCGAGCGACAGCCGGGGGTATAGGGCGCGCCATGACCACGAATTCGACCTATCAGCCTGTCCGCGTCATTGGCGGGGGCCTCGCCGGTTCCGAAGCTGCCTGGCAGATCGCCCAGAGCGGCGTGCCGGTGATCCTGCATGAGATGCGCAAGGATGACGCCACCGGCAAGATCACCACCGACGCCCACCAGACCGACGGCCTGGCCGAAATGGTGTGCTCCAACTCTTTCCGCTCGGACGATTGGCAGTTCAACGCCGTGGGCCTGCTGCACGCCGAGATGCGCAAGCTGGACAGCCTGATCATGGCCTGCGCCGACCAGCACCAGGTGCCGGCCGGCGGCGCTCTGGCCGTCGATCGCGACGGCTTCTCGGCCGAGGTCACCAAGCGCCTGTCGCAGCACCCGCTGGTCACGATCGTCCGCGAGGAGATCGCCGGCCTGCCGCCGGCGGAGTGGGACAACGTCATCGTCGCCACCGGCCCCCTCACCTCGCCCGCTCTCGCCCAGGCGATCCTCGACCTGACCGGCGAGGGACAGCTCAGCTTCTTCGACGCCATCGCGCCGATCATCCACTACGAGTCCATCAACATGGACGTCGCCTGGCGCCAGTCGCGCTACGACAAGGAAGGCCCCGGTGGCGACGCGGCCGCCTACATCAACTGCCCGATGAACAAGGAGCAGTACGAGGCTTTCATCGACGCCCTGCTGGCCGGTCCCAAGTCCGAGTTCAAGGAGTGGGAGAACGTCCCCTATTTCGACGGCTGCCTGCCGATCGAAGTGATGGCCGAGCGCGGTCGCGGGACCCTGCGCCACGGCCCGATGAAGCCGGTGGGCCTGACCAATCCGCGCGATCCGCTGGTCAAGGCCTACGCCATCGTCCAGCTGCGCCAGGACAACGCCCTGGGCACGCTGTGGAACATGGTCGGCTTCCAGACCAAGCTGAAGCACGGCGTCCAGGCCGAGACCTTCCGCATGATCCCGGGCCTGGAGAACGCCCAGTTCGCCCGCCTGGGCGGCCTGCACCGCAACACCTTCATCAACTCGCCCAAGCTGCTCGACAAGTCGCTGCGGATGAAGGCCCAGCCGCGCCTGCGCTTCGCGGGCCAGGTGACCGGCGTCGAGGGTTATGTCGAGAGCGCGGCCATGGGCCTGCTGACCGGCCGCTTCGCCGCCGCCGACCGCAAGGGCGCGCCCCTGGACGCCCCGCCCCCAACCACCGCCCTGGGCGCGCTCGTTGAGCACATCACAGGCGGGCACCTGGAAGGCGGCAGCTTCCAGCCGATGAACATCAACTACGGCCTGCTGCCGCCCTTGGAGACGCCCAAGATCGACGAGGACGGCAAGAAGATCCCTCTGAAGGAACGCGGCCGGGCCAAGAAGCGGCTGATGAGCATCCGGGCGCTGAACGACCTCGACGCCTGGACCAAGGCCTGACGCGAAAGGATCGCCGCTCATACCCATCCGCGGACGTTGTCCCCTCGTAGCTGTGAAGGCTAGCGAGGGAGAACGGTCGATGAGCTTGGTGAAGGCGGCGATCCACGCGTTCGAGGACGCGCCCATGCCGGACGTGGTCTCGCGCGCGGCGATCGATTTCCTGGTCGGCGACGCCCGCCGCCGCTTGGGCAAGGCCCCTCCCGGCGTCTCGGCCGCGTTCGCGCGGGAGATGGAGGCGCGGCCGATCGCGACCCATACCGACGCCGCCAACGCCCAGCACTACGAGCTGCCCGCGCCTTTCTTCGAGGCGGTGCTGGGCCCGAACCTGAAATATTCCAGCGGCCTCTATCCGCCCGGCGCGACCACCCTGGCCGAGGGCGAAGCCGCCGCCCTGCGCGAGACCGCCGAGCACGCCGACCTGCGCGACGGCCAGACGATCCTGGAGCTGGGCTGCGGCTGGGGTTCGCTGTCGCTGTGGATGGCCGCCCGCTACCCCAAGGCCCAGATCACCTCGGTCTCGAACTCGGCCTCGCAACGCGCCTTCATCGAGGCCCGGGCCTCCGCGCGCGGCCTTGAGAACCTGACGGTCGTCACCGCCGACATGAACGACTTCCAGACCGACCAGCGCTTCGATCGCGTGGTCTCGGTCGAGATGTTCGAGCACATGTCCAACTGGCGCGCCCTGCTGACCCGCGTGCGCGGTTGGCTGAAGCCTGACGGCCTGCTGTTCCTGCACGTGTTCACACACAGGAACACGCCCTACCGCTTCGAGGTCGATGATCCGGCCGACTGGATCGCCCAGTACTTCTTCAGCGGCGGGGTGATGCCTAGTCACGACCTGCCGCGTCAGTTCCCGGACCTGTTCACGGTCGAGACCGACTGGCGCTGGAGCGGCGAGCATTACGCCCGCACCGCCCGCCAGTGGCTGGAGAATTTCGACGCCAAACGCGCCACGATCGATCCCATCCTGGCGGAGGTCTATGGTCCCCACGCCACGGTCTGGCGTCGTCGTTGGCGACTGTTCTTCCTGGCCACGGCCGGCCTCTTCGGCCATCGCGGCGGCGAGGAATGGGGCGTCAGCCACTATCGCATGCGTCCCGTCGCCCAGGAGAGCGGACAATGATCAAGATCCTCGCCGCCTATCTGGGCGCGGCCCTGACCATGCTGGCGCTGGACGCGGTCTGGCTGACCCAGATGAGCCCCCGCCTCTACCAGCCGCGCATCGGCGAACTGCTGGCGGCCAAGCCGTCCCTGCCGCCGGCGGTCGTCTTCTACCTGCTCTACGTCGCCGGCATCGTCCTGCTGGCCGTCCTGCCCGCGCTGCGCGAGGGCGGCTGGAAGCGGCTGCTGATCCACGCGGCCGCGTTCGGCCTGGTCGCCTACGCCACCTACGACCTGACCAACCAGGCGACGCTGAAGACCTGGTCGACGACCATCACCCTGGTCGACATGGCCTGGGGAACCTTCATCACCACCGTCTCGGCCAGCGCCGGCTTCGCGGCGGCGCGCTGGGCGTTGAACCGGTAATTTCAGGGAGCCATGCCGGGCGACGCGCGTTCGCCTGAGCATGCAAGACTTCTTCACCTGGCTCGCGGCGTCCGCCGCCTGGGCGCCGCCGTGGCTGGTCAGCCTGGTTCTGATCGCCATAGCTCTGGTGCTGGCGCTGCTGTTCCACGCCGTGGCGGTGCGGCTGGTCCGCCGCACTCTCTCCAAGCGTGAGGCCTTTTGGCAGGCCCTGCTCGCCCGGACGCGGCGGCCGACGCGGCTGGCGATCATCGTCGCCGCCCTGGGCCCCGCCGTCTCGGCCGCGCCGCTGACCGGCGGCCAGGCTGACGCGGCCCGACACGTCTTGCTGGTGCTGTTCATCCTGCTGTTGGGCTGGATGTGCCTGACCGCGCTCGACATCGGCGCGGCGCTCTACCTGCGCGGCTTCAGGGTCGACGTGGAGGACAACCTCCTGGCGCGCAAGCACGTGACCCAAGTGAAGATCCTGCGGCGCGCGGTAGCGATCCTGGTCGGCATCGTCACCGTGGCCCTGGCCCTGATGACCATTCCGGGCGTTCGGCAATGGGGCGTCAGCCTGCTGGCCGCCGGCGGCGCGGCCAGCGTCATCGTCGGCCTGGCCCTGCAGCCGCTGCTGACCAACCTGATCGCCGGCATCCAGATCGCCGTCACCCAGCCCATCCGCATCGACGACGCCGTCATCGTCGAAAAGGAATGGGGGAACATCGAGGAGATCACCGCCACCTATGTGGTGGTGCGGCTGTGGGACTGGCGGAGGATGGTGCTGCCGCTCAGCTACTTCATCCAGACCCCGTTCCAGAACTGGACCCGCGAAAGCTCGGCCCTGATCGGCACGGCCATGCTCTATGTCGACCCGGCCGCGCCGGTGGACCGGTTGCGGGAAAAGCTCGCCGAGATCGCCAAGGCCTCGAAGCTGTGGGATGGCAAGGTCGTGAACCTGGCCGTCACGGACCTGACGGCCGAGGTCATGGAAGTCCGCTGCCTGGTCAGCGCCCGCAACGCCGGCCAGGCCTTCGACCTGCGCTGCGAAGTCCGCGAAAAGATGATGGCCTTCCTGCGCGACGAGCTGCCGGAAGCCTTTCCGCGTCGCCGCCTGGCCCTGGCGGCTGGCGAGGCCTGAACGGTCCAGCCCTTCCGTAAGTAAGCAAATTATGACTTATGAAGAGGCGCCGCTAGCTCGACATGGCGCGCGGGCGGGCGCCTGGGCGACAAGGTCGCGCCAGAAGCGCTTGTCGCGACGAGAGGGCGGGCGCAGCCTGCTAAGGTTTGGGGATGGAGGCCAAGGCGGACTTGACCTGGGGTATCGACATCGGCGCGAGGGCGAAGGCGCGCTGCGACCTGCTGGGCGCGCCGCCCTATAGCGAGGTCGACGGCCAGCTGACGCGGCGCTTCCTGACGCCGGCCCACGCCGCCGCCCTGACTACGCTCGAAACCTGGATGGCCGAAGCCGGCATGAGCGTCCGCCGCGACGCCGCCGCAAACCTGATCGGCCGCTACGAAGGCGAGACGCCCGGGGCCAAGGCGCTGATCATCGGCTCGCACATCGACAGCGTCCGCAACGGCGGGCGCTATGACGGGCCGCTTGGGATCATGCTCGGGATCGACGTGGTCGAGGCGCTGCACCGCGCCGGCCGCCGCCTGCCCTTCGCGATCGAAGTCGTGGCGTTCGGCGACGAGGAGGGCTCGCGCTTTCCCGCCTCGATGAGCTGCAGCCGGGCGATCGCCGGAACGCTGGACGCCCTGGCCCTGGAGATGAAGGACGCCGACGGCCTCTCGGTCGCCAAGGCCCTGGCGGCGTTCGGGGGCGATCCGGCTGGCATTGGCGGGGCGGCTCGCAAGCCGGAGGAGATCCTGGCCTTCCTCGAAGCCCACATCGAGCAAGGTCCGGTGCTGGAGGCCGAAGGCCTGCCGCTGGGCGTCGTCACCGCCATCGCCGCCCAGAAGCGGATCATGGTCAAGATCGTCGGGACCGCCGGTCACGCCGGCACGACGCCGATGGCGCTGCGCAAGGATCCTGGCCCCGCCGCCGCCGAGTGCGTGCTGGCGCTGGAGCGGATCTGCCGCGCCGGGACCGACGGCCTGGTCGGCACCGTCGGCCGGATCACCGCCCTGCCCGGCGCCTTCAACGTCATTCCGGGCGCGGTCGAGTTCTCGATGGACATCCGCGCCGAGACCTCGGCCACGCGCGACGCCGCCGTCGACGCCATCTGCGCCGAGATCCACGCGATCGCCGCCGCGCGGGGCCTAAGCGCCGAGATCCACCTGATGCAGGCCCTGGCCGAAAGCCCCTGCGCCCCGTCGCTGATCGGCCTGCTCGAAGAAGCCCTGGCCGAGCTCTCGCTCCCCGCCCGACGCCTGCCCAGCGGCGCGGGTCACGACGCCATGGTGATGGCCGACCTCTGTCCCACCGCCATGCTGTTCATCCGCTGCGAGGGCGGGATCAGCCACAACCCGGCCGAGGCCGTGACCGAGGCCGACTGCGCCCTGGCCGCCCGCGCCATGCTCACCTTCATCGACAAGCTAGAACGACGCGAACGCGCATGACCGAAACCTTCCACGAGCTCGACCACCCCGCCCGCCTGCTGATGGGTCCCGGCCCGATCAACGTGCACCCGCGCGTGCTGCGGGCCATGTCGGTGCAACTGCTGGGCCAGTTCGACCCTGAGTTCACCGGCTACATGAACGAGGTCATGGCCCTCTATCGCGGCGTGTTCCAGACCAAGAACCGCTGGACCTTCGTGATCGACGGCACCTCGCGCGCGGGCATCGAGGCGGCCCTGGTCTCGACGCTGCAGCCTGGCGACGATGTCGTGGTGGTCAACGCCGGCCGCTTTGGCCTGCTGCTGGCCGAGATCGCCGAGCGCTGCGACGCCAAGGTGACCTTCGTCGAGGCTCCATGGGGAACGGTCGTCGATCCGCAGGCGGTCGAGGACGCGGTGAAGCGCGTGAAGCCGCGCCTGGTCGCCTGCGTGCACGGCGACACCTCGACGACCATGGCCCAGCCGCTGGAGGCGATCGGCGCGATCTGCCGCGCGCACGGGGCGCTGATGTATGTCGACGCCACCGCCACCCTGTCGGGCATGGACGTTCCCGTCGACGCCTGGGGCGCGGACATCGTCACCGCCGGCCTGCAGAAGTGCCTGGGCGGTCCCTCGGGCTCGGCGCCGATCACGATCAGCGACCAGGCCGCCGAGCACATCTTCTCGCGCCGCCATGTCGAGAAGGGCCTCGTCGGAACCGGCGGCGCGGCGGGCAGCGGCCGCCGCATCGCCTCCAACTACTTCGATCTGGCGATGATCATGGACTACTGGTCCGAGAAGCGCCTGAACCACCACACCGAGTGCGCCCCGATGCTGTTCGCGGCTCGCGAATGCGCGCGGCTGGTGCTGGAGGAAGGCCTGCCAGCGCGGTTCGAGCGTCACGCCAAGGCCGGCGCCGCGATGACCGCGGGCCTCGAGGCGATGGGTCTGTCGATCTACGGCGACAAGGCTCACAAGATGACCAATGTCACCGGCGTCTGGGTCCCCGACGGCGTCGACTACGACCGGGTGAAGGCCCGGATGCGCACCGACTTCGAGATCGAGATCGGCTCGGCCTTCGGTCCCCTGACCGGCAAGATCTGGCGCATCGGGACCATGGGCGTGAACGCCCGCAAGCACGCGGTGCTGCAGACCCTGGCGGCCTTCGAGGCCGTGCTGCGCTGGGAGGGCTTCGGCGCGCCCACCGGCGCCGGAGTCGACGCGGCGGCGAAAGCGTACGCATGACCTACCCCCGCGACCTCATCGGCTATGGCGAGCATCCGCCGCACCCGCGTTGGCCGAACCACGCGCGAGTCGCCGTGCAGTTCGTGCTGAACTACGAGGAAGGCGCCGAGCGATCGGTGCTGCACGGCGATCCCGTCTCCGAGTTCTTCCTGTCGGAAATGATCGGCGCCCAGCCCATCGCGGACATGCGCCACATGTCGATGGAGAGCCTCTACGAATACGGCTCGCGCGCCGGCTTCTGGCGCATCCGGCGGCTGTTCGACGCGTTCCGCCTGCCGCTGACCGTGTTCGGCGTCGCCCAGGCCATGGAGCGCAACCCCGACGCCGTCGAGGCGATGATGAAGTCCGGCTGGGAGATCGCCAGCCACGGCTATCGCTGGATCGACTACCAGCACTTCACGGCCGACCAGGAGATGGAGCACATCCAGCGCGCCATCGAGATCCAGACGCGGCTGACCGGCGAGCGTCCGCTGGGCTGGTACCAGGGCCGCACCAGCCCCAACACCGCGCGTCTGGTCGCCCAGGAAGGCGGCTTCGTCTACGACTCCGACAGCTACGCCGACGACCTGCCCTATTGGGACGACCAGCATGGCCGACCGCAGTTGATCGTGCCCTACACGCTGGAAGCCAACGACATGCGCTTCACGGCGGCCCAGGGCTTCAACACCGGCGAGCAGTTCTTCACCTATCTGCGCGACGCCTTCGACGCGCTCTACCTGGAGGGCGAGACCTCGCCGAAGATGATGAGCGTCGGCCTGCATTGCCGCGTGGTCGGCAGGCCCGGCCGCATCGGCGCCCTGCGGCGGTTCCTGGAGCACGTCACGAACCACAACCACGTCTGGGTGGCCCGCCGCATCGACATCGCGCGGCACTGGATCAAGGAACACCCATACGAAGGGAGCAACGCATGAGCGGCGCGCCGCCCCTGACCCTGGCTCGGCTGAACAGCATGAACCAGACCGGTTTCGCGACCGCCCTGGGCTTCGCCTTCGAGCTTTCCCCCTGGGTGGTCGAGCGCGCCTGGAGCGAGCGTCCGTTCGCCAGCGTCGAGGCGATGCACGACGCGATGATGGCGGTGCTCGAGGCCGCGACCACCGCCGACAAGCTCGCTTTGATCCGCGCGCACCCCGAGCTGGCCAGCAAGGCCGCGATCGCCAAGACGCTGACGGCCGAGAGCAACGCCGAACAGGCCAGCGCCGGCCTTGATCGGCTGACGCCCGAGGAGTTCGCCCGCTTTCACGACCTGAACGCCGCCTATCGCGACCGCTTCGGCTTTCCGTTCATCATCTGCGTGCGGCTGAACGACAAGGCCTCGATCCTGGCGGCCATGCACGCGCGCCTTTCCAACGACGAGGCGAGCGAGATCGCCGAGGCCATCCGCCAGATCGGCCTGATCTCCAAGCTTCGACTGCTCGACGCGGTGACCGATTGATGGACTACGATTTCGCCGGTTGGGCCAGCATGGCCCTGCGCTGGCTGCACGTGATCGCGGGCGTGGCCTGGATCGGCGCTTCCTTCTACTTCGTCTGGCTGGACAACAATCTGCGCGACCCGAACCCGCCCAAGGACGGCGTGAAGGGCGAGCTGTGGGCCGTGCACGGCGGCGGCTTCTACCATTCGCAAAAGTACATGGTCGCCCCGGCGCACATGCCCGAGCATCTGCACTGGTTCAAGTGGGAGGCCTACACCACCTGGCTGTCGGGCTTTGCTTTGCTGACGGTGCTCTACTATGTGGGCGCGCCGGTCTATCTGATCGACCCGGCCAAGCACGCCTTCACCCAGGCCCAGGCGATCGGCGTGGGCCTCGCCTTCATCTTCGGCGGCCTTCTGACCTACGAAGCGCTATGCCGCTCGCCGCTGGGCAAGAACGGCAAGCTGTTCGGCGTGGTCTGGTTTTCGATCCTGACCGCCGCGACTTGGGCGCTGACCCAGCTGTTCTCGGACCGCGGCGCCTTCATCCACGTGGGCGCGATCATCGGCACCTGCATGGTCGGAAACGTGTTCCTGGTCATCATCCCCAACCAGCGCAAGATCGTCGCCGACATGCTGGCCGGCCGCCCCGTCGACCCGCGCCTGGGCGCGATGGGCAAGCAGCGCTCGGTGCACAACACCCACATGACCCTGCCGGTCATCTTCATCATGATCAGCAACCACTATCCGGCGATCTCGGGACATCCCAAGGCCTGGCTGCTGCTGGCCCTGATCAGCGCCGGCGCCATCGCGATCCGCTATTTCTTCATCCAGCGGCACTTCGGCAGAATCCGGCATGAACTCCTGTTCGTCGGCGCGCTGCTGATCTTCGGCGCCACGGCGATCGCCTCGATCAAGCCCAAGGACAGGGTCGAGGTCAGCGGCGAGGTCCCGTTCTCGGTCGCCCAGGGAATCATCCAGAAGCACTGCGTCATGTGCCACGCCGCGACGCCCACCCACGCCGGCTTTTCCGCCCCGCCTTTGGGCGCGACCTTCGACAACCCTGCGCATATCCGGACCTACGCACCGAAAATCAACGAACGCGCGGTCCTCTCGACCAGCATGCCTCTTGGCAACGAGACCGGCATGACCGATGAGGAGCGCGCCCAGCTGGGCGCCTGGATCAAGCAGGGAGCCAAGACCCCGTGACCGACGCCGTCCTGGATGCGACCACCAAGGCCGAGAGCGAGACCGCCCCGCGCAAGCGCAACGCCGAGCGGACCCGCAAGGCGATCCTCGCCGCGGCCCTGAAGGAGTTCGCCCAGGCGGGGTTCGCGGGGGCCCGGATCGAGAAGATCGTCAAGGCCGCCAAGTGCAACATCCGGATGCTGTACCACTACTTCGGGGACAAGAAGGGCCTGTACATGGCCGTCCTCGAAAGCGCCTACATGGACCTGCGGGCGCGCGAGGCCGAGCTGAAGATCGACTTCGACAAGCCGCTGGAAGGCTTCCTCGAACTGCAGCGCTTCACCTTCGACTATTTCGAGAAGAACCCGCGTTTCGAGGGCCTGCTGCGCAACGAGAACCTGCAGCACGGCAAGTTCGCCGCCCAGTCGCGGGTCGTGACCGAGACCGCCTTCCCGCTGCGCCGCACGATCGAGCGCCTGATCAAGAGCGGCCAGGATCAGGGGCTATTCGGTCCCGATCTCGATCCCGTGCAGATCTACGTGACCATCGCGGCCATGAGCCGCTTTCACCTCGCTAACGGCTACTCGCTGTCGGCGACCCTGGACACCGACATGAGCGCGCCCGAGTGGCGCAAGGCGCGGCTGGACCACGCCCTGGCGCTGCTGGAAGGCTATCTGACGCGCGGGGCGCGGCAGGGCTGATTACGCGGGCGGCTGCGCCGGCGGCGCGTTGACCAGCGGCGGTCCCGTGAACTCGGCCTCGATCTGGACCTCGACCTCGTCGCTGACGCCCATGGTCGTGCCGGGCGCGGGAACCCCATAGGCGATCCCAAAGTCCGAGCGCTTGAAGACGCCCTTGGCCGAGAAGCCGACCCGCGCGTGCGGATCCATCGGATGGCCGGCATAGCCGCCGTTATAGGTGACGTCCAAGGTGACGGGCTTGGTCACGCCGTGCAGGGTGAGATCGCCGGTGACCTTGCCCGTATCCGGACCGGTGACCTCGATCTTGGTCGAGCGGAAAGTGATCGACGGATAGGTCCCGGTGTTCAGCCACTGGGGCCCGATCAGGTCCGCCAGGAAGCCCTCGGGCGGCGACGGCAGGGTCAGCGACTTCGGATCGATCGTCGCCTCCAGCGCGCTGGCGCCGGCGTTGTTCTGGTCGAACCGCAGCTTGGCGTCGAAGGTCGCGAAGGCGGCCGTGTAGTGCGAGAAGCCCAGGTGGCTGACCCGGAACACCAAGGTGGCGTGGTGCTTGTCGAGCACATAGTCGCCAGCGGGAATGTTGGCTTTCGGCGGCTTCAGCGCGGGAGCGGCCGGCGGCGCCGCCACCAGCGGCGGCTCGGCGGCCTTCTTGTCGTCGGAAGACGGAGAGCAGGCCGCCAGGGCCAGGAGCGCCGCGATAGGCAGGATCGTCTTCATGCGTCTTCCCTCCCACCCCTTGATCGGGGCGCGCGACGCAGAAGGCCCCTACGCCGACGATGCGTCAACGTAGGGGCGCGATGGAAGTTGCCTCAGACGGGCGTCAGAGGCCGAGGATCGAACTGGCGTCGAT
Source organism: Caulobacter sp. X (assembly GCF_002742635.1). Taxonomy (NCBI): domain Bacteria; kingdom Pseudomonadati; phylum Pseudomonadota; class Alphaproteobacteria; order Caulobacterales; family Caulobacteraceae; genus Caulobacter; species Caulobacter sp. X. The sequence goes on along the minus strand of NZ_PEGF01000002.1, from coordinate 1,137,123 downwards.
GGCCGAGAGGTTGGCGCCCGCGAGGAGGACAACCTGGTCGTAGGTCGCGTCTTCAGCCCCGGTGTCGGCGAAGAGCATCACGCCGCCACCAACCGCCATCGCCACGTAACGAACGCCCTCGCCGGCGAATAGAATGTCGACGGCAAGCATGTCGACCGTCTCAAGTTCCGCGTAGTTGCTGGCGTCGCCAGCCGGGCCGTCCGTGAACAGGATGTGGTCTTCAGCCGTGAGGTCGTTGATGGTGTCAGGGGCGCTGGCGTCGCTGTCCCCGGCGGCGAACACAAAGGTGTCGGCCCCATCGCCCCCCCGTAGGCCATCTTGGCCCGCGCCGCCGACGATGTAGTCCGCCCCCTCCACGCCGTTGATCCCGTCGTTGCCGGCTCCACCGTAGATCGCGTCGTCGCCGCCCCAGCCGTAGATGATGTTGGCGTTTGCATCGCCGATCAGCGTGTCGCCCGCCTCGGTGCCGTTGAGGTTCTCCACACTCGTCAAGGTGAGCGCCACGCCGGGCGCTATGGTTTGGCTCGTGAGGCTCAGATCGACGGTCACACCGGCAGAAAAGCCGGAGGAGAACGCCAGCAGGTCGGTCCCGTCGCCGCCGTCCACAACGCGCATCGTGGCGTCGTTCCCGACCGAGAAGGTGTCGTTCCCGGCTCCGCCCAGCATCGTGTCGTTGGAGTTGCCGCTCTGGAGCGCGTCGTCACCATTTCCTCCGATCAGCAACGAGCCCGGCGCGGCGGCCCCAAAGATGCCGCCCGTCACGATCAGGTCGTTGCCGTCGCCGCCGTCGAGAACGTCAGCGCCGCCCTTGCCCTCGATGGTGTCGGCGCCGTCGCCGCCTGACAGGTGATTGTCGCCCGCTGTCCCGACCAGCCAGTCCGCGCCGGACGATCCGATCGCGTTCTCGATGGAGACCAGGGTGTCCAGCAGACCGCCATTCGGACCGATCATGGAGGCGTACTGCCCCAGCAGATTGACCAGCAGGAAGCCGAACATCCCAGCCGGCTCGGCGTCCTCGTAGCTCACCGTGTCGTTGCCCGCGCCGCCGTCCAGGATATCCGTCCCGGGCCCGCCCATCAGCAGGTCATCCCCCTCGCCGCCCTGCAGCGTATCGTCGCCGCCGAGCCCGACCAGGGTGTCGGCGTCCGCGCCGCCGACCAGCAGATCATCACCCTCTGTGCCCACCAGATACATGACTAGCCTCCCGCTCCGGAAGTGGAGCGCGGCCATTGGCGGACAACCTCAGATTTATCTCAAGTGAATTTTTCCACTTTTGGAGCAGTAACCAAGCGACACAACCTGGCGGCAACCATGACGACCAATGTCAGAACAGCAGCCCCTTCTTCAGCAGCGCATGCACCCCCTTCTCGCCATTGACGGTCTGGGTGACGCGGAAGTCCACGGCCAGCGAGCAGAATTGATAGGCTTGAACGCGGCTCAGGGACGAGCGGGCGGTGATGAAGTCGATCGTCTGGCGCAGGGCCTGTTTCATGGCCAGGTCCAGATCCTCGTTGAAGCCCATCAATATGTAGTGGGTCGGCGTCTCGGCGCGCGGCCAGGCGAAGGCGCCGACGTCGGCGGCCCCATTGGCTTTCTTGTGCAGGACGAAGGTGAAGGTCCCGGTCAGGCCCATCTCCAGCGCGTTGACGCAAACCTCGCCGTCGCCTTGGCGGCCATGGCCGTCGCCGACCGAGAAGTTCGCGCCGGGGACCCAGACCGGCAGATAGAGGGTCGAGCCGGCGACCAGCTCCTTGTTGTCCATATTGCCGCCGTGCTCGCGCGGCTCACGGCTGGAGAGGCGGCCATAGCGCGCCGGCGGCGCCACGCCCATGGTGCCGAAGAACGGCGCCAGGGGCAGCTCCGGCCCCCACTCCGGCTTGCAGACGCCACGCGCGCGATCGACGGCGATGTGGCTGACATAGCGTTCGGGGAAGTCCTCGGGGATCGTGCCGGCCAGGGGACGGACGGCGCAGTAGCCCCAGTCGTTGTTCGGCTCGATCGCTTCGATGCGGACCTCCAGCGTGTCGCCCGGCTCGGCGCCGGCGATGGCGACGGGGCCCGTGAGAATGTGCGGGCCGATGCGCTCGGGCTTGCTGTCATGGATCGCCCGCAGCGCCGGCGGCACAGCGTAGGGCGAGCCGGCCGGCGGCATCACCTCGACGCCGCCGGAAACGCACTCGAAGGTGACGCTGTCGCCCGACGACACCGTCAGCACGGGATCGAACGCCGCGTCGAACATGCCAAAGCGGATCGTGTCGGGGGCCGAGGCCAGTCGGTGATGCGCCATCAAGTAAGCCTTCTATTACTCGACCATCTGGCGCTGGCGCGCGCGCGATCCCAAGCGCGCCCCGCCTCGGCGGAGCACGATTGGACCGCCCTGCCCTCGCGGCGGGCGAAGGGCGGGTGAAAGTGGCGCGCGCTTGGGCGATCATCGGCGCGTCAGCCGCCGGGACTGGCGCGGCCGGCGAACCCCGGTGTATGAAGTTTTTTATTACTTATGGAGCTCGGCCGGATGGCGCTCGACACGGAGACACAAGCCTTCCTCGACCTGGCCGAGGCCGAGATCGCGCCCTGGACGGCCGCGCGCGCCGCCGAGCGCGACCTGACGATCCCCGGCGAAGCGCTGGCCGGCGTGATCGACAACGTCGCCCTGCTCCGCGCCCAGACGCGGCTATTCGCCCACGCCCTGGGCGAGGCCGCCGGCCAGACGCCGGAGCCGTTCCAGCCGTGAGCTTCGCCAGCGCCCTCCAGATCGCCGAAGATGTCCGCGCCGGTCGCGCCACCGCCCGGGAGACCACCGAAGCGGCCCTGTCCCGCATCGCCCGGCTGAACGGTGAGCTCAACGCCTTCACCGCCGTGACCGCCGAACGCGCCCTCGCCGCCGCCGACGCGGTGGACGCCGACCGCGCGGCGGGCCGTTCGCTCGGCCCGCTGGCCGGCGCGCCGTTCGCCGTGAAGAACCTGTTCGACATCGCGGGCCTGCCGACCCTGGCGGGCTCGAAGATCCGCCGCGAGGCCGCCTCGCCCTCGCGCGACGCCACCCTCGTCCAGCGCCTGACGGCCGCCGGGGCGATCCTGGTCGGCGCGCTGAACATGGACGAGTTCGCCTATGGCTTCGTCACCGAGAACGCCCATGACGGACCGGCGCGCAATCCGCACGATTCGACGCGGATCGCCGGCGGCTCGTCCGGCGGTTCGGCCGTCGCCGTGGCGGCGGGGCTGGTTCCGCTGACCCTGGGCTCGGACACCAACGGCTCGATCCGCATCCCGGCTGGCCTGTGCGGGGTCTTCGGCCTCAAGCCTACCTATGGCCGCCTGTCGCGCCAGGGCGTCTTCCCGTTCGTCGAGAGCCTGGACCATGTCGGCCCCTTCGCCCGCACGGTCGAGGAGCTGGCCCTGGCCTATGACGTGCTGCAGGGCCCCGATCCCGAGGGTGATCCAATCTGCGTCCGGGATGCCCAGCCTGTTTCCGATCGCCTCGACGTCCTCGCCAAGCAGCCGCTGCGCGTCGGCGTCCTCGGCGGCTGGTTCCGGCAAGGCGCTTTCCCCGAGGTGCTAGAAGCGTTGGAGCGCGTCGCTCAGGCTCTGTCGGCCGACCGCGAGGTGATCCTGGACGGCGCCCAGGCCGCCCGCGCCGCCGCCTTCTGCCTCACCGCCTTCGAGGGCGGCGAGCTGCACCACGACGACCTCGCCGCTCGCGCCATGGACTACGACCCAGCCGTCCGCGACCGCCTGCTGGCGGGCGCCCTGTTGCCCGAGGGCGTGGCGCAGGCCGCCCGCCGCTATCGCACGATCTTCCGCGACCAGGTCGCCCAGGTCTTCCAGCGCTATGACGTCCTGCTGGCGCCGGCCTCGGTCTGCCCCGCCCCGCCGATCGGCCAGGCGACCATGGAGATGGACGGGGTCCCAGTCTCGGTCCGCAAGAACCTCGGCGCCTTCACCCAGCCGATCAGCTATATCGGCCTGCCGGTGGTGGCCGCGCCGGTGAACCGTCCGGGCCAGCTGCCGATCGGCGTGCAGATCATCGCCCCGCCCTGGCGCGAGGACCTGGCCTTCGCCGCCGCTCTTCGACTGCAGCGCGCCGGCGTCGTCGCCGCCCACGCCCCGAAGGTCGCCGCATGATCATCAACGATCCCGCCACCCTGGCCGAGGTCACGGCCCTGGTCGACGCCTACGAGACCGCGCTGATGACCAACGACGTCGCGGCGCTGGACGGCGCGTTCTGGACCTCGCCGCATACCGTGCGCCTGGGCGTGGCCGAGAACCTGTGGGGCTTCGAAGAGATCGCCGCCTTCCGCGTCGGCCGGGCCGGTGGCTCGCCGCCCCGCACGCGCCTCCGCACCGAGATCACCACCTTCGGGTCGGACTTTGCGATCGCCAACGTGCTGTTCCAGCGCGACGACACCGGCCGCCTCGGTCGCCAGAGCCAGACCTGGGTCCGCGTCGAAGACGGCTGGAAAATCGCCTCGGCCCACGTCTCCCTGATGCAGGAGGGCGTCGATCAACGGCTCGCCTCCCCGAGCGAAAAGCGCTAGAGCCCGCCCCCATGACTGCCCAGACCCCGACCAAGATCATCTTCGACACCGATCCCGGCATCGACGACGCGATGGCGCTGCTGTTCATCGAGGCGAGCCCCGCCCTCGAGCTGATCGCGGTGACGACCATCTTCGGCAACGCCGACATCGACACCACCACGCGCAACGCTCTCTATCTGAAGCGGCGCTTTGGCCTGACCGCGCCGGTCTACAAGGGGACCGACAAGCCGCTGGTCCGCCCGCGCAACCCCTCGCCGACCTTCGTCCACGGCGAGAACGGCCTGGGCGACGTCGAGCTGACGGGCCATGTCCCCGAACAACCGGAAGCCAAGCCCGCCCACCAGGCGATCATCGACCTGGCCCGCCAGTATCCCGGTGAAGTCGTGCTGTGCGCGGTCGGCCCGCTGACCAATCTGGCGCTGGCGCTGCAGGCCGATCCCGAGGTCGCCACCTTGCTCAAGTCCGTGGTGATCATGGGCGGCGCGTTCGGCGTGGCCGGCAAGCCGGGCAATGTCACGCCCGTCGCCGAGGCCAACATCTGGAACGACCCCGAAGCCGCCGACCAGGTCTTCACCGCGCCTTGGAAGCTGACCGCCGTCAGCCTGGACGTGACGACCCAGGTCGTGATGTCGCCGGACTACATGGAGGCCTTGGCGGCTGGCGGCAGCGACGCCGGCGGCTTCCTGAACGCCATTTCCAAGCCTTACGCCGCCTTCTACGGCGGCCGTGACGGCATCGTCGGCTGCTGCGTCCACGACGCCGCGGCGGTGGCCTATGTGATCGATCCGACGCTGTTCACGGTGCGGCGCGGCTCGGTCCGCGTGGTGACCGAGGGCGTGGCGCTCGGCCAAACCTGCCAGAAGGTCGAAGGCGAACTGTTCGGCCCGTCGGCCTGGGACGACCAGCCGATCCAGGCGGTGACGGTGGCGGTGGATGGCGAGCGGCTCCTGAAGCTGTACGCCGAGACGATGGCGGCCAAGCACGGGTGATGCCTGAAATTCCTCCCCCGCGCGCGGGGGAGGTGGCCCAGAGGGCCGGAGGGGGCTAACGCGACAGGCGTCCAGCTCGCCCCCTCAGTCGCTCCGCGACAGCTCCTCCGTATTACGGGGGAGCATCTTTATGCGCCTCTTCGCCACCGCTCCACGCCGGCCAGATAGGTCCGCGCCACCACGCGGTCGTCGCCCAGCACCGTCAGCGCGAACAGCTTGTCCTCGAGCGTCTTGGCCGCCGCCAGCCGTCGCGCGATCAGCGGCGTGGCCGCCAGGTCCAGCACCAGGAAATCGGCCTCCTTGCCGGGCGCGAGGTTGCCGATCTTGTCGTCCAGATCCAGCGCCCGCGCCCCGCCCAGCGTGCCGAGATAGAAGGCGTGGAACGGGTCCAGCGCGTCGCCGCGCAGCTGGCCCACCTTGTAGGCCTCGCCCAGCGTATGGAGGATCGAGAAGGTCGTGCCGGCCCCGACATCGGTGCCCATGCCGACCTTCACGCCGTGGGCGCAGGCGTCCTTCAGCGGGAACAGCCCCGAGCCCAGGAACAGGTTCGAGGTCGGACAGAACGCCACCGCCCCGCCCTTGGCCGCCATCCGCTGGAACGCCTCGCCCTGCAGGTGGACGCAGTGGGCGAAGACCGAGCGCTGGCCCAGCAGGCCGAAGCGGTCATAGACGTCGAGATAATCCTTGGCGGCCGGGAACAGCCGCGCCGTCTCCGCGATCTCGTGGGCGTTTTCCGACAGGTGGGTCTGCATCCAGACGCCCGGGTGGGCGGCCAGCACCTCGCCCGCCATGGCCAGCTGTTCGTCGCTGCAGCTGATCGCGAAGCGCGGCGTGACCGCGTAACCGAGGCGCCCCTTGCCGTGCCAGTCGGCGATCAGGGCCTCCATGTCGGCGCGGCTGCTCTCGACGGTGTCGGTCAGCCCCTCCGGCGCGTTGCGGTCCATCAGCGTCTTGCCGGCGATCAGCCGCATATCGCGCGAGAGCGCCTCGGCGAACAGGGCCTCGACCGAAACCCTGTGCACCGAGCCGAACACCAGGGCCGTGGTCGTGCCGTTGCGCAGCAACTCGTCGAGGAAGAAGGTCGCGGTCTGGGCGGCGTGCTTCGGATCCGCGAAAGCCGCCTCGGCCGGGAAGGTATGCTGCTCCAGCCAGTCCAGCAATTGCGCGCCATGGGCGGCGATCACGTCGACCTGCGGGAAGTGGATGTGGGTGTCGACGAAGCCCGGCGTGATCAGATGGCCAGTCAGGTCCTCGACCGGCGTATCGCCCAGGCGCGGCGCGAGATCGGCATAGGCGCCGCAGGCGGCCACGCGGCCGTCCTCGACCAGCAGCAAGCCGTCTTCGTGGAAGGCGACCGCCTCCGCGCGCGAGATCTGGGTGGGGTCGTCCAGCAGGTGCAGGATCGACCCACGATAGGCTTTCACGTCTTGGAACTTTCGTCGTTGCGCACGCGCGCGGCTTCCTGGCGCATCAGGAGGTCGGCGGCCACCGAAACGGCGATCACCTCCGGCGCCTTGCTCTTCAGGCCCGGCAGGCCGATCGGACAGGTCAGGCGGGTCAGCACGGCCTCCGAGAAACCATCATCGCGTAACCGGCTCATGAACCGGGCGCGCTTGGTCTTCGAGCCGATCACCCCGAAGTAGCCGAAGCCGCCGCCCGCCAGGCCCGCCGAGACCAGGGCGTAGTCCAGCGCGTGGTCGTGGGTGAGGACGAGGCCGTAGGCGTCGGGCGGCGCGCCCATGGCCTTGGCCGCCATCTCCGCGGGCTCCAGCACGGTGACGCCGGGGATCTCGGCGGTCTCGGGCCGGCTGTCGCACCAGAACAGGCGGAACGGCAGGGGCTCGAACGCCCGCGCGATCGCCTGGCCCACGTGGCCCGCCCCGAACAGCAGCAGCGGCGGTCGCGGCGCGTCGGCGCGCTCGACCAGCTCGTCGCCCAGCTCGGGCCGCGCGCCGCGCGCGCTGGCGGGCGCGCCGGCCAGGGTCACGGTCGGGGCGTCGCTGGCGGTCGCCAGGATCGGCGCGATGGTCTTGCCCAGGGCGCCGGGGTCGAAGCGGGTGCGAACCTCGAACGGCTGGGCGGCGTCCATGCGCCGGGCCGCCTCGGTCAGCCAGTCGCGGCTATTGTCGTTCAGGCGCTCGAGGAACAGACGCACCCGGCCGCCGCAGCACTGGGCCAGCAGCGGGCCCAGCGGATAGTCCTGGATCGCGAAATGCGCCTGGCTTCCATCCAGCATCCGTCGCGCCTGGTCGGCGACTCTGTACTCCAGATTGCCGCCGCCGATCGTGCCGGCCTGGCCGTCTCGCCAGACGACCATCTTGGTCCCGGCCTCGCGCGGCGCCGAGCCTTCGGTGGCGAGGACGGTAACCAGGGCGGCCTCGTCCTGGGCGTCGAGACGCGCGAGCGCGGCGCGGGCCCAGTTACGCATCAGCCCGCCTCCGCACATCCTCGCACGCCATCAGGATCGCCTCGGGCGTCGCGGGCGCGTTGAGGCTCGGGAACACCCGGTAGTCGCCGACGCTGGCCACCGCGTGATTGATCGCCGAGTGCGCCGAGATCGCCAGCATGAATGGCGGCTCGCCGACCGCCTTGGAGCGATGCACCGTGGCCTCGACATTGCGGCCGGCCTTCCACAGGCGGATGTCCAGATGCGCCGGACGGTCGCCGCAGGTCGGGATCTTGTAGGTCGAGGGCGCGTGGGTGCGCAGGCGGCCTTCCGCGTCGTAGACCAGCTCCTCGGTGGTCAGCCAGCCCATGCCCTGGATGAAGCCGCCTTCGATCTGGCCCAGGTCGATGGCCGGGTTCAGCGACTTGCCGACGTCATGGAGAATGTCGGCGCGGACCACCTTCATCTCGCCGGTCAGGGTGTCGATCAGCACCTCGCTGCAGGCCGCGCCATAGGCAAAATAGTAGAACGGCCGGCCGGTATGGGTGGCGCGGTCGTAGTGGATTTTCGGCGTGGCGTAAAAGCCCGTCGCCGACAGCGAGATCCGCGCCAGATAGGCCTGGCGCGCGAACCAGCCGAACTCGAACGTCTTCTCGCCCACCCGCACGCCGTCCGGCGTGAAGGCCACCGCTTCCGGCGCGACGCTCCACTTGGCGGCGGCGAAGTCCACGAGCCGCGCCTTGATCGTCTCCGCCGCGTTCAGCGCCGCCATGCCGTTCAGGTCCGCGCCCGACGAGGCCGCCGTGGCCGAGGTGTTGGGCACCTTGTCGGTGACGGTCGAAGTGATCTTCACCCGCGCGACATCGACCTGGAAGGCCTGGGCGACGATCTGGGCGACCTTGGTGTTCAGCCCCTGCCCCATCTCGGTCCCGCCGTGGTTCAGCATGATCGAGCCGTCGGCATAGAGGTGCAGCAGCGCCCCGGCCTGGTTCAGGTGGGTCGTCGTGAACGAGATGCCGAACTTCACGGGCGTCAGGGCGATGCCCTTCTTCAGCACCGGGTTCGCCCGATTGAACGCCTCGATCTCGCGGCGGCGAGCCTCGTAATCGCAGGAGGCCGACAGTTCGTCGATCAGCTGCGGCGCGACATTGTCCTCGACCACCTGATGGTAGGGCGTGAGATTTCGCCCCTCGCCGCCATAGAGGTTGCGGCGGCGCACCTCCAGCGGGTCGAGCCCGACGTCGGCGGCGACCGCGTCCATCACCCGCTCGATCGCGAGCATCCCCTGCGGGCCGCCAAAGCCCCGGAAGGCGGTGTTCGACACCGTGTGCGTCTTGAACCGATGCGACAGGATCTCGACCGCCGGCAGGTAGTAGGCGTTGTCGGCGTGGAACATCGCCCGGTCGTTGATGGCCATCGACAGATCGGTCGTCGCCCCGCAGCGCGAGGCCAGCTCCAGCGACAGCCCCGTCAGGCGTCCTTCGTCGTCGAAGCCGACGTCGTAGGCGACCTCGAAGTCATGCCGCTTGCCGGTCATGACCATGTCCTCGTCGCGGTCGGGCCGGCACTTGGCGGGACGGCCGGTCTTGACCGCGACCAGGGCGGCGGCGGCGGCGAACAGCGAGGCCTGCGTCTCCTTGCCGCCAAAGCCCCCGCCCATGCGGCGCACCTCGACGGTGACGGCATGGTCGGGCTTGCCCAGCACGCGGGCGATCAGGTGTTGGACCTCGCTGGGGTGCTGGGTCGAGGACCAGACGTGGACGTCGCCGCCCTCGCGCGGCGTGGCCAGGGCGACCTGCCCCTCCAGGTAGAAGTGATCCTGGCCGCCCATCGAGAACCGACCTTGGACGCGGCGCGGCGAGGCGGCCAGCGCGGCGTGGGCGTCGCCCCGCGCCATGCGCTGGGAGGCCTCGATCTTCAGGTCCATGGCCCGCGCGGCGGCGATGTCGATGGCGGTCGGCAGGTCCTCATACGCGACGATCGCCTTGGCGGCGGCGGCGCGGGCGGCGGCGATCGAGGTGGCGGCGACGGCGAACAGGCTCTGACCGACGTGCACGACCTCGCCGTCAGCAAACAGACGGTCGTCATGGATCACCGGGCTGACGTCGTTCTCGCCCGGAATGTCCTGCGCGCTCAGCACGATCACGACGCCGGGCGAGGCGCGCACGGCGGATAGGTCGAGCTTGAGAATCTTGGCGTGGGCCCGCGCGCTCATGCCCAGGTGGACATGCAGCAAACCCGGCGGCTCGGGCAGGTCGTCGATATAGATGGCCGAGCCGGCCACGTGCCGCTCGGCGCTGTCGTGCGGCAGCGGCGCATGGACGCCACGAGGCGCCGTGATCGGGGGAGCGATTCCGGAGTCAGCCATGGGCGCTCTCCGGCGTGACACGCGTTTCGACGTCCGGCGAAGCGGTCTCCAGATACGCCTTGCGCAGCATGTTGCGCGCCGCGAGGGCGCGGTAGGTCGCCGAGGCGCGCATGTCGCTCATGGGCGCGTAGTCGCTATCGAGCGCCGCCATCGCCGCCGCGACCGTCGCCTCGCTCCAGGGTTGGCCGACCAGCGCCGCCTCGCAGGCGAAAGCGCGCTTGGGCGTCCCGGCCATGCCGCCGAACGCGACGCGCGCGTCCAGCACGACGCCGCCCTCGACCGCGAGGGAAAAGGCCCCGCAGACGGCCGATATGTCCTGGTCGAAGCGCTTGGACAGCTTGAAGACCTTGAAGATCCGCTCCTCGGCCAGCTTCGGGACCACAACGGCCTCGACGAACTCGCCGGGCCGTCGATCCTGCTTGCCGTACTCCAGGAAGAAGGCCTCCAGCGGCAGCTCGCGCCGGGCCTCGCCGCATCGCAGGACCAGGGTCGCGCCGGCCGCGATCAGGGCCGGCGGCATGTCGCCGATCGGCGAGCCGTTGGCGATGTTGCCGCCGATCGTGCCGCTGTTGCGCACCTGGGTTGAGCCCAGCCGTCGCATCATCGCGCCGAGGTCCGGATAGAGCCGAGCGAACGCATCGATCGCGTCGACATAGCGAACGCCCGCGCCGATGCGCAGGGCTTCGGGCGTCTCCTCGATCGCCTTGAGCTCGGCGACCTCCGACACGCTGATCAGGGCCGGCAGCGGCCGCCGCTGCTTGGTGACCCAGAGGCCGACATCGGTCGCCCCGGCGACGATCGTGGCGTCGGGATGCGCCAGATAGGCCTCAGCCAGCTCGTCCGCCGTTCGTGGCGAAAGCCAAGTCCGGGTGACGCCATGAACCTCGTCCTCGAAGCTCAGCGCCAGCATGGTCTCGTCGCGCACGGCCGACAGGTCGACCGCCGGCGCGGGCTCGGCGGCCACGCCCTTGGCGACCTCGATGATCGGTCCATAGCCGGTGCAGCGGCACAGATTCCCGGCCAGCACCTGGCCCACGGGCGCGTCCGCGCCCTTGGCCCCGACCGCGCGGCCATACAGCGACATGACGACGCCCGGCGTGCAGAAGCCGCATTGCGAGCCATGCTTGTCGACCATGGCCTGCTGGACCGGATGCAGCGCCTCATCCTTCGCCAGGCTCTCGACCGTCATCAGCGCCTTGCCATGCAGCATGGGCAGGAACTGGATGCAGGCGTTGACCGCCCGCCAGGCGACGCCCTCGCCCTCCGCCTCGCCGACCAGCACGGTGCACGAGCCGCAGTCGCCTTCGGCGCAGCCCTCCTTTGTCCCGGTGCGACGCCGCGGGCCGCGCAGGTGCTCCAGCAGGGTGGTGGCGGGATTGGCCCCACGCACCTCCTGCACCTGGCCGTCCAGCAGGAAGCGGATCACCTCGCCCATCAGCTGCCCCGATAGGTGGAATAGCCGTAAGGCGAGACCAGCAGCGGCACGTGCCAGTGCTGCTCGGTGTTCGACACGGAAAAGTCGATCACCACCACGTCCAGGAACGGCGGGTCAGAAACTGGCAGGCCCGAGGCCTTGAAGTGCTCGCCGATCGAAAATTCCAGCCGGTAGCCGCCGGCCTTCAGGTCCTCGCCCTCGATCAGGCGAGCGCGTCCATCGGCGTCGGTGCGGAGCTCGGCGACCGGCGACAGGGCCTCGCCTTCGCGCCGAAAGACCCGCACCGCGACGCCCGCCGCCGGCTTGCCGGCCGCCTGGTCGAGGATGTGGGTCGTCAGTCCGCTCATGGTCCGTACTCCGATCGAGTCGATGCTCGGCCGCCCTCGCCGCCGTGTCCAGCGTTCCGGGACAGCCGAGAAGCCCGATCGCCGGAACCGCCAACGAAGGCGGCGAACGGCGCCCGAAGCACAGGCATTATATAATAGATTTATTACTTACGAGAGCTCTCTCGCGACGCTCCGAATGTTACCGCTATCACAAATGAGCGCATTCCCCGGTCGCACAGGGTTGGAAAAGCCGGTCATCCCCGGTAGCTAGACGCATGAACGGCCCGCGCTCGAGACGGGCCGCGCGAAAACGCGCAGAGCTTCTAGAGGAAGACCGATGGACGAGGATTTCCGCAAGGCGGCGTTGGACTATCACCGCCTCCCGCGGCCCGGAAAGCTGGCGATCGAAGCCACCAAGCGGATGGCCACCCAGCGCGACCTCGCCCTCGCCTATTCGCCCGGCGTCGCCGCGCCGTGCCTGGCGATCGCCGACAATCCCGACACCGCTCGCGACTACACCGCGCGCGGCAACCTGGTCGCGGTGATCTCGAACGGCACCGCCGTGCTGGGCCTGGGCGACATCGGCCCTCTGGCCTCCAAGCCGGTGATGGAGGGCAAGGCCGTCCTCTTCAAGAAGTTCGCCGGCATCGATGTTTTCGACATCGAGGTCGACGCCAAGGATCCCGATCGCTTCATCGAGGTGGTGGCGGCGCTGGAGCCGACCTTCGGCGGCGTGAACCTGGAAGACATCAAGGCCCCCGAGTGCTTCGTCATCGAGCGCGCCCTGCGCGAACGGATGAATATCCCAGTCTTCCACGACGACCAGCACGGCACCGCCATCGTCTGCGCCGCGGCGGTCCGCAACGCCCTGCTCGTCCAGGGCAAGACGCTGAAGGACGTCAAGCTGGTGACCTCGGGCGCCGGCGCCGCCGCCCTGGCTTGCGTCGACTTGCTGGTCTCGATGGGCCTGCCGGTCGAGAACGTCACGCTCACCGACATCAAGGGCGTGGTGCACGCCGGCCGTGAGCCGGACATGCCCGAGAACATGGCCCGCTACGCGCGAGCGACCGACGCCCGCACCCTGCCCGAGGTGCTGCCCGGCGCCGATATCTTCCTCGGCCTCTCGGCCCCGCGCGTCTTCAAACAAGAGTGGCTGCCGCTGCTGGCGCCAAACCCGCTGATCCTGGCCATGGCCAATCCGGATCCGGAGATCCTGCCCGAACTGGTCTACGCCGCGCGTCCCGACGCGATCATGGCCACCGGCCGCAGCGACTACGCCAACCAGGTCAACAACGTCCTCTGCTTCCCGTTCATCTTCCGGGGCGCGCTCGACGTCGGCGCCTCCGAGATCAACGAAGCGATGAAGGTCGCCGCCGTCGAGGCGATCGCCGAACTGGCCCGCGCCGAGGCCTCCGAGGTCGTCGCCAGCGCCTATGGCGGCGCCGCGCCCGTCTTTGGTCCGCAGTACATCATCCCCAAGCCCTTCGATCCGCGCCTGATCCTGCAGATCGCCCCGGCCGTCGCCAAGGCGGCCATGGACAGCGGCGTCGCCACCCGGCCGATCGCCGATTTCGACGCCTATCGCCAGGAGCTGGAGCTCTTCGTCTATCGCTCGGGCCAGCTGATGCGGCCGGTCTTCGAGCGGGCCCGCAAGGCGCCGGTCAAGGTCGCCTACGCCGAGGCCGAGGACGAACGCGTGCTGCGCGCGGTCCAGACGGTGGTCGACGAAGGCTTGGCCGCCCCGGTTCTGGTCGGCCGCCGCGAGGTGATCAAGGCCAAGATCCAGGAGATGGGCCTGCGCCTCGACGTCGGCGGCGCGGTCGAGATCGTCGATCCCCAGGCCGACAAGGAGCTGTTCGGCCCGCTGGTCGCCGACTACCAGAAGCTGGTCGGCCGGCGCGGCGTGCCGCCCACGGCGGCCGAGCGCCGCGTCCAGGGCCGGCGCACCGTCGCCGCCTCGATGCTGCTGTCTTCGGGCTATGTCGAGGCCGCCCTGGTCGGCGGCAGCGGCGACTGGTGGCAGCACCTGAAATACGCCCTGCCGATCATCCCCAAGCGCGACAACGTCAGCCGCGTCTACGCCTTGTCGTCGCTGATCCTCGACAACGGCACGCTGTTCTTCTGCGACACCCACGTCAATGTCGACCCGACCGCCGAACAGATCGCCGAATGCGCCCAGTTGGCCGCCGAGGCTGTCCGGCGCTTTGGCGTGACGCCCAAGGCGGCCCTGCTCTCGCACTCCTCGTTCGGCGCCAGCAATTCGCCGACCGCCCGCAAGATGCGCGAGGCCCTGGCTATCCTGCGCGAGCAGGCGCCGGAGCTCGAGGTCGACGGCGAGATGCACGCCGATGCGGCCCTCAGCCAGCATCTGCGCGATCGCATGGTCGCCGACAGCCCGCTGAAGGGTTCGGCCAACCTGCTGGTCATGCCCACCCTGGACGCGGCCAATATCGGCCTGACCCTGCTGAGCGCGGCCACGGAGTCGCTGCTGGTCGGCCCGCTGCTGCTGGGCATGGCCAAGCCCCTGCACGTGCTGATCCCCAGCGTCACCGCGCGGGGCATCGTCAACCTTACCGCCCTGGCGGTGAGCCAGGCGGCCGCGGATCGGGCTCGCACGGCCAGCTAGGCGCCCTCTGGAAACGACAAAAGGCCCCGGCCGACGCGTCAACGTCGGGCGGGGCCCTCGAAAGTCTTGCGAAAAGGCCGTCCGTCCGGGCGGCCTTTTCTATTCCGCGCCTTAGAGGATGCGCAGGTTGCCGGCCGAGGTCTTGCCCGAGCGGCGGTCCTGTTCAAGCTCGTAACCGACTTGCTGGCCTTCGTTCAGGCCGCGCAGGCCGGCGCGCTCCACGGCCGAAATGTGCACGAACACATCGCCGCCGCCGTTGTCCGGCTGGATGAAGCCAAAGCCCTTGGTCGTGTTGAACCACTTCACGACGCCGGTGCCGGACTCGCCGGTGCCGCTCGAGAAGTTGTTGCGCGGGGCGCTGTCGAAGCCGCCACGCGCCGGACGCGGACCGCCGCGGCCAGCGCCGCCGCCGGCCGGAGCCGGGCCATGGCCCGTCACGCGCAGTTGACCAGCCGAGGTCTTGCCCGAGCGACGGTCTTCTTCCAGTTCGTACGCGACTTGATCACCTTCGTTCAGGCCCGACAGACCCGAGCGTTCAACCGCGGCGATATGGACGAACACGTCCTGGCCGCCGTCCTCGGGCTGAATGAAGCCAAAGCCCTTGGCCGGGTTGAACCACTTAACGACACCGTTCGCCATATTATCCTCAAACACCTCAATCGACGGGCTGATAGTCGGCCCGCGTCCTTCCAAGGGAAGTCATGACGCAAAACCGCGCCACGCGCTATGGGCTTTGAGCGGAGAAAATCGGCTGGAAGGCGGCGATCGCCAGAAAAAGTCGCGGATCGGACGGCGAGCGTGGCGCCAATGCCACTCTAAATTGCGCGCCTGGATATAGAAAAACCCCGGCCTCAATCGGACGGGGTGGACATTCGCCCCCTGCGGCGGGGACCCTTGGGTGCGGGGACAGGATTTGAACCTGTGACCTTCAGGTTATGAGCCTGACGAGCTACCGGGCTGCTCCACCCCGCGTCAGGGTGTTTTGTATTGTGAGGGAGGGTTCGTGGACTTTGGTTTGATATCCTTTTGGCGGACCTGGCGGCGACCTACTCTCCCGCGCCTTGAGACGAAGTACCATTGGCCCAGGGGGACTTAACGACCGAGTTCGGAATGGGATCGGGTGGGGAACCCCCGGCAAAGCCACCAGGTCAGCGAAAAGGATATCAGTCGCTCCATTGCTGGAGCGATGATTGTGAAGAAGACATCAGTGTCTGAAGTAGAGCCATGCTTTGTGCATGGGTTTGACTGAAGAACGATCAAGCCTATCGAGCTATTAGTACCGGTAAGCTCCATGCGTCGCCGCACTTCCACACCCGGCCTATCAACGTGGTGGTCTTCCACGGCTCTCAGCGAGACCTTGTTTTGAGGTTAGTTTCCCGCTTAGATGCTTTCAGCGGTTATCTATTCCACACTTAGCTACCCTGCTGCACAGCTGGCGCCATGACAGGTCCACCAGAGGTGTGTCCATCCCGGTCCTCTCGTACTAGGGACAGATCCTCTCAAGTCTCGTACACCCACGGCAGATAGGGACCAAACTGTCTCACGACGTTCTGAACCCAGCTCACGTACCACTTTAATCGGCGAACAGCCGAACCCTTGGGACCTGCTCCAGCCCCAGGATGTGATGAGCCGACATCGAGGTGCCAAACTTTGCCGTCGATATGGACTCTTGGGCAAAATCAGCCTGTTATCCCTAGAGTACCTTTTATTCGTTGAGCGATGGCCCTTCCACGCAGGACCACCGGATCACTATGGCCGACTTTCGTCTCTGCTCGACTTGTCAGTCTCGCAGTCAGGCGGGCTTATGCCATTGCACTCGACGACCGATTTCCGACCGGTCTGAGCCCACCATCGCGCGCCTCCGTTACACTTTGGGAGGCGACCGCCCCAGTCAAACTGCCCGCCACGCCATGTCCCGGACCCGGATAACGGGCCGCGGTTAGACGTCAGCAACAATAAGGGTGGTATTTCAAGGATGGCTCCACAGGAACTGGCGCCCCTGCTTCATAGTCTCCCACCTATCCTACACATGTTGCTGCTAACGCCAAGGCGAAGCTGCAGTAAAGGTTCATAGGGTCTTTCCGTCTGACCGCGGGAACCCCGCATCTTCACGGGGAATTCAATTTCGCTGAGCCTATGCTGGAGACAGTGGGGAAGTCGTTACGCCATTCGTGCAGGTCGGAACTTACCCGACAAGGAATTTCGCTACCTTAGGACCGTTATAGTTACGGCCGCCGTTTACCTGGGCTTCAATTCAGAGCTTGCACCCCTCCTTTTAACCTTCAGGCACCGGGCAGGCGTCAGACCCTATACGTCGCCTTGCGGCTTCGCAGAGCCCTGTGTTTTTGATAAACAGTCGCTACCCCCTGGCTTGTGCCACTCTTTACTGGTTGCCCAATGAAGAGTCACGCTTATCCCGAAGTTACGCGTGCAATTTGCCGAGTTCCTTCAGCATAGTTCTCTCAAGCGCCTTGGTATACTCTACCTGCCCACCTGTGTCGGTTTCGGGTACGGTCTCCGTTGGAGTTATTTCCAGGGACCTGTTCACTGCCAGGAGCAATCCAATAAGCCCTGACAATTTACCAGATCCGTCACTTCCAACTGGTTCAGGAATATTCACCTGATTCCCATCGACTACGCCTTTCGGCCTCGCCTTAGGGGCCGACTAACCCTGCGCAGATTAGCTTTACGCAGGAACCCTTGGGCTTTCGGCGAGAGGGTCTCTCACCCTCTTTATCGCTACTCATGTCAGCATTCTCACTTCCGATACCTCCAGCAAGGCTCACGCCTCACCTTCACCGGCTTACGGAACGCTCCGCTACCGCGTGCTTACGCACACCCATACCTTCGGCGTCTGGCTTGAGCCCCGTTACATTTTCCGCGCAGGTTCGCTTGACCAGTGAGCTGTTACGCTTTCTTTAAATGATGGCTGCTTCTAAGCCAACATCCTGGTTGTCAAAGCAAACCCACATCGTTTCCCACTTAGCCAGAACTTGGGGGCCTTAGATGATGGTTAGGGTTGTTTCCCTTTTCACGACGGACGTTAGCACCCGCCGTGTGTCTCCCGGATAGTTCTCTTGGGTATTCGGAGTTTGATTAGAATTGGTACAGCTCGCGCCGCCCGCATCCATTCAGTGCTCTACCCCCCAAGGAATACGTCCGAGGCACTACCTAAATAGTTTTCGCGGAGAACCAGCTATGTCCAGGTTTGATTGGCCTTTCACCCCTATCCACAAGTCATCCGAGAATTTTTCAACATTCACCGGTTCGGTCCTCCAGTAAGTGTTACCTTACCTTCAACCTGCTCATGGATAGATCACCTGGTTTCGGGTCGTCATGCGACGTACTTATTCGCCCTATTCAGACTCGCTTTCGCTGCGCCTACACCTAACGGCTTAAGCTTGCACGGCACATGAAGTCGCTGACCCATTATACAAAAGGTACGCCGTCACCACGCGCGGTGGCTCCGACTGCTTGTAGGCTTCCGATTTCAGGTTCTGTTTCACTCCCCTTGTCGGGGTGCTTTTCACCTTTCCCTCACGGTACTTGTTCGCTATCGGTCATTGAGGAGTACTTAGGCTTGGAGGGTGGTCCCCCCATGTTCAGACAGGATTTCACGTGTCCCGCCCTACTCGAGTCTGTCGCTATTTGACGCTTACGGGGCTATCACCCACTATGGCGGACCTTCCCAGATCCTTCAGCTTTATGTCACGACAGCACTGGCCTGGTCCCGGTTCGCTCGCCACTACTACGGGAGTCTCGGTTGATGTCCTTTCCTCCGGGTACTGAGATGTTTCAGTTCCCCGGGTTTGCTTAATGAACCCTATGTATTCAGGTCATTATACCTTGTCTGATCAACCGATCGTCGCCTTGCCCGAAGGCAAAGCAAAGTCGGGTGACCATAAAGGTGGGTTTCCCCATTCGGAGATAGCCGGATCAAAGGGTGCTCGCGCCTCCCCGGCTCTTATCGCAGCGTGCCACGTCCTTCATCGCCTCTCAATGCCAAGGCATCCGTCAGAAGCCCTTATGCGCTTGATCGTTCTCAGCAAAACCCATGCTTAAATCAGCCCTCGCCGCATCGCGCGGGGAGGCCTGAGCATGAGCTCTACCTTTAGTCAGACAATGATGTCTTCTTAAGTCCGCCCTTAAACCGGATCCGCATCCCAGGGGTGAGCTGCGGTCGGCGGGAGAACCCTGCCTTCACAATGTCATTTCGCATCAGCGCCAGGCGCTGCTGCAAACTTGTCATCCAATCGCGAGATAGCCATCTCGGCGGTCCTACCAGCTGGCCTCGCTCAAGCAGCGAAGCGGTAGCGAGGACAGCGAACCAAAATGGTGGAGCCAGACGGATTCGAACCGACGACATCCTGCTTGCAAAGCAGGCGCTCTACCAACTGAGCTATGGCCCCTCTCTTTCAAGAGATCTGGGTTAGCCAGGAGAGCTGGTCGTGATCCGAAGTTCAGGAGAAGAGTGGTAGGCCTGGGCAGACTCGAACTGCCGACCTTACGCTTATCAGGCGTACGCTCTAACCACCTGAGCTACAGGCCTATGACGGCCTTCGGGGCATCCGCTCCGGGCTCGCGATCGCACCTTGATCTCGTTCGATCAAAGTGAGTGGAAAGAGAAACGAAGACGGCGGCGATCCGCTCTTTGTGGTGCGTCAAGCGCACCGTGTCTGGAGCTTCAATAGCTTCGTGAGAAGCTGGAGAAGCATCCTTAGAAAGGAGGTGATCCAGCCGCAGGTTCCCCTACGGCTACCTTGTTACGACTTCACCCCAGTCGCTGACCCTACCGTGGTCGCCTGCCTCCTTGCGGTTAGCGCAGCGCCTTCGGGTAAAGCCAACTCCCATGGTGTGACGGGCGGTGTGTACAAGGCCCGGGAACGTATTCACCGCGGCATGCTGATCCGCGATTACTAGCGATTCCAACTTCATGCTCTCGAGTTGCAGAGAACAATCCGAACTGAGACGACTTTTAGGGATTGGCTCCCCCTCGCGGGATTGCAGCCCTCTGTAGTCGCCATTGTAGCACGTGTGTAGCCCACCTTGTAAGGGCCATGAGGACTTGACGTCATCCCCGCCTTCCTCCGGATTAACTCCGGCAGTATGATTAGAGTGCCCAGCCAAACCTGATGGCAACTAATCACGAGGGTTGCGCTCGTTGCGGGACTTAACCCAACATCTCACGACACGAGCTGACGACAGCCATGCAGCACCTGTGTCCCAGTCCCCGAAGGGAAAACCACATCTCTGTGGCGGTCCAGGCATGTCAAAAGGTGGTAAGGTTCTGCGCGTTGCTTCGAATTAAACCACATGCTCCACCGCTTGTGCGGGCCCCCGTCAATTCCTTTGAGTTTTAATCTTGCGACCGTACTCCCCAGGCGGAGTGCTTAATGCGTTAGCTGCGTCACCGACATGCATGCATGCCGACAACTAGCACTCATCGTTTACGGCGTGGACTACCAGGGTATCTAATCCTGTTTGCTCCCCACGCTTTCGAGCCTCAGCGTCAGTAACGGACCAGTATGTCGCCTTCGCCACTGGTGTTCTTCCGAATATCTACGAATTTCACCTCTACACTCGGAGTTCCACATACCTCTTCCGTACTCAAGACTGCCAGTATCAAAGGCAATTCCAAGGTTGAGCCCTGGGCTTTCACCTCTGACTAAACAGTCCGCCTACGCTCCCTTTACGCCCAGTAATTCCGAGCAACGCTAGCCCCCTTCGTATTACCGCGGCTGCTGGCACGAAGTTAGCCGGGGCTTCTTCTCCGGGTACCGTCATTATCGTCCCCGGTGAAAGAATTTTACAATCCTAAGACCTTCATCATTCACGCGGCATGGCTGCGTCAGGCTTTCGCCCATTGCGCAAGATTCCCCACTGCTGCCTCCCGTAGGAGTTTGGGCCGTGTCTCAGTCCCAATGTGGCTGATCATCCTCTCAGACCAGCTACTGATCGTCGCCTTGGTGGGCCTTTACCCCACCAACTAGCTAATCAGACGCGGGCCGCTCCAATGGCGATAAATCTTTCCCCCGAAGGGCACATCCGGTATTAGCTCAAGTTTCCCTGAGTTGTTCCGAACCAAAGGGCACGTTCCCACGTGTTACTCACCCGTCCGCCACTAATCCCGAAGGATCCGTTCGACTTGCATGTGTTAGGCCTGCCGCCAGCGTTCGCTCTGAGCCAGGATCAAACTCTCAGGTTGAGTTGACATTGACTCCAGTATTTAGACCGAGGGGAAAACCTCAGTCCGCGTTCTGGTTTGCATAGTATCTTGACGAGTTCCCATCACACTCCGACCAGCTCCGAAGAACCGACCGGCGTATAAATGGTGTCTTCAAGAGACCGCATTACGTCAGCGCCAAATGATCCACTCCGTAGAGTGAACCGCCAGAGCGCCGCCGCCTGCGTTTCTCTTTCCAAATCAACAATGTCAAAGACCCGAACCGCCTCAGCGGCCCCACCGTTTAGCGCCCGGTGTCGGCGGAGGCGGCTATCTATCCAACCTCGTTTTCCGTGTCAAATCGTTTCTGGAAGAAACTCTCCGACTTTTTCCGCCAGCCAGTCCGGAGGACTTTCGGCGGAGCCGGCAGCTTCTAAAGAAGTCACCGGAGCCAGTCAAGCATCTTTTTCAAAAGAAAGAGAAGCTCTTCTGGAGCGAAATACTTCAGCAACCTTGCGGAAGCCTTGGTATTTCAGGGAGTGCGGCTTCTAGCGAAACCGAATTCCCGGGTCAACCGCCTCTTTTTCTTTTTCTCTACTTGCGGCCGAAGCCACTTTAGAAAGCAAAAGCCACCCGAAGCGCGCCGTGAGGAGCGCCAAGACGTGGGAGAGATTCGATTGAGGCTGCGGAACTTAGCGATCTGCCTTCCGAAACGCAAGCCCCCGAAGGGCCAAGGTTTCGTCCGACGACCGCGGCCCCGAAGCGAGGGGCGGCTTCTAGAGGCGCCTCCCCGGCCCGGCAAGCCTGAAATCGCCATCTTATCCCCAGATCGGCCATTCCTCTGTGCATGAACGACGTCACGCGAGGCTTGCGTCGCGACGATGCGTCGCTCAGAAGGCTGAGCGCTCTCTAAGAGACGCGTGTCAGCGCGCTTGAACAAGGTCACCGGCGTCCATGTTGTCCCAGAAGGCGCGCTACGCCCTGCGCGCGATGATCGAACTGGCCCGCGAGAACGGGCAGGTCACGGCCGGCGAACTGGCCGAGCGCGCCGACGCGCCGCGCAAGTTCCTGGAAGCGATCCTGCTGTCGCTATCGCGCGAAGGCCTGGTGATCAGCCGACGCGGCAAGTTTGGCGGCTACATCCTGGGACGCGCGCCGGATCAGATCAGCTTCGCCGAGGTCATCCGCCTGGTCGACGGCCCCCTGGCCCTGACCCCCTGCGTCAGCCGCACGGCCTTCCGGCGCTGCGAAGACTGTCGCGACGTCGCCACCTGCGCCCTGCGCGAGGCTCTGCTGAAGGCGCGCGACGCCACGGCCGCCGTCCTCGAGGGCTATAGCCTGGCCGACGCCGCCCAGGGCGTCGGCGCGGAGATGATCGAGGGCTGAGGCTACAGCCCTCTCTCTTACTATAAGAACGCCTATAGAGCGCTCGGCGTCAGCCGGCGGCGATATAGGCCTTCAGACCGTCGGCCTCGGCCAGGGCCTCGTTGATCTTGTGCTTCACGAGGTCGCCGATCGAGATGATCCCCGCCAGGCGCCCGCCCTTGACCACCGGCAGGTGGCGGATCCGGCGGTCGGTCATCCGCTCCAGCAGGGCGTCGACCGTCTCGTGAGGTTCGGCGAAGATCACCTTGGCGCTCATGCAGCTGGAGATCGGCTTGGTCAGGGCAGCGGCCCCTTCCTTGGCGATCACCCGGACGATGTCGCGCTCCGACAGGATGCCGACCACCGCCTCGGTCTCGTCGACCACCACCATGGCGCCGACGCGCCGGGTATGCAGAAGGGCGGCCGCGGCGCCGACGGTCTCCTGCGGGGAGGCCGTGAACACCAAATCACCCTTGTCCTTGAGGATTTGAGAAATCAGCACTGAGCTACCTCCCTTGTTCTTTATGGAACGAGGGTCTCGCAAACAGGCTTCGGGATCAATGGGGATCGCGCGGCGCGGGATCGGCGGGCTCACCCCAGGCCGTGAAGGGACCGATCAGCACCACGCCGGCGGCGAAGCCGATCAGGTGGGCCTCCCAGGCGACGCCCGCCCCTCCCCCGGTCAGCAGGCCGCCCGCGACGGCCATGACGAGATTGACCACCAGCCAGCCCAGGCCCATCGACAGCACCTGCGGGCCGAACATCGGGCCAAGGCCCCCTCGGCCGTCCATCGTGCGGGCCGCGGCGCCCATCAGGCCCGACACCGCGCCCGAGGCGCCGACCACCGGCCCCGCGCCCTCCGGGTGCAACATCGCATAGCCCAGGCCCGAGACGATCCCGCAGGCCAGATAGAAGAGCCAGAAGACCGCCCCGCCCCGCGCGCCCGTTCCCAACAGGCGGGCCACCGGCGCGCCGAAGGCGATGGCGAAGGCCGAATTCATGAAGGCGTGAAGCCAGCCGCCATGCACGAACATCATGGTGACGACGCCCGTCCAATGGCCCGCCCAGAAGTCCTTGGGAACCAGGGCCAGCGACAGGATCGTCGGCTCGTCCGCCTTCATCAGGAACGCGGTCGGGACCAGGATCGAGGCGGCGGCCAGCAAGGCTGGCCAGGGCGCGTTGAAGATCGGTTCTGGACGTTCACGCGCCATCGCTACTCAAATCCTGGACCGGGCGACGGAATCGCGGCCCGCGTCCTCAAGACTTATCTAGTGAGCTCCGGCGCCGGCACAAAGCAAGGACGGCGCGGCTTGATCAGGTCTGACCACCGCCTAACCGTGATCGAACCTCGCCGGAGCGCCGCGCGCCCCAGCTCGCGACCTTCGCCAGCAGCGCGCGGGCGTCGATCGGCTTGCCGACATGATCGTCCATGCCGTTGGCCCGATAGAGGGCGATCTGATCGGGCAGGACGTTGGCGGTCAGGGCGATGATCGGCGTCGAGGCCGCCTCGCCCTCAAGACCGCGGATCGCGCGCGCGGCGGCCAGGCCGTCCATGCGGGGCATGTGCGCGTCCATCAGCACGAGATCGTAGACGCCGGCGCGCACCGCCTCGACCGCAGCGACGCCGTCGGCGACGGTCTCGACCTGATGGCCCATCGCGCGGACCAGTGTCCCGATCAGCTCGCGATTGGCCTCGTTGTCGTCGGCGACCAGCAGCAGAAGAGGACGCTCCGACGCCGACGTCGCCGCCTCCGGGACTATCGCGGGCGCCGCCGCCACGGGAAGGTCCACCACGCACCAGAAGCGCGCGCCCTCTCCCGCGACGCTATCGACGCCGATGCGGCCGCCCATCAGCGCGATGATCTCCTTGCTGATCGCCAGGCCCAGCCCCGTGCCGCCGAACCGGCGAGACACGTCGGGGCCAGCCTGGGCGAAGCGGTCGAAGACCTGGTCCAGCATCGCCGCCGGAATGCCGACGCCGGTGTCCGAAACCGAGAGCTCAAGCCGCTCGACGCCCGGCGCGGCCGTGGGCCGGCGCTCCACCGCCAGGGTGATCCCGCCGACCTGGGTGAACTTCACCGCGTTGCCGAGGAAGTTGACCAGCACATGGCGCAGCCGCTCGGGATCGCCCTCGAGCCACTGAGGGCAGTCGGGATCGATGCGGACCGTCAGGGCGAGCCCTTTGGCCAGGGCGGCAGCTTCGAACATGCCCGCCGCGCGCCTGGCCAGGTCCGGCAGATCGAACGGCTTGCGCTCCAGATCGACGCCGCCCGCCTCCAGCTTCGAGAAGTCGAGGATGGCGTTCAGCGTCTCGAGCAGCATGGCGCCGGCGTCGCGGATCCGGGACAGGTGGCGCTTCTGATCGTCATCCAGGCGCGTGTCCGCCATCAGATCGGCGAAGCCGAGAATACTGGTCAGCGGCGTCCGCAGCTCATGGCTCATATTGGCCAGGAAGGCTTGCCGCGCCGCGGCCGCCGCCTCGGCCCGCTCGCGCGCGTCGGCGAGGGCGGCTTGGGCCTCCACCTCCTCGGTAATGTCGGTCTCGTTGACCAGGACGCAGGGCTCGCCGGTCATCGGATCGGGCGTTCGGCGGATCGTGAGGCTGTGCCAGCGCGGGCCGCCGGCCGTGGTCACCTGGTAGCCGCCCTCGATCACGTCGGTGTCCAGGAGGGCCTTCCAGAGAATGTCGCCCGCCTCGGCGTCGGCGAAGATATCGGCGAAGCGCGCGTCGCGCGCCGGATAGGCGGCCAGGGCCGCGGGATTGCCAAACAGGCGGCGCCCTCCGGCGTCATAAAGCGTCACCAGCGCGCTGGTGTGGCGCAGGGCCTCGATCGCCCGCTGCTCCTCGGCCTCGGGCCGCAGCCGCACGCCTTCGCAAAGAATGGCCGCTCCGCCATCCGGCAGAACGATCCGCGAGATCATCGTATTGACGGTGACCGCGGCGCCATTGGGATAGAAGGTCCAGCGCTCTTCGACCGCGCCGCCGCTCTCAAGCCGCGCGGCCAGATCACTCATCCGAGCGCGAACAGCGGGGGATGAGGCGGAGAAATCGCGGGAGCGTAGGGCCTCGAGGGACGGCGCGCGCCACAGCTCCAGCGCCGCGCGGTTCGCATACAGGGTGCGCTTGCGGACGTCGTCGAAAACCCAGACGGGTCGATGCAAGGCGTCGAAGTCCAGGGCGAGTGACGCCTGAACTTCCGAAGCCACGATGCTTTCGACGCTAGACTTCAAGATAAGTCGTTCCGCTTCACCTACGTCAACTCTTAGCAAAACCCCGTTCCGCGTCCCATTAACGGGGGAATTTGTCGCACCTCGCGAGGAGGCCGCCGGTCCCGCCTGGCCGACGGGCCGCGATTTGTCGTTCCCTCCGGAGCGCGGCTGGGATAGGGCCTCGCGTTCGCGATCCTCCCGCTCCATATCCGTGACGACCATGGCTTCTCCGACCCGCGCGCCCGTACTCGCCCTCAAGGACGTCCGTCTCGCCGACGGCGCCAAGCCGCTGTTCGACGGCGTCGACCTGGCGCTGGAGCCGCGCGTGCGCGCCTGTCTCGTCGGCCGCAATGGCGCGGGCAAGTCGACCCTGCTGAAGATCCTGGCCGCCGAGGGCGTCGAGGCCGACAGCGGCGAGCGCTCGGTCCAGCCCGGCGCCAAGGTCGTCTATGTCGGCCAGGAGCCGGAGATCACCGGCGAGACCCTGCTGGACTACGCCACCGCCGGCGGCGCGCAGGATTACGAGGCCCAGGCCGCTCTGACGGACTTTGGTCTTGATCCGGACAAGTCGGCCAAGGGCCTGTCCGGCGGCGAGACCCGCCGCGCGGCGCTCGCCCGCGCCTTCGCCGAGCAGCCGGACGTGCTGCTGTTGGACGAGCCGACCAACCACCTCGACATCTTCGCGATCCAGACGCTGGAAGAGGAACTGGCCGCCTCGAAGTGCGCCGTGCTGATCGTCAGCCACGACCGCGCCTTCCTGAACCGCGTGACCGAGCGGTGCTTCTGGCTGGAGCACCGCAAGATCCGCCGCTTGGACAAGGGCTTCGCCGAGTTCGAAGCCTGGGCGGACAGCGTTATGGCGGCCGAGGCGGAAGAGGCCCGGCGGCTGGACAAGGTTCTGGAGCGCGAGAACGCCTGGCTGGCGCGCGGCGTCCAGGGCCGCCGGGCCCGCAACGAAGGCCGACGCCGCGCGCTGCTGGCTTTGCGCAATGAGAAGAAGGACCGCCAGAGCGACCAGCGCGGGACCATGACCATGGCCGTCGAGTCCGCCGGGATTTCGGGCAAGCGGGTGGTCGAGGCCAAGGGCGTCACCAAGCGCTTTGGCGAGCGGACCATCGTCGAGAACTTCTCGACCCGCATCCTTCGCGGCGACCGCGTGGCTCTGGTCGGGCCGAACGGCGCGGGCAAGACCACCCTGGTCAAGCTGCTGCTGGGCGAACTGCCCTTGGATGCGGGCTCGGTGCAGCTGGGCGCCAATCTGGAGGTCTCGTACATCGACCAGGCGCGCATGGCGTTGTCGGACAAGATCACTGTCTGGGACTTCCTGACGCCGGGCGGCGGCGACTCCATCGTGGTGCGCGGCCAGTCCAAGCACGTCGCGGGCTACGCCAAGGAGTTCCTGTTCACAGACGCCCAGCTTCGCCAGCCCGTGACCAGCCTGTCGGGCGGCGAGCGCAACCGCCTGCTGCTGGCCCGGGCCCTGGCCAATCCGACCAACCTGATGGTGCTCGATGAGCCCACCAACGACCTCGACATGGACACGCTGGACCTGCTGGAGGACCTGCTGGCCGATTTCGAGGGAACCCTCATCCTCGTCAGTCACGACCGCGACTTCATCGATCGTCTGGCGACCTCAACCATCGCGCTGGACGGCCGGGGCAAGATCGTCGAGACGCCCGGCGGCTGGACCGACCTGATGGACCAGAACCCCGGCTTCTTCAGCGCCGTCCGCAAACCGATTTCCACCCCCGCGCCCAAGGCCGCGCCCGCCGCGCCGCCCCCTCCGAAAAAGAGCGTGAAGCTTTCATACAAGGACCAGAGGCGTCTGGAGGAATGCGAAGCCCTGATCGCCAAGAGTCCGGCGATCATCGCCAAGCTTGAGGAGACGCTGGCGGACCCCAATCTCTACAGCCGTGATCCGGCGACATTCGATAAAACCATGAAGGCTCTCGACAAGGCGCGCGCCGATCTTGAACAAGCCGAGATGGACTGGCTGGAACTCGAAGAGAAAAAAGAGAGCCTGGCGGCAGGCTGATCCCGTATATTGCTGCGCGACGTCTTAACCACTCTCCCCCACGACCTGATACGACTATAGCCCTCTTGAATTGCGCCCTGCGGCATGCATTGTCGCCGGGACCCATTACACGGGCGGGACGGGGACGATATCGTCAGGAAGTGGCGGCCGCGGAGGCGTCCTGCGGCCAAACGACACATCCCTCGATAAGCAAGCAACCCCTCGTCCAGCAGGCGTATTGAATGGTCGCGTCGCCATCCCCTCGAACGGGGAGGACGGCGAACGTCGGGCTCGCGCGACGCGGGTTGGACGTGGTCGGACATTGCCGCCAAGTCGCGGCGGTTTTGGGGGACGAAACGCGTATGCCGCAAAGGCTGGCGCAGCATGAGCGGAGACGGCAGGCGGCTTTGCTGCAAGGCCTTTCCGTCGCCCTAGTCGGCGGTCTGTTCTTCAGCGAGTTCCTGACGCGGACGCTGTTGGGCGTCGCCGCCTTCTGGCCGGCCAACGCCCTGCTGGCGGCGGGGCTGGTGGTCCTGACACCCCGGCGCCGACTGACCTTGGGCGGCGTCTTCGTCACCTTCCACATGGCGGCCGACCTTCTCGTCGGCGACAGCCTGGCCCGGGCGCTGCTCTACACCACGATCGATACGCTGGAGGCGCTCGCGGTCTGGTGGGTCTGCGTTCGCTTCTGGGGACGCATGCCCAGGGTTCGGACCATGCGCGCCCTGGCCGCGCTGCCCGCCGTGACGACGCCGATCGCGGCGATCTCGGCCACGATCTGCGCGCCGATCCTGTCGCTGTTCTTCGCCGAGCCCCTGCTGAAGACCTGGATCGACTGGTTCCTGCGCGGGGCGCTGGGCCTGGCGGTCGTATTGCCGACGGCGTTGGTGCTGATCGACGCCCAACATCGACGGGCCTACCGCATCTCGCTGCGCGAGCAAGGCGTGCTGCTGTTCGCGGTCGCCGCCGTCACCCTGCTCTGCGCGCATCCGCTGTCCGGCGCGCCGCCCTTCCTGATCTTCCCCGTCGCCCTGGTGGCCGCCTATCGCCTCGGCGCGCGGGGCGCGGCCATGGCCTCGCTGATCGTGGCCCTGATCACCCTGCCGATCGCCATGTCGGGCGCTTCGCCGCGCTTCAACGCGATTCTGGGCCCGACGGCGCAGGCGCGGACGATCCAGATCTTCATCGCGGTGCTCTTCTACACTTGCATGGCCGCCAGCCTGGTCCTGGCGCAACAGGATCGCCTGAAGCGCATGCTGCAGCGACGCGAACAGCTGACCCGCGTCGCCCGCGCCCGCGCCCTGGCCGCCACCGAGGCCAAGACCGAGTTCCTGGCCACCATGAGCCACGAGATCCGCACGCCCTTGAACAGCGTGCTGGGCTTCGCCCAGCTACTGGCCAAGCGCGACGATCTCTCGCCCGACGCCCGCCGCCAGGTGAACCTGATCGACAGCGCCGGCGCCGCCCTGGTCACTGTGCTGGACGACATCCTGGATCTCTCCCGCGTCGAGACCGGCCATATCGAGCTACAGCTTCAGCCGACCTCGGCGGCCGATCTGGTGCGCGAAACCGCGGCGATGATGGCGCCCGAAATCCGCGCCAAGGGCCTGGAGCTTGATGTCGACATCATCGATCCGGACCACAAACGCCACGCTCTGGACGCCGACCGCCTGCGCCAGGTGCTGATCAACCTGCTCAACAACGCCGTCAGGTTCACCGATCATGGACGCATTTCGGTGCGGTTGATGATCGAACCCGTCGCCGCCGGCGACAGGCTTCGCTTCGAGATCATGGACACCGGTGTCGGCATCGCCCTGGAGAAGCAGGCCCTGCTGTTCCAGCGCGCTTCCGCGGACGTCGCCCTGGGCCGGATGCCCGCCGGCGCCGGTCTGGGCTTGGCGATCTGCCGCGCGCTGGTCGACGCCATGGGCGGCAAGATCGGCGTCGACAGCGTGCCGGGACGCGGCTCTTGCTTCTGGTTCGAACTGACGGCCAAGGCGATGGAGCGCGCTCCCTCGCCCGCCCCGACGCCAGCGGCGGAAGCCGCGGCGGGTCGAATCCTGGTCGTCGACGACCATCCGATCAATCTGGAGATCGCCGCCACCCTGATGAGCATGGCCGGCTACGACGTCGACCAGGCCGAGAGCGGCAGCCAGGCGGTCGAGCGCGCGCGCAAGACGCCCTATGACCTGATCCTGATGGACATGCACATGCCCGAGATGGACGGCCTGCAGGCGACGCGCGCGATCCGCGCCCTTCCCGGCCCCTTCGGCGCCGCGCCGATCATCGCCATGAGCGCCGACGCCCTGCCGACCCAGGTGGAGCGCTGCTACGCCGCCGGCATGGTCGACCATATCCCCAAGCCGGTCCAGCGCGAGGCGCTGTACGCCAAGGTCGAACGCTGGCGGCGCAAGCCCGCGGCCTGATCGCTTTCGCCTTCCCGCTTGGAAGTCGGCCGGCTCGCCCCTAACTTCACCGCGAACCGTTGGGAGAGCCGTTCGATGCGCCGTCGCGCCTTTGTCGTCCTGGGGGCCGCCTTGAGCCTCGCCGCCCTGACCGCCTGCTCTCCCGCGACCAACAAGGACGCCGCGCCGGCCGGCGTCACGAAGCTGAAGCTGGCGACCGACTGGCGCGCCGAGGCCGAGCTCGGCGGCTACTACCAGGCGCTGGCGACCGGCGAGTACAAGAAGCGCGGCCTGGACGTGACCCTGATCCAGGGCGGCCCCGCCGTGAACGTGCCCCAGCTCTTGGCCACCGGCGCGGTCGATGTCGGCGTCGGCTCCAACAGCTTCATCGTCATGAACCTGGCCAAGGAGGGCGCGCCGGTGAAGGCCGTCGCCGCCTTCATGCAGAAGGACCCGCAGGTCCTGATCGCCCACCCGGACCAGGGGATCCATTCGATCGCCGACATGAAGGGCCGCCCGATCCTGCTGGCCGACGCTTCGATCACCGCCTTCTGGGTGTGGTTGAAGGCCAAGTACGGCTTCGGCGACGACCAAGTGCGCAAGTACAACTATTCCAGCGCCCCGTTCCTGGCGGACAAGCGCGTGATCCAGCAGGGCTACGCGACCAGCGAGCCCTACCTGATCGAGAAGGAAGGCAAGATCAAACCGGCGGTCTTCCTGCTCGCCGACAGCGGCTATCCGGCGTACGCCTCGATGGCTCTGGTCCCCGACAGCCTGATCGCCAAGAACCCCGCGGCCGTCCAGGCCTTCGTCGAAGCAACCGCCGCGGGCTGGAGGTCGTATCTGTACGGCGATCCCAAGCCCGGCGACGCGGCGATCCTGAAGGACAATCCGGAGATGACCCAGGACGTGCTCGACCAAGCCCGCGAGAAGATGCGGTCGTACGGCATCGTGGGCAAGGACGGCGAGATCGGCCAGATGAGCGACGCGCGTTGGGCCGAGTTCTTCAAGGTCGCCTCGCAGCAGGGCGTCTATCCGGCGACCATGGACTACAAGAAGGCCTACACCCTGCAGTTCCTGCCCAAGGGCCAATGAGCGAGCCCATCGCCAGCCTGTCCGGCGTCGAGGTCGACTACGCCCGCGGCCGCGCCCTGGGTCCCGTCGACCTGACCCTCGCGCCCGGCGAGATCGTCGCCCTGGTCGGCCCATCCGGCTGCGGCAAGTCCACGGCCTTGCGCCTGCTGGCGGGCCTTGAAGCGCCGACGCGCGGCGACGTGACCCGCGCCGCCGGCAAGGGCGAGACCTCGGTCGTCTTCCAGTCGCCCACCCTGGCGCCGTGGCTGTCGGCGCGAGACAACGTCGCCCTGCCGCTGGAACTGGCCGGCGTCGCCAAGAAGGATGCTCTGGCGGCCGCCGACGAAGCCCTGCGCAAGGTCGGTCTGGACCAGGCGCTGTCCGCCCGCCCGGCCCAGCTTTCGGGCGGCATGGCGATGCGCGCCTCCCTGGCCCGCGCGCTGGTGACCCGCCCCCGCCTGCTGCTGCTCGACGAGCCCTTCGCCGCCCTGGACGAGATCACCCGCCGCGCCCTGGCCGACGACGTCCTGGCCCTGGCGGCCGAGCTCTCGCCGGCCGTCGTGTTCGTGACC
This sequence comes from Caulobacter sp. X, assembly GCF_002742635.1. Taxonomy (NCBI): domain Bacteria; kingdom Pseudomonadati; phylum Pseudomonadota; class Alphaproteobacteria; order Caulobacterales; family Caulobacteraceae; genus Caulobacter; species Caulobacter sp. X. Next base: position 1,105,655 of record NZ_PEGF01000002.1, on the reverse strand, counting down.
CACAATGTCGAGGAAGCGGTCTACATGGCCCGCCGCGTCGTGGTGATGACGCCCGGTCCTGGCCGCATCGCCGGCGAGATCGCCATCGACGGACCGACCGTGCGTCCGCCCGGGTTCCGCACCACCGAGGCCTTCCGCGCCGCGGCGGAGGCCGTCTCGACCCTGTTGGCGCGCGCCACGGAGGCGGCGGCGTGAAGCGAATCCTCGCCCCCCTGATCCTGGTCGCCGTCCTGCTGGGCGGCTGGGAGATCGCCTGTCGCGCCCTGGCGGTCCCGCCCTATCTGCTGCCCGCGCCCAGCGCGATCGGCGCGGCGTTCCTGGAGTCCTGGCCGCTGCTGTTGAGCTCGGCCTGGGCGACGCTGTCCACGGCCCTGATCGCCCTGGTCATCGCCAGCCTCGTCGCCTGCGCCCTGGCCTTGGCCGTCAGCCTGAACAGCCTGCTCGAAGACGCCGTTCGGCCGATCGCCGTCACCTTGCAGGTCACGCCCCTGGTGGCGATCGCGCCGCTGGTGACCATCTGGGCCGGCATCGAGCATCCCGGGCGCGCGGTGACAGGCCTGGCCGCCGTCGTCGCCTTCTTCCCGATCTTCTCCGGCGCACTGACCGGGCTGAAGGCCGTCGATCCGGATCTGGCCCGCCTGTTCGATCTCTATGGCGCCACGCCGCTGCAGCGCCTGGTCCGCCTGCGCCTGCCCTCGGCCGTCCCCGCCCTGCTGGAAGGACACAAGGTGGCGGCGGGCCTGGCGGTGATCGGGGCCGTGGTGGCCGAGTTCGTGGCGGGGTCCGGCGGGGCCCAGGGCCTGGCCTGGCGCATCCTCGAAGCCTACAACCGCCTGCAGACCGCCAAGGTTTTCGCGGCCCTCGTGGCGCTGGCTGTTCTGGGCGTCTGCTTGAACGCCGCGATGGAGGTTGTCGAGCGTCGACTTCTCAACATTTGGCGCGGTCGTTAGGCCAAGATTAAGCGGCGCGCCCCTACCAAAGGACCCACGTTCTTTCGGTCCGGATGTTCATGCGCGTCGCCGCTTTCACCGCCGCTCTCGCCGATCGGAAAGCCTCTTTCGCGCGCGGCGAGGCGCGATGATGGAATCCCGCCTCCACGACCTGATCACCCTGGCCAACGAGCCTTCCAGCGAGAAGCGGCGCGAGTTGCTGCGCGGCGTCACCGACATGTTTTTCGCCGGCGACGGCCACAGCGCGCTGGAGATGGAGCTGTTCGACGACGTCCTGAGCCAACTGGCCGGGGACATGGAGGAAGCGGTCAAGGCCGAGCTGGCCCAGCGGCTGGGCGAGGCGCAGACCGCGCCGCGCGGCCTGTCCCGCGCCCTGGCCTCCGAGAGCATCGCCGTCGCCGCGCCGATCCTTCGGGGCTCCGGCGCGCTGACCGACGAGGACTTGCTGCACGTCGCCCGCACCCAGGGCCAGGATCACCTGCGGGCGATCTCTCAACGTCCCAGCGTCTCCAGCGTCGTGTCGGACGCCATCGTCGCGCGCGGCGATGACGACACTCTGGGCGTGCTGCTGCGTAACGAGGGCGCGGTGCTGTCGCGCGAGGCGCACGAGACCGTCGTCGACCGGGCGACGGCCAACCCCGCCCTGCACGAGGCGGTGATCGACCGCCAGAGCCTGCCCGTCGACCTGCTGAACGAGATGTATTTCGTCGCCGAGGCGCGGCTGCGCGATCGCATCCTGGAGCGCAACGCCGACGTTGATCCTGCCACCCTGGAGGCCGCGCTCGCGGCGGGCCGCAAGCGGATCGCGGCCAAGGACGGCGCCCTGCCGCCCGACCACGCCGAGGCCGAGAAGGAGTTCCGCGCCCTGCGCGCCAAGGGACCGATCTCGCCGCAGATCCTGGCCAACATGCTGCGGGCCAAGCGCACCACCCTGTTCCTGGTGGCCCTGGCCGATCTGGCCGACGTCGACTTCCACACCGCCCGCAAGATCCTGGAGCGGCGCGAGATGGACGCCCTGTCGGTGATCTGCAAGGCGGCCGACTTCGACCGCTCGCTGTTCCTGACCTTCGCCCTTTTGATCCTCGAACCGTCCGACGAGGTGATGGGCCGGGCCAAGGCCTATGGCGAACTCTACGCCGCCCTGCCCCGCGAGGCGGCGCTGCGCACCATCCGCTTCTGGCGCCTGCGCCGGCAGACCGGCGACGTCGCCGCCGCCTGACCGTGCACGGGCCAAAACCCGCCTTTGTCGCGCCTTGCGCGCGCCATTCGGGACGGCCAAGGTGCGGCTTCCTTTGCCCTGCCTTGGATTTTCGATGATCAGCGCTTCGCGCTTGGCGCTCGTCGCCGCCGCCGGCCTCTCGCTCGCCGCCTGCTCCCACGTTCCGAAGCCTTCGCTGCCGTCGCTGAAACGCGAGGCCATCGCCGAGGCCCCCGCGATGGCCGGGCCGCGCGCGAGCGACCTGAAGCCGGGCCAGTGGGCGCAATCCCTGTCGGACATCGCGCCCGACCCGGCCTGGCGCTTTGGCGTGCTGCCCAACGGCATGCGTTACGCGATCCGCAAGAACGCCACGCCGCCCGCCCAGGCCAGCTTGCGCCTTTGGTTCGACGCGGGCTCGCTGATGGAGGCCGACGACCAGCAGGGCCTGGCCCACTTCCTCGAGCACATGGCCTTCAACGGCTCCAAGAACGTGCCCGAAGGCGAGATGATCAAGATCCTGGAGCGCCACGGCCTGGCGTTCGGGGCCGACACCAACGCCCAGACCAGCTTTGACGAGACCACCTATCAGCTGGACCTGCCCAAGACCGACGACAGCACGGTCGATGACTCGCTGATGCTGCTGCGCGAGGCGGCGGGCGAGCTGACCATCGCCCAGGACGCGGTCGATCGCGAACGCGGCGTGGTGCTGTCCGAGGAGCGCGCGCGCGACACGCCTGGCTATCGCGTCGCCATCAAGACCCTCTCGGCCCAGATGGACGGCCAGCTGCCGCCCAAGCGCATCCCGATCGGCAAGACGGAAATCCTCAAGAACGCCTCGGCCCAGCGCATCCGCGACTTCTACGAGGCCTATTATCGTCCCGAACGGGCGGTGCTGGTGGCGGTTGGCGACTTCGACGTCGACGCCATGGAGGCCAAGATCAAGGCCAGGTTCGGCGACTGGACCGGCAAGGGTCAGCCCGGCAAGGATCCCGACGTCGGGCCGGTGGCCAAGCGCGGCCCGACAGCCAAGCTGATCGTCGAGTCCGGCGCGCCGTGGAGCGTCCAGATGACCTGGACCCGCAAGCCGGACGGTCTGGTCGAGACCAAGGCGCTGGACGAGCGCGACATGCTCGAAAACCTGGCCTTCGCCGTGCTGAACCGTCGCCTGCAGGCGCTGGGCCGCCTGGCCGAGCCGCCGTTCATCGCCGGCGGCGCCTTCAAGGGCGACCAGTACGGCGCGGTGCGGGTGACGACCCTGGGCGCGACGGCCCAGCCCGGGCAATGGCGGGAGGCGATGCGGGCCCTGGACGCCGAGCAGCGCCGGGCCATGCAATACGGCGTACGCCAGGACGAGCTTGATCGCGAGATCGCCAGCCTGCGCGCGGGGCTCGCCGCCGCGGTCGCGGGCGAAGCCACGCAGCGCACCCCGGTCCTGGCCAACCAACTGGTCGACACCCTCGGCGACGCCGAGGTCGTCACCTCGCCCAGCCAGAACCTCGCCGCCTTCGACGCCATGACCAAGGGTCTGACGGCCGAGCGGGTCAACGCGGTGCTGAAGTCGTCGTTCGCGGGCTCCGGACCGCTGCTCGTGATCGCCGCGCCGACCAATATCGAGGGCGGGGAGCCGGCGATCCTCAAGGCCTATGAGGAGCTCAAGGCCCAGCCCGTGACGCCGCCGGCCGCGCCGGGCGTGACCGTGTGGCCCTATTCCAGCTTCGGTCCCAGCGGCAAGGTGGTCGAGCAGAAGGAGGTCAGCGACCTCGACGCCGTCTTCGTGCGGTTCGAGAACGGCGTGCGCCTGACCGTGAAGCCGACCAAGTTCCGCGAGGGCCAGGTCGTGGTGAAGGTCCGCGCCGGTCACGGCCTGCTGGACCTGCCGTCCGACAAGCAGAGCCCGCTATGGTCTGGCTCGGCCTTCGTCGAAGGCGGCCTCAAGCAGATCTCCGCCCAGGACATGGAGCGGGTGCTGACCGGCAAGATCTGGAACGCCCAGCTGGGCGTCGAGGACGACGCCTTCACCCTGAGCGGCCGCACGCGTCCCGAGGACCTGTCGACCGAACTGCAGGTTCTGGCGGCCTTCGCCACCGAACCGGGCTGGCGTCCGGAGGCCTTCAACCGCGTCAAGACCAGCTACGGCACGCTGCACGACCAGCTGCAGAGCACCACCGGCGGCGTGCTGGGCCGCGACCTGGGCGGGCTGATGCACGGCGGCGACCAGCGCTGGACCTTCCCCTCCCGCGAGCAGATCGCCACGGCTTCGCTGGACGAGCTGAAGACCGCGGTCGCCAATCCGCTGACCAAGGACGACATCGAGGTGGTGATCGTCGGCGATACGACCGTCGACAAGGCCATCGCCGCCGTGGCCGACACGTTCGGCGCCCTGCCCGCGCGGACCGAACTGCCGGCCTCGGACGCCGCCCGCCAGGCGCCGTTCCCGGCGCCGTCGCCGACGCCCGTGATCCGCACGCACAAGGGCCGCGCCGACCAGGCCGCCCTGTTCATGGCCTGGCGCACGGACGACCTGTTCTCGAACCTGCAGCGCTCGCGCGATGTCTCGGTCCTGGGCCAGGTCATGCAGCTGCGCCTGATCGACGAACTGCGCGAGAAGCAGGGCGCGACCTACTCGCCCAACGCCTCCTCGACCGCCAGCGTGGTGTTCAAGAACTGGGGCTACCTCGCCGTCAGCCTGGAGGTCCCGCCCGAGAAGCTGGACGGCGTCGTCGCCTCGATCCGCAAGATCGCCGCCGACCTGCGCGACAAGCCGGTGACCGAGGACGAACTGGAACGCGCCAAGAAGCCTCGCATCGACCAGATCGAGAAGGCGCGCGTGACCAACGAGTACTGGGTCGGCGCCCTGTCCGGCGCCCAGACCGATCCGCGCCTGCTGGACGCCACGCGCTCGGTGCTGGCGGGCCTGGCCCGCGTGACTCCGGCCGATGTGCAGAAGGCGGCCAAGACCTATCTGGCCGACGACAAGTCCTGGCTGCTTCTGGTCAAGCCGGAGGCGGCGGCGAAGTAGACTTCACGGCAAAGGGCCTCGCCTCGGGCGGGGCCCTTTTCTTCTGAGGGCGCGTTTCTGTTCCAGATTGGCACAGTCCAGCGCCTGGCATGGATCCTCCAGCAAGCTCCATGCGGCCGACCAAGGCCGCGAAGGAGCCGCCGGGGGACAAGCATGTTCCATCCCAGCACGGAACGACTGATCGACTACTGGCGTGATCGCCGGGGCGACGCCGCCTTGCCGCGCCGCACCGACATCAATCCGGGCGACTTCCTGGAGCTGCTGCCGCAGGTCTTCGTCCTGGGCCGAGACGGCGGTCGTCTGCCCTTCCGCCTGGCCGGCGGCTTCGTCAGTGATTTGCACGCGCGCGACCTGCGCGGCCAGGACGCGCTGTCGCTTTGGGCTCTGGCGCATCGGCTTGAACTGAAAAGCGCGCTGGACGTCGCCCGGAAGCGTCGCACGCCGGTGGTCGCCCTCGCCGATATCCGCGCCCTGGGCGTCGCTTCCGTCGGCATGGAGGTGCTTTTCGCCCCCCTGCGCGGCGCCAGCGGCGAGACCGACCGGTTCCTGGGCCTCTATCAGCCGATCGGCGCGACGGCCCGCCTGATGGGCCGCCCCGCCTACGAGCTGGGTCTGCGCGAGGTCCGGCCGTTGGGCGACGACAATCGCGACATGCCCCGCCTGCGCCTGGCGACCCTGGACGGCCGCCGGATCGCCTAGGGCTTAGGCGGGCTGAAACCAGGCGCGCCGCGTTTGCTCCTCAAAGCTCACTCAAACAACCGTCATTCCCGCCCTTGTGGCGGGAACCCCTGGTTCAGCTGATACGTGAGACGCAAGCGGACCGCTGGCGGTCCGCCCCTTCTGCACGTGCGGCCGATAGAGAGGTTCCCGCCACAAGGGCGGGAATGACGGTGAGATTGAGTTGGTCGGCTGAGGGTTGCCGCTAGGCCGCCGCCGCCGTCTCGTCGCCGTAGACCGGGACGTCCAGCGGGGCCAGCGTCTGCTTACCTCGGATCAGATCCGACGCCCGCTCGGCGATCATGATTGTCGGCGCATTGGTGTTGCCGCCGATCAGGTTGGGCATCACCGAGGCGTCGATCACGCGCAGACCCGAAAGCCCCTGCACGCGCAGCTGGTCGTCGACAACCGCCAGAGGGTCGCCGGCCACGCCCATGCGGCAGGTGCCGACCGGGTGGTAGATCGTCTCGGCCTTGGCGCGGATCCAGGCGTCGAGGTCGGCGTCGCTGCGCACGTCGGCGCCCGGCGCGTATTCGGCGTCGCGATAGGGATCGAAGGCGGCCTGGGCCACGGTCTCGCGGGCGATGCGGACGCCTTCGCGGATGGCGCGGCGGTCCTCGTCGGTCGACAGGTAGTTGGCCAGGATGGTCGGGTCATCGAACGGATCGGCCGAGCGCAGGCCGACCTTGCCCCGGCTCTCGGGACGCAGCTGGCAGACGTGCAGGGTGAAGCCGTCCTTCTCGACCACGACCTTGCCATGGTCCTGCATGATGGCCAGCACGCCGTGGATCTGCAGGTCGGGGCGATCCAGGTCCGGCCGCGACTTCAGGAACGCGCCGCTCTCCAGGAACTGCTGGCGGCCGATGCCCTTGCCAAACAGCATGTAGTTGAGGCCAACGCCCAGCTTGTTGAGGCCCTTGTTGGCCGAATAGGCGGTCTTCAGGTTCTTGGCGGTCCACGAGACGCAGACGTCCAGGTGGTCCTGCAGGTTGGCGCCGACGCCCCTGGACTCATGGGCGACCGCGATGCCTTGGGCCTTGAGGTCGTCCGGCGCGCCGACGCCCGAGAGTTGCAGGATGTGCGGCGACTGCACCGCGCCGGCGCTCAGCAGCACCTCGGCGTCGGCATAGGCGATCTTGCGCTCCGCGCCCTTGCCCACGACGTACTCGACGCCGACGGCGCGACGCTTCTCGATCAGGATTCGGGTCGTGCGGGCCTCGGTGACGCAGGTCAGGTTCGGGCGCGACAAGGCTTGGCTGAGATAGGCCATGGCCGCGCTCCAGCGCTTGCCGTCGCGGATCGTCAGGTCGTAGGGGCCGAAGCCCTCCTGCTGGAAGCCGTTGAAGTCCTTCGTCGTCTTGTGACCGGCCTGGCGGCCCGCCTCGACCAGGGCGGTATAGAACGGGCTGTCGGACTCGCCCTTCGACACGTGCAGCGGCCCCTTGTCGCCGTGATAGGCGTCGCCGCCGGCGTGGTGGGTTTCCGAGCGCTTGAAGTACGGCAGGACCTCGGCATACGACCAGCCGGTCAGGCCCATCTGCCGCCACTGGTCGTAATCGCGGGCATGGCCGCGGATATAGATCATGCCATTGATCGCCGACGAGCCGCCCAGCCCCTTGCCGCGCGGCCACCAGAGCTTGCGATTGTCGAGATGGGGCTCGGCCTCGGTCCAGAAGCCCCAGTTCTGCTCGCCCTTGGCCTTGATCAGCTCGCCGACCCCAGCCGGCATCTTGACCAGCACCGAGGTGTTCTTGCCGCCGGCCTCCAGCAGCAGGACCTTGATGTTGGGATCCTCGGTCAGGCGCGCGGCCAGCACGCAGCCGGCCGAACCGGCGCCGATGACGACGTAATCATAGCGTTCACTGGCCATGGCCCGGACGCCCTCCCTCGAAGGTTATCGTTGTTAAGGCGAGAGTGATCCGGCTTTCAGCCCGGCGCAAGATGTGCCGCAACGGAACGCTTAGACCCGGAAAACGCGAGTCTCGCATTTTAACTCTACCCGGAACCTGCTATATACAATCCATGGATGAACGGAGCGCAGTACGGCGCACCGTCCTGCCTTGCGGAAGACGCCTCCAGCAGGGTGGGTCCCTTCCCGCGTTCGGCCCTTCCCACGCGGGAAGCGGGAGCGCCGCCTTGCGATCCCCCAAGCGGCAGGCGGCGCTCCCACGGCGTTCGTTCCTGGCTTTGATTGTTAAGCGTCGACCGGCTTCAGATCGCGGGCGTAGCGCTTCCAGTTCTCGACATAGTGCAGGGCCGAGGCCTGCAGGATCAGCGCGTGCTGTTCGCTGATCTCCCGCACCACCTTGCCCGGCGCGCCGACCACCATCGAGTTGTCGGGAATCTCCTTGCCCTCGGTGATCAGGGCGCCGGCGCCGATCAAGCAGTTCTTTCCGATTTTGGCGCCGTTCAGCACGATCGCCCCGATACCGATCAACGAGCCGTCACCGATCGAGCAGCCGTGCAACATCACCATGTGACCAATGGTCACGTTCGCGCCGATGGTCAGCGGCGAGCCAAGATCAGTGTGAAGAACCGAACCGTCTTGGATATTGCTGTTCTCGCCAATGGTGATCGGATCGTTGTCGCCGCGCGCCACTGCGCCCCACCATATACTGGCGTTTTTCTTAAGAATAATGTTCCCCATCACGCTCGCCGTCGGCGCAATCCAATATTCGTCTTTCTCGGGCAGCGTAGGCTTTAGCTCGCCCAGGGAATATACATTCATCCGTATGCCTCATTTCTTGCCGGCGATTTCGTTATTAACGATCCATAAACCCTATGACCGCCATTGTAGTCTGGCGATTCAGGAGGGAACATTCCCCCAGCGGGAATCATTTCCTGATCGTGACGAGCCTGGGCGGCGACGCCCTTGCTCGCCCGCTGACGAAGACGAGGTGTCGCACTTGGCGTTTCGGCGTACAGCACCGTCCCCCGCCCACGGGGAGAGCTCCTCCGAGCCGCCCGGCCGCGTTCGCGGCTTCGTTCAAATCCAGCTCACCGCCAAGGACGACGCCTTACGGCCTCGTCCTTTTTTCATGCCCGAATGGAGGCTTTGATGACCAAGCGAGCCCTGAAGCGGATGGCGCGCGAAGGCGCGTACGAGACCGGCCAATACGACGACGCCAAGGTGCGCCGCCTGCCTGTCGATCACCGCGGCGGCTGGTCGCCTCTGCCCGATGAGGGAGGCGCGAGGGGAGATAGTCGGGACCAGAGCTATCTTAAAACGATAAAACCCAAATCGCCCGGCCAGGCGCAGCTGATGGAAGCGATCGACGAGAAGAACCTCGTCATGGCCCTGGGCCCGGCCGGCACCGGCAAGACCTACATCGCCATCTCCAAGGCCGTGGAGGCCCTGGAAGCCGGCCGCGTCAGCCGCATCGTGCTCTCGCGCCCCGCGGTCGAGGCCGGCGAGTCGATCGGCTACCTGCCGGGCGACATGGAGGACAAACTGGCCCCGTACCTGCGTCCGCTCTATGACGCCCTGACCGACCGCCTGTCGGTCAAGCGCATGCGGGCCCTGATGGCCGAAGGCGCCATCGAGATCGCCCCGGTCGGCTTCATGCGCGGCCGCACGCTGAACAACGCCTTCGTGGTGATCGACGAGGCCCAGAACTGCACCTACATGCAGCTGAAGATGCTGCTGACCCGCCTGGGCTGGCACTCGACCATGGTCGTCACCGGCGACCCGAACCAGTCGGACCTGCTGCCCGGCATCTCGGGCCTGGCCGATGTCGCCGCGCGGTTCGAGGAAGTCTCCAACATCGCCGTCGTCCGCCTGGCCGACCGCGACATCGTCCGCCACCCGCTGGTCGCGGAGATGCTGGGCGTTCTCTAGACTCAACCCTGGGGGCCGCTTCGTCCGAGGACGGAGCGGCTCTTCGAGAGTGATTGCGCTTTACAGCAGTCTAGGGTTGAGAGACGGTGACCTTTCTTCTCGAGCTCAGAAAGGAACGGTCATGTGGAAGCGTTCGTTTTTCGCCGCCCTCGTTCTCGCCGGCTTCGCGAGCATGGCCGGCCGAGCGTCCGCGCAGGAGAACTTTGGGGCCAAGCCCGCGGCGACGATGGGCGCCATCTACAATCAAGACAATCAGCGGATGCTCTTGCGTCAGAGCATGGACGATGAGGCCAAGTCTAACGTCACGCCGGAGCAGCGGCGCCGAGCCCAGAAAGCGGCCGGGATGATCAAGGCCAACCAGTGCGAAGACGCCTACAAGATGGCCTTGGCGGAAGAGGATTACCGCCTGGCCGGCAATATCGCGGTCGCTTGCAAGGCGAACGTGCGCCAGTAGGCGGCTAGCCAATTAAGGCTCACTGAAATCGACGCTTGAGTTTTAGGCGGTCGGACGTGCAAGGTCCGGCCGCCTTTCTACTTTTTTGGACATGTTCATGGCCGACTCGACCGCGCCGCGCACGGAATTGACCCTCCGAGGGGTGCTCCTCGGCATCGCCATCACCCTCGTCTTCACCGCCGCGCAAGTCTATCTGGGCCTGAAGGTCGGCCTGACCTTCGCCACCTCGATCCCCGCCGCCGTCATCTCGATGGCCCTGCTGCGGGCGTTCAAGACCTCGACCATCCAGGAAAACAACATCGTCCAGACGATCGCGTCGGCCGCTGGCACGCTGTCGTCGGTGATCTTCGTCCTGCCGGGCCTGTTGATGATCGGCTGGTGGGCGAACGTGCCGTTCCTGCCCACCTTCGGCGCGTGCGCCGTCGGCGGCATCCTGGGCGTGATGTACACGATCCCGCTGCGCCGGGCGCTGGTGACCAACTCCAACCTCCCCTACCCCGAGGGCGTCGCCGCCGCCGAGGTGCTGAAGGTCGGCACCGGCTCGCGCGAAGGCGCCGCCGAGGGCAAGGCCGGCCTGGTCGCCGTCAGCCTGGGCGCGATCGCCTCGGCCCTGTTCGGCGCCCTGGGCGCGGCCAAGCTGTTCGCCGCCGAGGTCGCGGGCTACTTCAAGTTCAAGGCTGGCGCGGGCGCGAGCGGCCTGGGCGCCTCCAGCTCGCTGGCCCTGATGGGCGCGGGCCACCTGATGGGCATCACGGTCGGCATCGCCATGTTCGCCGGCCTGTTCATCGCCTGGGCGATCCTGGTGCCGATCCTGACTCTCGCCACGCCGATGCCGGACGCCGACGCGGCCACCCACGCCCTGTCGGTCTGGAAGACCCAGGTGCGCTTCCTGGGCGCGGGCGTCATCGGCGCCGCCGCCATCTGGACCCTGGCCAAGCTGATCGGCCCGATCATCGCCGGCCTGAAGTCGGCCCTGGAGGCCGCCAAGGCCCGCAAGAGCGGCGCCGGCGACCTGCCCCGCGTGGAGCAGGACATCCCGATCGGCATCGTCGGCCTCGTCTCGCTGCTGCTGCTGGCCCCGGCTGGTTGGTTCCTGGCCCACTTCCTGGCAGGCGGCCCGATCACCAGCCTGGCCGCGCCGCTGGTCGCCATCGGCATCGGCTACCTGATCTTCGCCGGCCTGCTGGCCGCCGCGGTTTGCGGCTATATGGCCGGCCTGATTGGCTCGTCGAACAGCCCGGTCTCGGGCATCGCGATCCTGACCGTGCTGGGCGCCTCGCTATTGGTCGGCGTCGTCGGCCGCGGCCTGGTCGGTCCCGACACCACCAAGGCCCTGGTCGCCTTCGCCCTCTATGTCACCACTTGCGTCCTGGCGGTGGCCGTGGTCGCCAACGACAACCTGCAGGACCTGAAGACCGGCCAGTTGGTCGACGCCACGCCGTGGAAGCAACAGGTCGGCCTGGTGATCGGCGTGCTGTCGGGCGCCGTGGTCATCCCGTTCGTGCTGGAGCTGCTGAACCGCTCGAACGGCTTCGCCGGCGCGCCGAACCTGCAAGCCATCTCGGACCAGCCGCTGGCCGCGCCGCAGGCCACCCTGATCTCGACCCTGGCCAAGGGCGTGCTGGGCGGCGATCTGGACTGGGGTCTCCTGGGCTACGGCGCCCTGATCGGCCTGGCGCTGGTGGCCGTCGACACCATCCTGCGCAAGACCAGCAAGGACCGCCTCAGCCTGCCGCCCCTGGGCGTGGGCCTGGCCATCTATCTGCCCAGCACCGTCACCGCGCCGGTCGTGGTCGGCGCGGTGGCCGGCTGGCTGTTCGAGAAGATCGTCGCCAAGGACCGCGCGGCCGAGCCGGCCAAGCGCCTGGGCGTGCTGATCGCCTCGGGCTTCATCGTCGGCGAGAGCCTGTTCAACGTCGCCCTGGCGCTGATGATCGTCTCGACCGGCAAGGGCGAGCCCCTGGCCGTCTCCTTCGCCCCGCCCGAGCACGTCGGCATGATCCTGTCGCTGATCGCCGCCGCGGTCGTGGTGGTCGGCCTCTACCGCTGGGCCCGCAAGGCCGGCGCGAAGGCGCTGGAGGCGTAGGGGCTTCCGCGATCGACTAGAGAGAACCCCGGAAGGTCCGCCTTCCGGGGTTTTTCCTTGGGCGGCGCGCCCCCTCCGTCTCGTCGCTTCGCGCCGATCCACCTCCCCCGCGAGCGGGGCAGGAGGGGAGCCACGTCCTCCTCACCCGTGCAACGGGGGAGGTGTCGCGATGCGGATACGCGTCGTGACGGAGGGGGCGCTGCTTAACGCCCTAGCCCGCCGCCTTCACCACCGTGAACACCACCTCCCGCCGCCCCCGATAGCCCAGCGACTCGTAGAGCCCGATCGCCGTCTTGTTGTCGGCGTAGCTGTGCAGGAAGGCCTTGTCGCCGCGCGCCAGGATCCCGGCGGTCACCTCGCGCAGCAGACGGGCGGCGTAGCCCTGGCCGCGATGGTCGGGATGGACGCAGACGCCGCTAGCCTCGGTATAGCCGTCGGGCCGCATCCGCTCGCCCGCCATGGCGACCAGCTGGCCATCGACGCGGACGCCGATGAAGGCGCCCAACTGGTGGGTGCGCGTGAAGAAAGGCCCCGGCTTGGTCAGGGTCGCCAGGGCCAGCATCTCGTCCGCGTCGGCGTCGCCCAGCGGCGGCATGTCGAAGGAGACTTTCCAGGCCGGGGCCACGGTCTCGGCGACCATCTGCAGGCAGACGGCGCTGGAGACGACTTCGGTCCCGGGAATCGGCGGCGGGGCGGCTGGCTCGACAAGTCCGACGGGGCCCATCTCGCGCACCAGGTCACCCAAGGCGGCGAGGCTTGCGGGATCATTGTCTGGCATGGCGGCGAAGAGCCCGTAGTCGGGCTGCATCCGGATCGCGGGGCCGTGTCGGACGGCGAGGTGGGCCTGGCGGCCGTTTAGCGTGGCCCAGACCGGACGATCGAGGATGTGAGCGCTCATGTCCCCATTGAACAGGGACGACGGACGGGGATCAACGCAAGAGCGCGCCCCGTCCGGTCAGGATCAGACCGAAAAGATCAGTCCAGGTCTTCGGCCAGGATCGCCATTTCGAACATGAACGAGCCGTCCTCGTCCTCGTCCTGGAAGATGACGCCGATGAACTCGCCGGCGACTTCCACCTCGGCCGAGTCCTTCTGCTTGGGGCGCGGCTTCAGCTGGATGTGCGGGTTCCCGAAGGTCCGCTTCAGGTGCTTTTCGATCTTGGCGATGGTGTTGGCGTCCACGGGGGATCCTTATTCTTGGCTAGAAGCGCCCGGGGCGCGTCCTCGCCGCGAAACTAGCGTCCGGGGCGCGGGTGGCAAGCGGCTTCCGGTGGAACAGGTGTGGACGCTCCCTCAGCCCGCAGCCAATCGCGAAACAGAAGCGCCCGCTCAGACGCGCCCCGGCGCGGCGTCAGCGCCACGATCCAGGTCTGACCGGGCGCGAATCCCAGCGGCGCCACCAAGCGTCCGCTGGCGAGGTCTCGCTGCACGAAGGCCCATGGACCGATCGCCACGCCCAGGCCAGCCGCCGCGGCCTCCAACATATAGAAATAGTGGTCGAACTCCTGCTCGCTGGCGGCGACCGGCAGCGCCTCGGCGCCAATGTCGCGGATCCAATCGCTCCAGCTCTGAGCGTAGGTGCGGGTCAGCAGGCGCGGCGCCGCGCAAACGCGGTCAAAGTCCGCCAGGCCCGCCGCCAGTTCGGGCGCGACCACCGGCCCGTGATAGTGGCGCATGAAGGGATCGGCCGCGGAATCCGGATAATCTGGCTCTCCGGTCCGGCGGATCCGGATCGCGAGGTCGATTTGATCTTCCCGAAAATCGAACGGCCCGTTCGACTCCGCCACCCGCACTGGAATATCGGGATGCGCCGCCTGGAAGCGCGGCAGGCGCGGGATCAGCCACTTCATGGCGAAGGTCGGCAGGCAGGACACCACCAGCGGCCTGGGTCCGGCCTCCGCCGAGCGCGGCGTCGCCGCCTCGATCTGGTCGAAGGCCGGCGACAGGGCCTGGGCCAGCTTCAGCCCCGCCTCGGTCATGCGCAGGCGCGTGCGCGGCCCCTCGGTCAGGGCGACGCCCAGATGCTCTTCCAGCTGGCGAATCTGCCGGCTGACCGCGCCGTGGGTCACGCAGAGTTCGTCGGCGGCCAGCGTCATGCGGCCGTGACGTCCGAACGCCTCGAAGGCGCGCAGGGCGTTCAGCGGCGGCAGAGTGCGGCGGGCCATGTGAAAAAACCTCACAGAAGCCTGACGGATAAGTCGTTATCCGAGCGCGCGCAATCGCGGGATAAGGCGGACATGCCTCCCGTCGCTCCCTCCCGCATCACCCTGCCTCAGGTCCTGACGCTGCTGGTCATCTGGACGGCGGTCATCGTGAGTTTGGTGAAGCCTGCGAGCCATGAGGCGCGGACTATGGCCGCGAAAACGCCGCCGACGGTGTCGTGCGCCAAGGCGTTGAGAGAAGGCTAGACCCCAGACAGGGTTGAGCCCCGGCGGCGTAACGCGCGGCCGGGGCTCAGGTCCGCCCACTAGGTCGGGGGGGCGTAGGGGGGCGGACGATAGGTAAACGCCGTCCCCCGAACGCGGTTCCGTCTCAACGCGATGGCGCGGTCAGTTTGATCTCGAAAAGTTTCGGCCACAGCTTGCCGGTGACAAACAGCCGGTCGCCCGTAGCGTCATAGGCGATGCCGTTCAGAACATCGTCGCGCTGGCCGGTGACGCCGGCTTCCTTCAAGAGGCCGGCCAGCTCGATCCAGCCCAGCACCTTGCCCGTCTTGACGTCGATGCGGGCGATGCGGGTCGTCTGCCAGACATTGGCCAAGAGCTCGCCCTTCACCCATTCCAGCTCATTGAGGTTCCGGACCGGCACGCCGTCGTCGGTGACCTCGATCCGGCCGGTCTCCTTCAGGGTCTCCGGATCCAGGAAGCGGATGAACGAGGTGCCGTCGCTCATCATCAGCCGCTTGTCGTCGCGGGTCAGGGCCCAGCCCTCGCCCGGATAGCGGAACTCGCCGACCGCCTCGAAGCTGTCGATGTCGTAGATGAAGCCCAGCTCGTTGGTCCAGGTCAGCTCGTAGAGCTTGTTCTTCCAGTCGACGATGCCCTCGCCGAAGTAGCGGCTGTCGATCAGGCGCTCCTGCTCGACCGCGCCGGTCTCGAGGCTCCATTTGCGGATGAAGGAGCGGCCGGCCAGGCCCGTGCTCTCGAAGATGAAGCCGTCGTGGTAGAACAGGCCCTCGGTGAAGGCGGCCGTATCGTGGGCGAAGGCGCGCACGACCTGATAGCCGCCGACCGGCGCCGGCGCGGCCGCCGCCGGCGCGACAAGGCCAAGACACAGCGCCGCGCTCAGCAGCAGACCGGCGAGACGCATACGCGGAACCTTCAGCTTAGATGTCGTAGTCGCCGGAATAGACCATCTCGGCCAGGGTGTGGTCCATGGTCTTGGCCGGCTCTTCGCAGGTCGGGCAGTTGACCAGGCGCGCGGGCACGCCCGCGGCGGTGCAGTGCGGCGGCACGGGGCGCAGCACCACCGAGCCCGAGGCGATCTTGGCGTAGTCGCCGACCGTGATGTTACCGAGCACCTTGGCGCCGGCGCCCAAGAGGACGCCCTTGCCGATCTTGGGGTGACGGTCGCCGCGCTCGGCGCCGGTGCCGCCCAGGGTCACGCCGTGCAGCATCGAGACGTCATCGCCGACCACCGCCGTCTCGCCGATGACGATGCCGGTGCCGTGGTCGATGAACACGCCCTTGCCGATCCTGGCGGCCGGATTGACGTCGACCTGGAAGACCTCGCTGGAGCGGCTCTGCAGGTAGAAGGCCAGGGTCTCGCGGCCCTCGTTCCACAGCCAGTGCGAGACGCGATGGGTCTGCAGCGCCAGGAAGCCCTTGAAGAAAAGGAAGGGCTGGACATAGCCCTTGCAGGCCGGGTCGCGCTCGAACACCGCCTTCAGGTCGGCCTCGGCCGCCTCGACGATCGAGGGATCGCTGCGGAAGGCGTCGGCGGCGAACTCGCGCGCCGTCATCGCCCGCATCTCCTGGTCGCCCAGCTTGCGCGCCAACTGGAAGGTCAGGGCGTCGGCCAAATTATCGTGGCTCAGGATCACCGCGTTGAGCAGCGAAGCCAGGGCCGGCTCGGCCTTGGCGGCGTGTTCGGCCTGGTTGCGCAGGGCGACCCAGACGGGGGTTTCCGTCTCGGGGGTCACCACTTCCAAGTGCTTGGCCATCGGGCTCTCCCTCCCCAGCAGGCTGGGCGCGTGCGGCATCTATAGCCTAAATGCCCCACAAAACCCGAACGGAACGTTCGAGCGCGCCCCGCTCAGATCAGGGCAAAAGCGCTGGCGTCAAGGTCTCGATGAAGAAAGACACGATGTCGCCGGTCCGTTCCAAGGGGTTTAGACCCTCGTTTCCGCCCGCCAGCATGGCCGAAAGCGTGCTGCTGGACTCGGCCTCGGGGCCCGTCGGGACGACGTCGGAGATCACCCCGCACTGGATCGCCCGCATCCGGCGGCGGGACGAATTGATCTGCGACGCCGCGTAGAGATGGGCGCAGTCCAGATTGACGATGTCGCAGCCCTCCAGCCGATAGGCGTCCAGCATCGGGTCGAACTCGCGATAGATCGCATCGCCCGTGGCCACGCGGACCGGCTTCAGCGGCGCCGGACCGGACCAGAGCTCCAAGGCGGCGTCTATCAGGGCTTGGTCGGCGCGCAGGATGCGGGCGCCGGTGTAGTGAGGGGTCGTGCCGTCGGCGGCCAGGGTGTCCTCGGCGAGATAGAAATCCCCCATGCCCAGGTCGCCGGTTCCGAGACCGCCCGCCAGGCCATAGGCCAAAACCAGCTCGATCCCGTAATAGGCCAGCTCCTCGGCCGTCGAGCTGGACACCGGTCCGCCATAGACGTGGGCCAGCGACAGGAACTTTCGGCCGCCGTGCTGAAGCACCCGCACGCTGTCGGGCGACACATGGATGAAGTGCTGCCCCTCCACGCGCTCGGGCTGGTAGCGCTCAAGCGCCGACGGCGGGGGGCAATAGCCGACCAGAGCGACCTTGATGTCGCCGAAGATGTCGGGCGGAAACCGGCGACCGACCAGGCTTTGCGGGGTGAGATGGGGCGATAGCGTCATGACGATCCTGGCGACTCCGCGGGTGGGCGGGCAGGTTCTGGACCGGAACGCGATCGCGCGACACGATCAGGATCAATTCGGCGGTCGCGGGCCCGCTAGAGGATCAACGCCGCCAATTTCGCGGGCAGTTCTCCCCGCACCGCCATCAGATGCGTCCGCAGCAACAGCGCCACGGTGATGGCGTCCGGCATATGGCCGGCGATCGCCGCGTCCAGGGCCTCGCGGAACGGCACGCGGACCACGGCCAGGTCCTCGGTCTCGTCCGGCGCCGTCGCGGTCGGCGAGAGGTCCATGGCCAGAAAGCCGTAGGCGATCTCGTCGGTGACCGAGTTCGACAGCTCCATCCGCAGGATCGGCCGCCAGTCACGGGCCTCCAGCCCCACCTCCTCGGCCAGTTCGCGCTTGGCGCCGTCCAGCGGGTCCTCGCCGTGCGGCGCGCCGCCCTCGGGCAGCTCCCAGCTATAGTTGGCCAGCGAGAAGCGGTTCTGGCCGACCAGGGTCACGGTGCCGTCCTCGTGCAGCGGCACGATGCCCGTCGCCTGGCTCTTGAAGCCGATCTTGCCATACAGCGCCGGCCGGCCGGTCGGAGCGATCGCCTGGTATTCGGTGACCCTGATCCACGGGTTGTCGTAGACCACCTTGCTGGAGGCCACGCTCCACGGCTTTCCGTGCGGCTTCAGCCAGGCGGGCTTGTCGGACATGGACGCTCCAGATTTTTCAGGCCGCGCGGTTCCATCGCGACCGGGCAAGGCCTAACTGAACGGCCTACAACGCCGCAACGCCCATGAGGAGGCCGTCTTGGCCGGTTCCGTCCCCCCTGCTCCCGAATTCGGCGAAACCCTGCCGGTCGAAGCCTCGCCGGCGACCATCGCCTTTCTGGCGCGCCGTCGCTCGGCCAGCGCCATGACCCTGACGGCGCCGGGACCGGACAAGGCTCAACTGGCGGACCTGCTGCGCCTGGCCGTTCGCGTGCCCGACCACGGCAAGCTGGCCCCCTGGCGGTTCATCGTGCTGGAGGGCGAGGCCAAGGCCGTCTTCGCCGAGCGCATCACCGCCCTCGCCCCCAGCCAGGCCAACCCGACCAAGGCGACGGCGGCCCTGCGCAAGCTGACCCGTCCGCCCGTATGCGTCGCCGTGATCTCGCGCCACCTGCCCGGCGAGATCCCCGAGTGGGAGCAGCGCCAGAGCGCCGCCGCCGTCTGCCACCAGATCCTGCTGGCCGCCTCGGCCCTGGGCTGGGGCGCCAACTGGATCACCGACTGGTACAGCTACGACCCGCGCGCTTTGGAGATCCTGGGCCTCGGTCCAGACGAGAAGGTCGCGGGCTACCTCTATCTCGGCACGACGACGGAACAGCCGCAGGAGCGGCAGCGCCCCGACGCCACGGCGCTGACCAGCTACTGGAGCCCGAACTAGCCCCCAGGCGTTGAAGCGACGGCACGGAAGGACGCTCTCATGGCCCGACGCAAAGACCCCTGGACGACCCTGGCCTTCGACAGCTGGGCGCTGGGCATGGAGGCTTCGGCCGTCATCGGCTTGCGCATGATGAAACTGGCCGCCGGCGGCGCGGCGGCCCAGGCCGAGGCCCAGCTAATGGTCAGCGAGAAGGTCGCCGCCGGCTTGACGCTGCCAATGCTGGCCGCGACCGGGA
Organism: Caulobacter sp. X; assembly: GCF_002742635.1. Classification (NCBI taxonomy): domain Bacteria; kingdom Pseudomonadati; phylum Pseudomonadota; class Alphaproteobacteria; order Caulobacterales; family Caulobacteraceae; genus Caulobacter; species Caulobacter sp. X. The sequence continues at coordinate 1,086,682 of NZ_PEGF01000002.1, read as the reverse complement.
AACTGGGCGCGACGGGGCCGGCCATCGCGTCCGGCTCCCTGGCCCACCTGCGCCGCAAGGTGCGGGCCAACCGGCGCAGGCTATCGAAGGGCTAGGCGGATCGGCTTCAGAGCAGAAATCAGTTCCTGCCTTCCTGGGCCTTGCGCCCAGGAAGGCGAACTCTTGGTTTGCGGATCGAGTTGAAGACCTATCCGTCCTAGATCAGCCGCGGCCGCGATAGGGCGCGACGCCCTGGTCGGGGACCCACAGGCCTTCCGGCGCCGGACCGGTCTGCCAGAACACGTCGATCGGAATGCCGCCGCGCGGATACCAGTAACCGCCGATGCGCAGCCAGCGCGGCTGGGCGATCTCGACGATCTTGCGCGCCACCTTGACCGTGCAGTCCTCGTGGAACGAGCCGTGGTTGCGGAAGCTGGTCAGGTAGAGCTTCAGCGACTTGCTCTCGATCAGCCACTCGCCCGGGGCGTAGTCGATCACGAGATGGGCGAAGTCCGGCTGGCCCGTGACCGGGCACAGCGAGGTGAACTCCGGCGCGACGAAGCGGGCCAGATACAGCACGTCGCTCTGCGGATTGGGCACGCGCTCGAGGACGGCGGCTTCGGGGCTGTCAGGCGCGTCGACGACGCGGCCCAGCTGGGTGACGTTGAGATCGGTCATCGGCGCGATTTAGGCCTCCCCCCCTCTCAAGACAAGACTTGGGCGAGGAGACCGCGGCCGCGAGACAAGCCGCGCGCCTCTCGCTACAAATCCACCAAACAAGCGTTTGGGGAGAACAAGCGATGCTGGGACGGGACTTCGACGGCTTCACCGTGGTGATCACGGGCGCCTCCACGGGCTTGGGACGGGCGATCGCGGTCGAGACCGCGCGGCGCGGCGCCGGCCTCGTGGTCGTCAACTACGCCCGCAGCGCCGAGGAAGCCGAAGAAACCGCTCGCCTGGTGGAGGCCGAAGGCGCCAAGGCCGCGCTGGTCCAGGGCGACGTCGCCCAGGACGAGGACTGTCGCAAGATCGCCGAGGCGGCCGCCGCGACGGGCCGCATCGACGCCCTGTTCAACAACGCCGGCGTGACCAAGTTCGCGCCGAACCACGCCGACCTCGACGCGGTGAACGCCGAGGACTTCCTGCGGCTCTATTCGGTCAATGTGGTCGGCGCCTTCCAGATGGTGCGCGCCGCCCGTTCCCTGCTGGAAGCCGCGCCCGCGCCAGGCGCCGTGGTCAACACCGCCTCGATCGCCGGCGTCGTCGGCAATGGCTCCTCGGTGCCCTACGCCGCCTCGAAGGGCGCGATGACGACCATGACCCTGTCCCTGGCCCGCGCCCTCGCGCCGCGCATCCGCGTCAACGCCATCTGCCCCGGCTTCATCGACACGCCCTGGTTCGGCAAGGCCATGGACGCCGAACGGGTCGATCGCCTGCGCGCCGGCGCGGCGGCGGCCACGCCGCTGAAGGTGGCCTCGACCGCCGAGGACATCGCCGGCGCGGCGGTCTTCCTGGCCTCGCCCGCTTCCCGCCACGTCACCGGGGAGACCCTGCTGGTGGACGCCGGCCTGCACCTGGGCGGCGCCAGCCTGTCGATGCGGTAAGCGACTCGCGTTCTCCGGACGGCGCCTGCGCCACACGACAAGCCCGATTCACCTTTCCGTCGCCTGTTGCGGATCGGCGTACGTTCTGAAGCAAAATCGTCACACTGCGCCCAAACTTTAGGCGCGAGGCGCCCTTCTCTCTGGCGCTTCGCTCGCCTCGATTGCAACTAAAGGCGCCTGCACCGCTAATCGGCGGGGGACGCACATGCGCTCGCAGGCGCGTCGGGGTCTCGGGATCCAACCCGGGAAACGACACACAAGAAGGGGATAACATAATGAAAGCCATGAAGATCGCGCTGGCCGCCGCCGCCGCCACGGTCGCCCTGAGCGGCGCCGCGATGGCCGATGAGCTGAAGCTCTCGTACAACGTCGGCGTGTTCAGCGACTACGTGTTCCGCGGTGTCAGCCAGACCCAGGAAGATCCGGCGGTTCAAGGCGGCGTCGACGCGACCTACGGCATCGGCTACGCGGGCGTCTGGGCCTCGAACGTCGACTTCGGCGCGGATGACCCGTCGGCCGAGATCGACTTCTACGCAGGCCTGCGTCCGACCGTCGGCGACACCTCGCTCGACTTCGGCGTCCTGTACTACAGCTACACCAAGGACAAAGGCCTGACGCCGGGCGCCTACAGCTATGTCGAACTCAAGGCCGCCGCCTCGCGCACCTTCGGTCCGGCCACCCTGGGCGCGGCCGTCTACTACTCGCCGGAATATCCGGGCAAGGGTGGCGGCGCGACCTACTTCGAAGCCAACGCCGCCGTGCCGGTCGCCGAGAAGCTCACCCTGAGCGGCGCCGTCGGCCAGCAGACGATCAAGAACTACAAGGACTACAGCACCTGGAACGTCGGTCTCGCCTACGCCCTGACCAGCAACCTGTCGGCGGACCTGCGCTATCACGACACGTCCGAACATGACCTGGGCAAGATCTACGACAGCCGCGTCGTGGTCAGCCTGAAGGCCGCCTTCTAAGGCTGGTCTTCCAAGGGTAGACAGGGAAGCCGCCCCGGTTCGCCGGGGCGGCTTTTCTTTTGGAAGATCAGGTCGCCGGCGCCTTGGGCGGACGCATCGCCAGCACGGCCACGAACACCACCGCCGTCACGGCCGCGAACAGCTCGAAGGTCGGGGCGAAGCCGCCCAGACGATCGCGCATCGCGCCGGCGATAAACGGCCCCGCCGCCGAAACCGCGCCGACCAGGCAGGTCAGCGAGAAGAGCTCCAGATTGCTCTGCCGGCCGTAGTAGTTCAGCAGCAGCACGGTGACGGCCAGGACGGTCAGACCGAAGCCGACGCCCGTGCCGATCGCGTAGACCAGCATCAGGGCCGGGGTGGCGGCCTTGGCCAGGGCCAGCAGGCCGACGACCAGCATCCCTTGCGCGAAGACCAGCAGCCAGCGTGGGTCGACCCGGTCGCCCAGCGCCCCGCCGCCCAGCCGGGCCAGCGTCTGCATCAGCGACTCCAGGCTCAGCATCTTGGCCGCCAAGGCGCCTGCCGCGACCGCGCCGACGCCGGCGGCGACGCCAAGCTCCGTCAGGTGGGTGACCGAGACGCTTGCCACCGTCACCCCGACCAGCAGGTGACTGAAATAGGCCGCCACCAGCACGTAGAACTGCGGCGTGCGCAGGGCCTGGGGCACGGTCCACTCATGGGACGTGCGATAGACGCTCGCGGTGGCGGGGGCCTCGCGGGCCTCCTGCTCGACCTCGAGATCGACCTCATGCGCCGCCGCCGTCAGCCACTTGGAGCCGCCGACCATCAGAGCGCAGACCAGCCCCACCGCCGCCGCCAGCGCCGCCTGGACGACCCAATAGAGCCGCCAGTCGCCGCCGCTGTCGGCCATCAGGGTCAAGGCCATCCATGGCCCGGCCGCGCCGCCCAGCGAGCCAAAGGTGAAATAGATCCCGAACGGCAGGGCGCGCTTCGTGAACAGCGACGACAGCACGTGCGTCCCTGGGATCAGCGCCGCCATCTGGAAGCCCACGCCGCACGCGGCGGCTCCGGCGTAGTAGCTGAGCAGGCTCCCGGCGTTGGCGATGCCGATGAAGCCCCCGGCCAGCACGACGGCGCCGGCGAGCAGCGTTCCGCGCACGCCGAACCGCCGGATCAGGATGGCCGGCAGCCAGGACGAGGCGCCCGTGAACACGCCAAGCACCGTGAAACCCGCGAAGGCTTCGGTAAAATTCCACTTCAGCTCGCCAATCATCGCCGGCAGGACCACGCCCAGCGAGCCGTAGGTCGAGGCGGTGATCAGGAACAGCAGCAGGCTGAACGCCGCCAGCAGAAGCCACGGGCGGAAGCGGTCATCGGTTTGGGTCAAATCAGAACGTCCGCTTCAGGGTGGCCCGCCACTCGCGCCCCTTGCCGGGCAAGGCGCCGAGATTGGCGTAGGTGTCGGCGTCAGGTGTCACATAGAACTTGTCGAACAGGTTATCGACATTGACCGACAAGGTATAAGGCCCGCGCGCGATGAACGCCGACGCATTGACCAGGTCATAGCTCGGATAATGCACCGCGTTCTGGACCGTGCCGGCGGTGCGGCCCACATGGCTGACGCCGAGCGTCGCGCCCGCCTGACCCCAGTCATAGCCCTTGCTGGTATAGGTCCCGTACAGGCTGAGCACCGATTTCGGCGTCAGGGTGTAGGCGTAGTCGCCGCTCCGGCCCGGCAGGCTGGCGAAACTCCAGACCACGTACGAGCCGCCATAGGCTTGCGCGCCCGCAACGCCCGCCGTGTAGGCCGGGATGTACTGGAACGAGGTGTCTGGTCCCCTCACCGTCGTGCGCTGGTTATTGCCGGCGAAGGTGAAGGACAGGCGTTCCGAGGCCAGCCAGCGGACCTCCAGCTCGACACCCTTGGACCGCAGCCCCTGCACGGTCGGCGGCGAGATCGCGCCGGCGATCTGGGTGCGGGTCTGGCGATAGGCGGCCAGCGAGCCGATCAGCGTCCCGCGCAGCAGCTGGAACTTCACGCCCGCCTCGGAGAGCGCCGAGCTCGACAGCCATGAGCCGTCGGCGACCAGGCCCGGCGCGATGTCGCCCGCCTGGCTCATCTCCAGGGCCGAGGCCTTGGCGTAGCTGGCGTAGGGCATCAGCCCGACCGGCAGCTTGTAGGTCAAGCTGGCGTTCCAGGTCGCCTTGTTCCGGTCGGCCGACTGGCGTCCGGCGACCGTGTAGCTGAGGTAGCCCGTGTCCTGGCTCTCCACCGAATAGTGGTCCCAGCGCCCGCCCAGCACGAGGTTCCAGCGGCCCGCGACGATGTCGGAGGTGACGAAGGCGCCGGTTTCCTTCCAGGTCGAGCGGTTGTCGTTCTCCCAGCGCACGCCGCCGGGCTCGTCGTCGAACGGGCTGTCGATCGTGTCGGTCGCCGTGGCGCCGAAGCTGATGTCGCGGCGGTCCAGGGCGATCAGGCCGCTGTTGTAGCTCTCGCGCCGCCGCCCCTCGAACCACCGGTGCGAGACGCCGGTCAGGGTCCTGGCGCGCACGGGGCCAAGCTCGGTCGGGAAAGCGTAGGTCAACCGAACCTCGCTGACCTTGGCGTCGATCGCCGAAGGGTAGCCGTACGAGACGAAGCGCTTGTTGTCCTGGCGGTCGTGGAACAGCTGCAAGGTCAGCGACCGCTCGCCGCCCAGGTCCTTGGCCAGGTCGAAATAGAGGGTCTGGGTGTTGGTCTTCGAGAAGTCGGCGGGGCTGATATAGACCGTGCGGCGATCGAGCTTGGTCGTCCCGACGCCGACGTCCAGCGTGTGAACCGCGTCCGTGGCGGGAAAGCCGTAGTACGGCAGGTAGAGCGCGCTGGCGTATGGGTAGGCGCCGATCTCATTTGGCGTGAGCTTGCCGTTTCCATCCACGTCGCGCAGCGTCGTATCGCGGCCGGTGATGTAGGTCCGGTGGTCGATCAGGTCCTGGGTCAGGCGGTTCCAGCCGGGCGTCTGCACGTCGCCGTCGCTGTGGAAGACCATGCCGCCGAAGGCCGTGCTCCAGCCGTTTCCGAAATCAAAGTCGGCGGAGGCCTCCAGCGTCTGGTGACGCGGATAGATCCCACGGTAATAGCTGTGGCTGTCCTCGGCCTCGCCATAGACCCACACCCCGCCCTCGGCCGGACCCAGCGTCACGGGCGCGCCGAACTGGCCTGTGACCAGCTTCCTGTTATAGCTGCCGAAGGTGGCGGTGATCTCGCCCTCCGGCTCGGCCAGGAAGCGGCCCTCGTCGCGCGCCGACTTGGGGATGAAGTTGACCAGCCCACCGACCTTGCCGGCGCCATAGACCGGCGTTGGCGGCCCGCGCAGGATCTCCAGACGCGCCGCGCCGCCGATCGGCGTCGAATAGGTTCCTCGGTTCTCCACCCGCTTGAAGCCGCGGAAATAGTTCTCGGCCAGGGCCCCGCGAATGTTCAGCGATCCCGGCACGCCGTAGAAGCTGGCCGTATGGGTCCCGGGCGCGACCTTGGTCGCCCCGTCCAGCGACTGGACGCCGTAGCGCTCAAGGGTGAGATCGCTGACCAGGCTAGCCGAGCGCGGCGTTTCGATCAGCGGCTTGTCGATGCCGAACACCGTGTGGCTGGGCGCTTTCTCCAGCAGGCCGGCCTTGTCGCGGGCCACGATGACCACCGTATCGACCTGGTCGGCGACCTGGGTCTCGGCGCGCGCGGTTCCGGCGGCCAGGGCCAGCAGGCTTACGGATAGCAGCAGGGTTCGAAACGGCATCGCATCAGGTCCTCACGCCGAAGCTCGGCGGTCGCGGACCCGATATCTGGTGATCGCTTGATCTTCGTCAAAATGCCTTCTGACATTTCAGATGAGATTGCGAAGAGGGTGTGGCGGCGAAGTCGCAGGTCACGTTGGGGAAGTCGCGACGCAAGCGCGCACCCTTGAGCCGCCCGAGCTCCAGACGCGTATCGGGCCTCAGGCCCTGCCCTGCGCCTCGGGCTGGACGTTCAGAATCTTCAGCATCGCCGCGCGCGAGGCCTCGGCGTCGCCGCCGGCGATCACGCGGGCCACTTCGCGATGCTCCTCGATCTCGTCGATCAGCTCCTGCTCGGTCGCGCCATTGAACGAGAACACCCAGAACCGCGCGGCCTTGTGCTGCAGGGGGATCAGGATGCGGGCCAGGGCCAGGTTGCCAGAGCCCCGCGCGACCAGGGCGTGGAAGCGCAGGTCCATGGCCACCAGGGCGGGCAGGTCGCAAACGCGGGCGGCCTCTTCTCCTTCCGCGAAAACGTCGAACATCGCCTGGGCGTCGGCCTTGGAGGCGTTGCGGGCGGCCAGGGCGGCGCAATGCGGTTCGATCAGCACCCGGGCCTCGTAGCCCTGGCGCAGTTCGACCAGGTCCAGCGGCGCGACGGTGGTGCCTGATCGCGCGCGGCGGACGACCAGGCCCTCCAGAGCCAAGCGACCCAGGGCCTCGCGCACGCCGGCCAAGCCGGTGTCGTAATGCGCGGCCAGGAACTGCTCATCCAGCCGCGAGCCGGCCGCCAGTTCGCCCAGGATCAGGTCCAGCAGGATGCGCTCATAGACCTTGGTCTTCTGCAGGTCGGGCGACCAGTCCTCCAGGCCCGAGGAATTGGCGACATCCAGCACCAGCCGACGGCCGGCGAGCGGTTTCAGCGTTGGCGAGGCCATGGAGACTCCGAGGCGTGCGGACGCTGATAGGTAGGGTGAAATGTTAGAGAGCGCTACAAAATCCTCCCCCTCGTGGGGGAGGTGCCGGCTCGACGAGACGACGGAGGGGGAAGAGGCAAGGTCAGTAGAACTTCCCCCTCCGGTCCTTCGGACCACCTCCCCCGCTGGGGGGAGGATTTCGCTTCCTCAGAACGCCGGCACGACCGCGCCGGAGTACTTCTTCTCGATGAACGCCTTCACCTCCGGCGAGGTGAGCGCGGCCGCCAGCTTTTTGACGCGCGGGTCGTCCTTGTTGTCCGGGCGGCCGACCAGGTAGTTCACGTACGGGCTGGTCTTGTCCTCGATGATCAGGGCGTCCTTGCTAGGGTTCAGCTTGGCGTCGAGCGCGTAGTTGGTGTTGATCACCGCCAGGTCGACCTGGTTCAGGACGCGCGGCAGCGACGGCGCCTCAAGCTCCTTGAACTTCAGGTCCTTGGGATTGCTGGTGATGTCCTTCAGGCTCGACAGGGCGTTGGTCGGGTCCTTGAGGCCGATGACGCCGTTCTTGGCCAGCAGGATCAGGGCCCGGCCCTCGGTGCTGGCGTCGTTGGGGATGGCGATCGTGGCGCCGGTCGGGACCTCGGCGAGCGACTTCCACTTGGCCGAATAGGTCCCGATCGGCTCGACGTGCACGCCCTGGATCGGGATCAGGTTCGTGCCCTTGTCGCGGTTGAAAGTCTCCAGATACGGCAGGGTCTCGAAGTAGCTGACGTCGATCCGCTTCTCGGCCACCTGGACGTTGGGCTGGACGTAGTCGTTGAAGACCTTGATCTCGAGATTCAGCCCCTCGGCCGCCAGCTTCGGCTTGATGAACTCCAGCACCTCGGCGTGCGGGATGGCGGTGGCGGCGATGGTCAGGGTGTTGGGGTCGCCGGCCTTGGGCGTCTTCGGCCCGCAGGCGGCAAGACTCATGGCGGCGAGACCGAGAACAAGAACAGCGCGGCGGGCGACCATGAACGGCTCCATAAGGCGATCTTAGTGGTAGGCTTTTGCCCTGATACGGCGGGGCGAGGAAATCAGATTTCCTGAGCGCCCGTCGAGTTCCGTGAAGCCTTGGCGAACCATCGCTTGACCGCGCCGCCGAACAAGCCGCTTGGATATGGATGGCCAAGGAAACCGTCCACATCGTGCAAGCCTATGTCGCCGGGCGCAGCAAGGGCCTGAAGGCCGAGCAGCAGATCGGCTGCAAGACGGCGGAAGAGGCCCGCCGCAAGGCCGAACGACTGGCGCCGCTGCGCGAGGGGGTCGTCGCCTTTTCGGCCAGCGCGGACGTCGAACTCGGCGACTACGACGAGAACCCCGACATCCTGTTCAAGGCCGGCCGGCTGCCGTTCCCGTTCGATCAGGCCTGATCGATCTCGTCGTCGAGGTCGTTGGCGACCTCCGGCGGCCCGTGGATGATCCAGCTGGCCACGAAGTCGGGCTTGTCGCCCGCCAGGCTGATGACGCCCGCCTCGGCCGCCTTGATCGCCGAGGTCTGCGGCGGCAGCGTGTAGGTGTCGCCGTCGTGCTCGCCCAGGAGGTCGAGGACGATCCCCTCCCCCTCGTCGGCGTCGATCACCACGCCGAAGAACTGCTGGCGCTCCAGAACCTCGCCGTCGTCGTCGAGGAAGGTCAGGTTCATCAGCAGGGTCTTGCCGATCAGGGTCGCGGCGAAGTCGGCGTCCCAGTGGAGGTCGGTGGTCTCAGTCATGTCGCGTTCTTGGCCCCAAACCTCCTCACCCGCAAGGCGGGGGAGGTGGCGCGCCGCGAATACGCGGCGTGACGGAGGGGGCGCTTATCAGCGATTTGCGCCCCCTCCGTCGGCTACGCCGACACCTCCCCCGTTTCACGGGGGAGGAAGACATCATCTATGCGAAACGCGGCGCACCACCGCGTCGCCGACCATCTGCAGCACTTGAACCAGCACCAGCATCAGCACCACGGTCACGACCATCACGTCGGTCTGGAAACGCTGATAGCCGAACCGCACAGCGAGGTCCCCCAGCCCCCCGGCGCCCACGACGCCGGCCATGGCCGTGTAGCCGACCAGGGCGATGGCGGTGACGGTCGCCGCGGCGATCAGGCCCGGCAGGGCCTCGGGCAGCAGCGCGCCCAGCACCACCTGCCGGCGCTTGGCGCCCATGGCGAAGCTGGCCTCGACCACGCCCTTGTCGACCTCGCGCAGAGCCGTCTCGACCAGGCGGGCGAAGAAGGGCGCGGCGCCCGCGACCAGCGGCGGGATCGCGCCGGCCACGCCCAGCGAGGTGCCGACCAGGGCCACGGTCAGCGGGATCATCACGATCAGCAGGATCACGAACGGCACCGAGCGCAGGATGTTGACCAGCAGCGACAGCGCGCCGTTGGCCAGCCGGTTCTCCAGCATCTGGCCCTTGCCGGTCAGGAACAGGATCACGCCCAACGGAAGGCCGAGCGCGATGGTCAGCGCCATCGAGCCGCCCAGCATGGCCAGGGTGTCCAGCGTCGCCTGACCGATCTCGCTCCAGTCGACATTGGCGAACTCGAAGGTTCCGGCGCTCATCGGGCGGCCTCCCCGGTCAGGTCATCGACGCGGACGCCGGACGCCTCGAAGGTCTTGATCGCCGCGGCGACGTCGCCGCCGGTCAGGGCCAGGGTCAGCTGGCCGTACGGCGTCTCGCGCAGGCGATGGATGCGGCCGCCCAGGATCGAATAGTCGACGCCGGTGGCGCGGGCGACCTCGCCCAGCACCGGCTTGTAGGTCGCCTCGCCCTTGAAGGTCAGGCGCACCAGCCGGCCGCCGACGCCCGGAGCGGTCGTGACCTCGCCGTCGGCCTCGCGCACGAAGCGGCGGGCGGTGTCGCTGGCCGGGTGCAGGAAGACGTCCTCGACCGCGCCCTCTTCCACCACGCGGCCGGCCTCCAGCACGGCGACGCGGTCGCAGACGCGGCGGACCACGTCCATCTCGTGGGTGATCAGCACGATGGTCAGGCCAAGCTCGCGGTTGAGGCCCGAGATCAGGTCCAGGATCTGCTCGGTGGTCTCAGGATCCAGCGCGCTGGTGGCCTCGTCGCACAGCAGCACCTTGGGCCCGGTCGCCAGCGCCCGGGCGATGCCGACCCGCTGCTTCTGGCCGCCCGACAGCTGGGCCGGATATTTGTCGGCGTGGGCGGTGAGGCCGACGCGCTCCAGGAGCTCGGCCGTGCGCGCCTTGACCTCGGCGGCGGGACGGCCGGCCAGCTTCAGCGGGAAGGCGACGTTCTGGGCGACCGTCTTGCCCGACAGCAGGTTGAAGTGCTGGAAGATCATCCCGACCCGACGGCGCAGGGCCCGGAGGCCCTCGACGCCCAGGGCCGCGACATCGTCGCCGTCGACGATCACCCGGCCGCCGGTCGGCGTCTCCAGGCCGTTGATCAGGCGGATCAGGGTCGACTTGCCCGCGCCCGAGGCGCCGATCACGCCGAACACCTCGCCGGCGGCGACGGACAGGGACACGGCGCTGAGCGCGGCGTGCCCGCCCTGGGCATAGGTTTTCGAGACGTCCTGGAAGGTGATCACGCGGCCAAGTCCAAACGAGTTTTTCGAGCGGCCAGGGCCGCAGGCCGCCCGATTTAGGCGTTTGGCCGGCAAAGGTGAAGGGAAACCGCCGTCGTCAGCTGGCGCAGCGCGTATCGGTCGCGAGAACCTGCCCGATTCCGTCCAGCAGGGCCGCGATCGTGACGGGCTTGGCGACATGCAGGTCCGCGCCGGCGGCCAGGGCGTCCTGCCGGTGGCCGGCCATGGCGTTGGCGCTGAGCATGATGATCGGCGTGCGCCGCCCGCCCGCCTCCTGAGCCCGGATCGCGCGGGTCGCCGCCAAGCCGTCCATGACCGGCATCTGCATGTCCATCAGCACCACGTCGTAGCGCCGGGCGGCCACGGCCTCGACCGCCTGGGCGCCGTTTTCCACCACCGTGACAGTGGCTCCGCAGGGCTCGAGCATCAACTGCACGACGCGCTGATTGATCGGATGGTCCTCGGCCAGCAGGATCTTCAGCCCATCGGCCTGGACGCACGACAGGAGCGGGTCGGCTTCGGCGCCAGGCCCGGACTCCGTCCGAGGCGCCGGCAGGGCCACCCGGAACAGGCTGCCCGCGCCCGGGCTGGACCGCGCGGTGATCTCGCCGCCCATCATCTCGACCAGGGTCTTGCTGATCGACAGGCCCAGGCCCGACCCGCCGAACCGGCGCGTGATCGTGCTGTCGGCCTGACTGAAGCGCTGGAAGATCATATCGACCTTCGTCGCATCGAAGCCCACGCCGGTGTCCTCGACCTCGACGCACAGACGCGAGGCCTGGCCCTCGCTCGGATCCTCGACATCGACGCGCACCGTGACCTCGCCGCGATCGGTGAATTTGACGGCGTTGGACAGCAGGTTGCTCAACACCTGGCCGATCCGCACGCTGTCGCCCAGGAATCCGCCGCGCGCCCCGGCGCCGCGCTCGACGCGGAACCCGATCCCCTTCTCCTTGGCTCGAAGGCGGGTGACGTCCAGCAGGCCGTCCAGCACCGCGCCCAAATCGAAGGCCTGCGTCTGGATCGTCATCTGGCCGGCCTCGATCTTCGAGACGTCCAGGATGTCCGAGACCAGCCGCTCCAGGGTCTCGCCGGACCGCCGGATCAGCTCGACCATCTCGGCCTGCTTTGGCGTGAGATCCGTCTCGCCCAGCGCCGCGGCGACGCCCAGGACGCCGTTCAGAGGCGTGCGGATTTCATGGCTCATATTGGCCAGGAAGTCGTTCTTGGCCTTGTTGGCCGCCTCGGCGGCGTGGCGGGCTTCGGCCATCTCGGCCTCGATCCGCAGACGCTCGGTGACGTCGCGCGCCACGCCGAACACCAGCTCTCCTCGCCGCCGCGCGCGCCATTCCAGCTGGCAATAGGACCCGTCGGCGCGGCGATAGCGATTGACGAAGCCGTTGACGTCGCCGTCTTTCTCGGCGCGGTTCATGTTGGCGCGGGTGGCCGGCAAGTCGTCTGGATGCAACAGCGACAGCAGGGACGCGCCCTCCAGCGTCTCGACCGGATAGCCGAGCACCGCCTGCCAGGCGCGATTGACCTTCACGAAGCGCCCCTCCATGTCGCGGATGCACATCAGGTCGGCCGAGACGTCGAAGAAACTCGACAGGTTCTGCGCGGTCTCCAGGGCCTGCTGGGCCGCCAGTCGCGCCCGGATCTCGCTGGCCGCCAACACCTCCTCGGCGCGGCGCCGGTCGATCGCGATCGCCGCCAGCTCGGCGGCGGCCTCGATGAACGCGATATCCTCCTCGTCCGGCGCGCTGACCTGACGCTGGTAGATCGCGAAGGTGCCGACCACCGAGCCGTCCGGCGCCTTGATCGGCTGCGACCAGCACGCGGCCAGTCCCGCCTGCGCCGCCAGATCCTTGAAGTCCGCCCACAGCGGATCGGACTGGATGTCCTCGACCACCACGCGACGGCCAAGATAGGCCGCCGTGCCGCAAGATCCGACGGCGGGGCCGATCTCAACGCCTTCGATGGCCTTGTTGTAGAAATCCGGCAAGCTGGGCGCCGCGCCCAACGTCAGGCGCCGGCGCTCGGCGTCGAGCAGCAGAATGCTGCAAAGAATGGAGGAATCCTCGGCCTCGACCTCGTGGACGATAGCCGCCAGCGCCATCGCCAGGGATTTGCCCCCCGCGATCAGGTTCATCGTCCGCCGGAATGCGCGGTGGGCGCTTGTACGACTCATCTTGATGTCTCCGGCGGGCGAGCTTGCCACCGGAGGCTGTCGACTTTGACACACTAAGTGGCTGAATAGGCGCGGCATATTGGCGCGGAGCCGTCCCCGGGGATCACCATCCCCGGGGACGGCCAGCGATCCGCCCTACTTGGCGTCGCGTTTAGGAGCGTTCTTCACGTACTTGTTCATCCACTCGACCATTTCCCAAAGGGTGTGCTTGGTCGACTCCATCGCCCGGTAGCCGTGCGGCTCGTTGGGCAAGGTCACGTAGCGCACGGTCGCGCCCGCGCCCTTAAGCGCCGCGTAGAAGCGCTCGCTCTGGATTGGGAAGGTGCCCTGGTTGTCGTCCGCCTCGCCGTGGATCAGCAGGATCGGGTCCTTGATGTTCGGCGCGTAGGTGAACGGGCTCATCTTCGTATAGGTGTCGGTCGCCTCCCAGTAGGTGCGCTGCTCGGCCTGGAAGCCGAACGGCGTCAGGGTGCGGTTGTAGGCGCCCGAGCGGGCGATGCCGGCCCGGAAGAGGCGCGTGTGGGCCAGCAGGTTGGCGGTCATGAACGCGCCGTAGCTGTGGCCGCCCACGGCGATCCGGTCCCGATCGGCCACGCCCATGGCGACCACGGCGTCGACCGCGGCCTGGGCGTCGGCGACCAGCTGCTCGACATAGGTGTCGTTCGGCTCGGCGCCGTTGCGGCCGATGATCGGGAAGGCCGGATTGTCGAGGATCGCGTAGCCCTGGGTCAGCAGGAACAGGTGGCTGATACCGCCCGGTCGGGTGAAGCGGTTGCCCTCGTCCACCGTCTGGCTGGCGACGGCCGCGTCGGTGAACTCGGCCGGATAGGCCCACATCAAGAGCGGCAGCGGACCGTCCTTGGCCTTGTCGTAGCCGGCCGGCAGGTACAGCACGCCCGACAGGGTCACGCCGTCGGCGCGCTTGTAGGTGATGGTCTGCTTGCTGACGCCCGCGAACTGGGGCGCGCGGTCGGGGAAGCTGGTCAGGGCCTTGGCCTTGGCGCCCTTGGCGACCGCGTGGATGAAGTAGTTCGGCGCGTCCTTGGCGCTTTCGCGGCGGGTGATCACCGTCTTGCCAGCCTCGTCGGCCAGGGCGACAGGGGCTTCGTAGTACGGCGCCTGGGCTTCCCACAGCTTGGTGGCCTTGCCGTCGGCGAGCGCCATGCGGCCGACGAACGGGAACTCGCCCTTGGCCGAGGCGCCGTCGCCGAACAGGAACACCGCCTTGCCGTCCGGCGTGAAGTGCAGCAGATCCTCGCCGCGCGCGTCACGGCGGGTCACCGGACGACCTGGATCGTTGTAGCGGTCCTGATAGTTGCGCTCGACCAGCACGCGGCCGGCGCCCGGCTTGCTGGGATCGATGGCGATGCGCTTTTCCTTGCGGGTCTGCCACCAGCGGCTGTTCAGCAGGGCAAAGTCGCTCTTGCCCCAGGTGATCCCGCGATAGCGCTGGTCGAGGTCGATCAGCTTGGTCGGCGCGGCCGAGAATGGCGCGGCCAGCATGAAGACGCTGTCGTGCACCGCGACCTTCTTGCGCGGATCGCCGCCGTCCTGGGCCTCGGCCCAGACGAGGGTCGCCGGGGCGTCGGCGCGCCACTCGACCGAGCGCGGACCAGGCGAGGTCGCGTCGAACGCCGGCGGCAGGGTGTCGGCCAGCGGACGGTCGGCCAGGGTCTTCACCGGCTGGCCGTCGATCGTGGAGACCGCGATCTCGGTCGGGAACAGGTTGGCCGGGACCAGGTAGCTGTAGGGACGCTTCAGGCGCGTGGTCAGCAGGTACTGGCCGTCGGGCGAGATCGACGCGCCGGCGATGATCCCGGGCTGGCCCACCGGCGTGGTCTTGCCGTCGGCCAGGCTGACGCGGGTCAGTTGCGAGGTGAAGTAGTAGTCGAACAGCGCCTCGTCATGGGCGTTCGACAGCAAGTCCTGATAGGTGCGGATCGCCGAGGAGCGGCCCTTGGACTCCTGGATGGTCGGGCCGGTGGGCGTCTCGTCGGCGACGGGCGGCGCGCCGCGGCCGGCGATGATCGTCTGGACCATCAGGCCCGAGCCGTCCGGCAACCAGTCGTAGCCCCCGCCGAACACGGCGTTGACCACCGGCTCGGTCACCTTGCGGGCGGTGGCGGTCTTCACGTCGGCGACCCACAGCTCAAGGCCCGTCTTGGCGTCCAGCACGAAGGCCACCTTGGAGCCGTCGGGCGACCAGCTGGGCGCGATGAAGCGCGCGCCGGCCGGCAGGCTCACGGGGCGGACCTTGGCCGTCGCGACGTCCTCGAACGCCAGGCTGTTCAGCCAGTTGGCGCGAGCCTCGATCGGACCGTTGGTGCGCGGATTGATGCGATAGCCGCCCAGGCGCAGGATCGGCTCGGACACCGCCGCGATCGAGGGCAGGTTCTCGCGGCCCAGCTGGACCAGGACCTTGCGGTCGGGGCTGACGGAGACGCTGGGCGTCTGGGGCGAGTCGAGGATCTGCGCGATCGGGGCCGGCGGAGTCTGATAGACATCGGCCGCCAGGGCCGCGCCCGCCGACAAGGCCATGAACGCCGCCGAAGCGGCCAACGCGATCGCCCGCCGCCGGAACGAAGTGTGCAACATCGAGAGCCCCTCACCTGGATCGCGCCGCCCAACCCGGCGCTTTTTCAGAAAGGCACGATTATGCACAACTCGGCGGGAGAAGAACCCATTTTCACCGCAATCACCCCCTAATTGAGGGTAAGGGCGCATTTATCTTCGAAAAAATCGCTGAATTTGATTTCCAGCGCGAAACTTAGTTTCGCGCTGGAAATCTTTTCTCAAGGCCGCCGGTAGACCGCGCCGCCCTTCATCACGAAGACCGGCTTTTCCAGCACCGTGACATCCGTGAGCGGATCACCCGACACCGCGATGATGTCGCCATAGCGGCCCGTGGCGACCTGGCCGACATCCTTGCTCTGGCCCAGGGCCTCGGCGGCGGTGATCGTCGCCGACTGGATCGCCTGCAGGGGCGTGGCGCCATAACGGACCATGATCGCGAACTGCTTGGCGTTGCCGCCGTGCGGATAGACGCCCGCGTCGGTGCCGTAGACCATCTTCACCCCGGCCTTCAGGGCCTTCTTGAAGTTCTGCCGCTGGATCTCGCCGATGTCGCGATCCTTGCGCAGGTTGTCCTCCAGCACGCCGTTCTTCTTGCCCTCGGCCTGGGTGTAGTCGGTGTTGTAGATGTCCATCGAGAAGTAGGTCCCGTGCTGGACCGCCAGTTTGATTCCCTCATCGTCGACCAGGCTGGCGTGCTCGATGGTGTCGATGCCGGCCTTGATCGCCTCGCGGATGCCCGCCGCGCCGTGGGCGTGGGCGGCGACCTTCAGGCCCGCCATGTGCGCCTCGTCGGCCACGGCGTGCATCTCGTCATAGGTCAGCTGCTGCTGGCCCGGCTCGTCGCCGCGCGAGAAGACCCCGCCCGTGGCGCAGATCTTGATCACCTGGGCGCCGTACTTCTTCAGCGTCCGGACAGCCTTCCGCGCCTCGTCGGGGCTGTCGATATTGTAGGGGCCCTTCTCGTCCATCGACGGCGGGAAGAAGGTCGAGTCGCAGTGGCCGCCCGTTGCGCCGATCGCCCACGAGGCCGTCACCACGCGCGGCCCCGGCACGTAGCCGGCGTCGATCGCCTCGCGCAGGCCCACGTCGTCGAAGTCGGCCGAGCCGACATTGCGCACGGTGGTGAAGCCGGCCTCCAGCGTCTTCTTGGCGTTGGCCGTCTGGACCACGCTCCAGAAGCGGTCGCTGTACTGCAGGCTGTTGTAACCGCCGACCTCGGCCAAACTATCGAGGTGCACGTGCATGTCGATCAGGCCCGGCAGCAGGGTCGCGTTCGGCAGGTCGACCACCTTGGCGCCCTTGGGAACGGCGTCGCCCTTCTTGCCCACGGCGGTGATCCGGCCGTCGGTGACGACGACCAGCGGGTTGTCGACATATTTGCCCGAGGCCACGTCCAGCAGGCGCGCGGCGCTGACCGCCGTCACCTCGGCCGCGCTGGCCGCGCCGCCGGCCAACAGCCCCATGGCGGCCGCCAGAACCGCGACCTCATTCATTCCACGCATCTTCGAACGTCCCCTCCGATAACTGGAAGGGACGCTAGCACGCCAAACCCTGACGTCGAGACTCAGTTGGGAATGGTCGGCGACGGCGCCTGCATCGTCTCCTGGGCGCGCTGGGCGACGCCGCTCTGCGCCTTGCGTTGCTCAGCCGTCGTACAGACCTTCACCGGGAAATGGCTGCCCGTGGGAGTCTCGTCGCGGCAGACGCGCTTTTCCTTCTTCTTCTCGACCGTCGGCGTGGCGGGCGAAGCCGACGAATCCGGCGCGGTCTGCGCGAAAGCGGCCGTCGCGACGACCAAGGACAACCCGATCATGGAAACGAAAAGACGCATTTACATCCCCTGGCGCGCCGCCAGCCCCACGCGGGCGGCCCTTATCCAACGCAAGCCTGGAAGCTTAGGCGCTAGCGAAACTGGAGATTGAACAAGCCGACCGACGCCACCAAGGCAAGTTACATCCTGGTCATGACCGAAGACCTTGTTCGGGGCGGAACAGAAATCCGCGCCCGCCGGACCGCCCCTTCTCGCCGCCCCCTTCTCGACCCCGAAGCCGCGATGGCTTAAGGGGTCGGGAAGACGGGGACGTGGCGGAATCGGTAGACGCGCCGGACTTAAAATCCGTTGGAGCAATCCGTGTGGGTTCGAGTCCCACCGTCCCTACCAACCGCGGCGAATGCAAGTCTCCGCAAGCAAACGATTTCCCTTCGCAAAAGCAGCTACCCACGGCAGAGTGGGCAACCCGACTTCCCGTGTCGGCTGAATCGACGACCTAGACTGTAATAGTCATTTCTAGATCGCTCGACTCTCGTCAGAATTGCGCCGGTTTCTAGGAGAGCCTGCGGCGCACGCGGCGATCGGTCGGCCGGAGCCCTTTTCGATCTGATGGCGTCCATCGGATCGGACAAAAGTGGCTAGCTCGGTTCGGTCGCGTATGCCCTTAAGCACTCCTGGCGCGACGAGCGGCTTGCCCGATCGTCGGGTGCGACTATCGTCCGTCCTCTGTTGCGTTCGAGTGCTTGACCCATGGCTGATGACAAGACCCCCGATCCCGTCGATGTCCACGTCGGGCGCCGGCTGCGAATGCGGCGCAAGGATCTGGGTTACTCCCAGCAAGCGCTGGCCGACGCCTTGGGACTGACGTTCCAGCAGGTGCAGAAGTACGAGGGCGGCGCCAACCGCATCAGCGCCAGCAAGCTGCACGCCACGGCCATGTTCCTGAAGACGCCGATCGGCTTCTTCTTCGAAGGCCTGGACGACCCGGAAGGCGCCGACACCACCGCCGCCGACCTCGCCAACGAGATGGCCGAGTTCTGGTCGACGCCCGGCGGCCCCGAACTGGCCCGCGCCTATGTCGGCATCCGCTCGACCGGCATGCGCCGCCACCTGGCCGACCTGGCCAAGGCCATCGCCGACGACGAATAGCCTCCTTCGCCCTAGGACGGGTTGGCCACGCGCTCGATATTCTTGGCGCCGGCCTCTTCCAGGGCCGCGATCAGCTCGGCCTCGGCCGCGTCCAGCTCGGTCGCGTCACGGCCACGCAGCACCAGGTTCGCGCCATAGACGTCGGGCGGGCTGAAGAACGGATAGCTGCCCAGCGACATCTCCGGGTGCGCCTTGGCGACCGCCTCCAGCGGCGCGGCGATGACGCCCTCGCCCGTGCCGGTAACCCGCACCGTCTTGCTCAGCACCACCGCCCCGGTCCGCAGGCGCGGGCCGACGTCTTCCAGCATGC
The DNA here is from genome assembly GCF_002742635.1 of Caulobacter sp. X. NCBI lineage: Bacteria > Pseudomonadati > Pseudomonadota > Alphaproteobacteria > Caulobacterales > Caulobacteraceae > Caulobacter > Caulobacter sp. X. The sequence continues at coordinate 1,067,941 of NZ_PEGF01000002.1, read as the reverse complement.
CGCGCATGATCGCCGGCACGCCGGCCAGGACGAAGACGTTCTCCTTCTGGAAGCCGGGCGGGCCTTGGACGGGGTTCTTCACCAGGCTGCCGCCTTCCGGCACATGCGCCATGCGACGGCGGGCGGCGTTCGGCTCGCCCCAGCGCTCGCGCAGCATGGCCATGATCTCGGGATGCTCGGGCGCGGTCACGCCGAAGGCCTTGGCGATCGAGTCGGCGGTGATGTCGTCGTGGGTCGGGCCGATGCCGCCCGTGGTGATCACATAGTCGTACTTGGTGCGCAGGGCGTTGACCGCGTCGATGATCTCCTGCTCGACGTCCGGCACCACGCGCGCTTCGCAGAGATCCACGCCATAGGTCGCCAGATACTTGGCGATGGCCGCGAGGTTGGTGTCCTGGGTGCGCCCGGACAGGATCTCGTCGCCGATGATCATCACCGCCGCCGTCACGCGCTCGGATTGGGTGGCCGTCATCGTCGCTATCCCCTACATCGCCGTTTGCTTTTCAGGATCGACTTAGGCTTCGCATGCTGCTCCCGCAACCGCTCGTTCGCGGCCGATTGGTGTCGCGCTACAAGCGCTTCTTCGCCGACCTCGTCCTGGACGACGGGCAAGAGGTCACGGCCCACTGCCCCAACCCCGGCGCCATGCTGGGCGTGCGCGAGCCGGGCCTGGTCGCCTGGGCCTCGTGGTCGCCCGATCCCAAGCGCAAGCTCGCCTACACCCTGCAGATGGTCGAGCAGGGAAACGCCCTGGTCGGGATCAACACCCTCTTGCCCAACAAGCTGGTCGCCGAGGCCCTGGCGGCCGGCGCGATCCCAGAACTGACCGGCTACGACACGGTGCGCCCCGAGGTGAAGTACGGCGAGGCCAGCCGGGTGGACTTCCTGCTGACCGGCGAGGGCCGCGCGCCGTGCTGGCTGGAGGTCAACACATGTGTTGAGCATTCACAACCTAGCGGGAGACTTTGGCTCGAAGTGAAAAATTGCCACTTTTCAATGACTAACGGCCTCGCCGAATTTCCGGATTGCAAGGCTGAACGCTCTACCCGACACCTCGCCGATCTGGCAGCGCAAGTAGCCCAAGGCGATCGAGCGGCGGTCCTATTCGTCGTCCAGCGCGAGGACTGCGACACCTTCAGCGCCTGCGCTGACCATGACCCAGCCTTCGCTCTGGCCTTGACTAGGGCGGCAGATGCTGGCGTCGACTTACTGGTCTATGCCTGCGCGATGGGGACGGAGGCGATAACGCTCAGCCGTCGGATCGAGTGGCTACGGTAGGCGCAACCGCTGAACCTTTTGGTCGCTCTTCTGGAACACGGCATTAGAGCCGCGACACCGCAACCCCGTAAAGGAGTTCCCGATGTCGATGCTCAAGACGCTCAAGCTGGTGGCCGCCAAGCCTACTCCGGCGGATGCCAAGACCCGCAACCGCGAAAAGCTGGTCCGCTACCTGACCGACCAGAAGGCTCTCGTGACCGAGAAGCTGGGTGGTCCAGCATACAACCCGACGCGCATGGTCACGCGCAAGGACGGAGCCGGCAATAGCCACCGCGTTGAGGCCCCGCGCAAAGTCCGTCGCGGCTGGTTCACCGACGCCAGCGGCAACCTGGCCTTCACTGTGCGCTACGGCGCTAAGCCCCTGGAACTGGCCAAGGGCATGACGGCGATTTCGGTCGACAACCTGGAAGCGCTGCCCGCCGTGATCGACACGCTGACCCAAGCTGTCGAGGCCGGTGAACTCGACGCCGTGGCGGCCGCTGCGGCCGTCGAGCGGCAGCGCAACTTCAAGAGCAAGGCCAAGGCCTAGAAACAGAAGGACATAGAGCGACCATGGGCGCTCTATGTCCTCTGCGTTCCCCGATGCGCCCTCGCACCTTTACGCCCGCCACTATCCGCAAGGCGGTGTCGCTGCTGAAGATCAGTGTCCGACCGACAGCGGGCAACCCATTCCACTATCGCCTGTTCGTGCTGTCTCCATCGGAATACGAGCCTTTGGATCAGCACGACTTGTCCTCACCGCATCCGCCTACAGGCATGTCGGTTACCGATTATGACTGGATGAAACCGGTCAGCCGGGTGATGCGGGAAGCTCGGAAACGACACCTGCTGTTCCGCACTCTAGGCATCTCCCCCCGGCTACAGGATCGCCTGCGCGCCCGACTAGGCCGGATGCCGACCGATGTCGAAATCGCCGAGGATTACCGATCTTTTCTGCTGAATGACCTCCTGGCGCTCCAGGGGACCAGCGAACCCATTTCCAGCTAGGCTGTCGCGGTCGCACGGAGATCCCATGCAAGCTCTCTCCAAGTCCAAACTGCTCGCCCTGGGACACTGCCGTCGGCGGCTATGGCTCGACGTTCACAAGCCCGCAGCCCGCAGCCCCTCCGACGGCAGTGCCGCGTTGATCGAAGCAGGACACCGCGTTGGCGAAATCGCGCGCGCGCTCTTCGACCCGGAACGTCGAGGCGTGCTTGTGGATCGCAGCGAAGGGCAAGAGCCTGCCTTCGCCAGAACCGCCGAACTTCTCGCTGCCGACAATCCGATCTTCGAGGCGGGCTTCTCAGCGGGCGGGACGCTGATCTTCGCCGATATCCTCGCCCCGGCTTCTCCTGCCTCCACCGGCGAACGCGCTTGGCGTCTTATCGAGGTCAAATCGTCGGGCGGCGTCAAAGACCATTATCTCGATGACGTCGCGGTTCAGGTGTTCGTCGCCGACGCCGCAGGCGTGAAGATTGATGAAGTGTCGGTCGCCCATATCGACACGTCATGGGTCTATCCCGGTGACGGCGAATATCGGGGCTTGCTCATCGAGCGCGATGTCACGGTCCAAGCTCAAGAGGGCGCAGCGCGCGTATCGGCCTGGATCGAGCAGGCGAACGTGGTGTTGGCTGGCGACATGCCGGATGTCCGTCGAGGACGCCATTGCAAGGCCCCCGTGGAATGCGGCTTCGCGCAATTCTGCGCCCAACTCGACCCCGATCCGCAATTTCCTTCCGCATGGTTGCCGCGTGTCACCTCGGGCGCGCTGAAGGCGCTGATCGAGGAACAGGGCGTGCGGGACCTAACCCAGGTACCCGACAATCTGCTCAATCCCATCCAACTCCGCGTGAAGCAGCACACGCTTTCCAACGCGGTCTATTTCAACGCCGTCGCTGCTGCGGCGGCGCTCAAGCCCTACGGTTTTCCGGCCTATTTCCTTGACTTCGAGACCATCCAGTTCGCCGTTCCCATTTGGGCGGGCACCAAACCCTTTCAGCAAATCCCCTTCCAGTTCAGCCTGCATGTCATGCCCGCCGAAGACACTTTCGAGCACGTGGACTTCTTGGACCTGACGGGTGACAACCCGTCCGAGCGCCTGGCCCATGCGCTGATCCACGCCTGCGGGAGCCAGGGCGTAATCTTCGCCTACAACGCTGCTTTCGAGCGCGGGGTTATCCTGGCGCTCGCAGAGCAGTTCCCTACCCTTGCAGCGGCTCTCAGGGGCATCGCGGGGCGCTTGGTGGACTTGTTGCCCCTGGCACGCGAGCATTTCTACCATCCCAGCCAGAAGGGCAGTTGGAGCATCAAGGCCGTGCTGCCAGCCATCGCCCCCGACCTGCGTTATCAAGATTTGGAAGGCGTCCAGCACGGCGGGATGGCGCAGGAGGCCTATCTCGAAGCGATCCGACCCGAGACCGCGCCGGAGCGGCGGGCCGTGCTGCGGCGGCAGCTAGAGCGCTACTGCGAACTGGACACCTGGGCGATGGTGCGGCTGTGGCAGTTCTTCACCGGCCGGATGTACACAGCCAGTTCTGATCAAAAATAATTCTTCCACCACAACCATAGATTTTGCCCTAGATCGCATCCAAAGGCGATGCGTGTTAGGCGTGCAAAAGCACGAACTGTACTAGGTCAAGAGAATGGGCAAACAGCCTTGCGTAGAGGCTCACGCTGTCGATGCATATGTAGGCCTGAGATTGCGGATGCGCCGTCGATCACTCGGGCTAAGCCAAACTGAACTCGCAGTCGGCCTTGGCCTCACTTTCCAACAAATCCAGAAGTATGAGCTTGGCGCAAACCGGGTCAGCGCGAGCAAGCTCTATGAGGCAGCCGTCTTTCTCCGAGTCCCCATCACCTACTTCTTCGAGGGCATGGACGATGAGCAGGGTCATGTCGATGAGGCGAGGGCGCGGACCTTGAACGCCTTCATGGTGACCAACGAAGGATTGGAACTCGCCCAATCGTTTTGCCGCATCGCCGAACACCGCGTTCGGCGCGAGATATTGACCCTAGCCCGCGCGCTCGCGGATGCCGAGAACGATGGAGCTGTAGGGGCCGGAGGCGTTGCAAGTCCTTAGCCTCGGCCCACGCAACCGGATTTGTCGTAGCCGGTGGACATAACGAGAGTAGACAAATCTTTTCCCATTGCTGAGCCGGGACTTCCCTCGCATCGCAAGGGATGCAATCGGCTACATGCGGGAGAGGATACGGGGGGCAATTGTGTGAGAGATGTCGAGTTCAAGAAGTGGCTCGAAGACCGAGGCGCCAATACCGAGGCAGGGCGAAACACGCGTACGTATGCGGTTCGTTCGATCCAGAACAAGCTCAGTGAGCTAGGCTCTCCTCATGCCGATCTTGAAGCGGCTTGGGCCGATGATCGCTTCGCGCAGCTGCGCGCTCGCTTGAAGAGGATGCGTGAAGACTTCACTGCGGGCGGAGAGGATTTCCGCATTCTCATGCCTCGATCGGAGAGGCCGCATAACCGGTTGTCGAGCTGGGGATCTTGGCTCGCGCAATATGGTCAGTTTCTTGATGGTGAGCCCCACGGCGACACGGACGCCGATCGTATTCGCCACTATGTACTTGAGCACTACATAGAACCTGGTCGGGAGCGTGGCGACGGTAAGGTTGATGTCCTTGTGCGCAACGTCAATGAAGCGCTGAAGCTCAACCAAGCGTGGCCCAACATCTGCCAGACGCTCATCGGCCGCAAATTTCTCGAAATGGCGGATCTAAGCCCACCGGAAAGGATCGGTGCGCACCAAAGTTCGGCGACAGTATTCCGTTTCAACCTCGATCCAGTTGACGAGGTGCAGAAGCCATCACGGCCATTCACGCTCTTCGACAAGTCGGGCCAGGGCTATCAGCCGACCCGCACTTCTCATGGATCGGGCATATCGACCTATGACATTCAGCGGCCCGGAACATCGAACCGAGCAAACGACGCCGAGCGCGTAGAAACCATCGCAGAAGTCGCGCGCGCCATGTTGGTCGAGGGGCGGCTCGCACGGGTCAAGCGGATCGATAATAAGGGGCCGACCAATTATGTGGGCTACGGCAAACAGAAGCTTGTCCGCTACCAGCTCGATCCGGCGATCGCTGCGGAATTGGGTGTGCCGGCGAGCGGCAGTGTTGCCGAACCTGTGTCATGGCTTGCTGAAAGGAAAGTGGTGCCCATGACTGCTGAGCCCACCAATCTCATCCTGTTCGGCCCTCCTGGAACAGGTAAAACCTACGCTACGGCCTCCGAAGCCGTGCGCCTTTGCGGTGAACCCGTCCCGGCCGACCGCGAGGAGTTGATGACGGCTTATCATCGCCTTGCGGATACCGGGCGGATCGAGTTCGTCACTTTCCATCAATCCACCGCCTATGAGGATTTTGTCGAAGGGCTGCGTCCTACCCAGGTCACCGATGGCGGGGCGGCCGGCTTCGAGCTAAAGCCAGAGCTGGGCATCTTCCGTCGCATAGCGCGCCGGGCGGAAACCAGCACCGGAACAGGTAGCGTCAGCTTTTCGGTCGCCGACCGAAAAATCTTTAAGATGTCGATCGGTGAGGTCGCCAATTCGGACGATTCATATCTGTTCGAAGAAGCAATCGACGGCGGCTACGCATTGCTGGGGTTCGAAGACATCGACTGGTCGAACCCTCGCTTCGGGGATCGCGAAGCGATTATCGACGCCCTCCGCACAGCAGGTGCTAACGATGGCGAACCCAACGCCCTGAGCGGGCGCGTGCAGATGCCCTTTATCTTCCGCAACGAGGTGAAGCGCGGCGATATAATCGTCGTCTCGAAGGGTAACCGCCTGTTCCGGGCGATTGGCGAGGTGACGGGTGACTATCAGTTTGAGCCGCGAAAGGGCGGCGGCTACGCTCATCGACGAGCCGTCCGCTGGCTATGGGTCGATCGAACCGGTGCGGCTACTAGCGAGATATACGCCCGCAGCTTCACTCAGAAGTCGATTTATGCGCTTACCAAAGCCGACCTGAACATTCCGGCGCTTGAACGCTATATTTCGAGCCAGCAAGACACAGGTTCGGGTGCCCCAGAACCGTTCGTGCTGGTTATCGATGAGATCAATCGGGCCAACATCTCCAAGGTCTTCGGCGAACTTATTACTCTGCTTGAGGTCGACAAGCGCCTCGGACAGCCGAACGCGCTCAAGGTGCGCTTACCCTATTCTGGCGACGTGTTCGGCGTCCCCGCCAACCTACATATCATCGGCACCATGAATACAGCCGATCGTTCGATCGCGCTGCTCGATACCGCGCTGCGCCGCCGGTTCGAATTTCGCGAGTTGATGCCTGATGCCTCATTGTTGGGAACAGTTGACGGCATCGACGTTGCGGCCCTGCTGGCTATTATCAATGAGCGGGTCGAGTATCTCTTTGACCGGGAGCATCAGATCGGTCACGCTTATTTCATTGGTTGCAAGACGCGCGATGATTTGGATGCGGTCATGCGGCACAAAGTGATCCCTCTGCTCGCTGAATATTTCTATGAGGATTGGGCGAAGGTCGCCGCCGTGTTGGGCGACGGTGATGACGGCGAAGGCGATCGCCAGGGCCGCTTCATCAACCGCCGCAGATTGAAGGCACCCCATGGCTTGGGTGGCAATGAAGATGTGGCCCCGCGCTATCGCTGGAGTGTTCGCGATACATTCTCCTATGATGGATTCGCCTCGGCGTGATCCGCCGAACGCTTCTTGAATGGGAGAGCATCCGCTACGGCGATGCGGCGGACGAGATTCCGGTGCTTGCCGCAGAGCGGATCGCGGCGGTTGCGTCCGCATCGCCGCTCGCCTCTCGTCGCGGCGGCATCCTTGAGCATGGCCGCAAGGCAATTCGCGCTCGCGGCGTCGTCGGCGTCATTGCCGCCAGCGGCTGTACCCTAGAGATCTTGCCCAAGATCGACGTACCCGGCGAGGAAGGCGGCCGGGCTACGGGCAACATCCGTCGCCGTCTCGTCCATATGCTCGCGGTTGCGCTCGACCTGAAGATTGAAGCGGGGCAGATCACCGCGCTCGACTGGCAGCGCGAGACAATGCTGGAGATACTGGTCCGGCTATTCTCAGAAAAGTTGGTCGATGCGGTGCGACAAGGAATACCGCGTCGCTACGTCGAACATGCCGACGATCTGCCGGTGTTACGTGGGCGACTGAATGTCACGCGCCAGTTCACGACACTGGCGGTCGCCCCGTCGCGGCTCGCATGCCGCTACGATGCGCTGACGCCGGACATCGCGCTCAATCGCATCATGAAGGCGGCGATCACGCGGCTTTCCCGCATCGCACGCACCCCTGACAATCAGCACCGCCTGCGCGAACTGGCATTTGCCTATGCAGATATTGCGCCTGTCCCCGTGCCAGCTCTGCGCTGGCGCGATGTGGTGCTGGACCGCACAAATGAGCGCTGGCGCGAACTGCTGAACCTCGCGCGTCTACTGCTAGGTGAACGCTTTCAAACTACCTCGGGCGGCGGTAGCGAAGGCTTCTCGCTGATGTTTGAGATGAATACGCTGTTTGAGGAGTATGTCGCGCGCATGCTCAGGAGTGCGCTGTCCCACACAGACCTTCGCGTAGTCAGCCAAGGCGGTCGGCTTTATTGCCTCGAAGACGAGGACCGACGCCAGATCTTTCAGACCCGCCCGGATATCCTCATTAAGCGCGGCGACGCCGTGCTGCAGGTGATCGACACCAAATGGAAGCGGATCACGGGGCGGATCGACGATCCAAAACGCGGCGTGTCTCAAGCCGACGTCTACCAGATGATGGCCTATGGCCGCCTCTATCAGTGCGGCAAGCTCACCCTTCTCTATCCGCATCATCGCGAAACTGGATGCGAAGAAGGGTTGATCGGAAATTACGCCGTCAACTCCAGCTCTGATCGCTTGGAGCTGTTCTCCATCGACCTGTCGCATAGTGACCGGCTCAAGGCACGCCTGGCCGCCGCCTGCCTGCCGCGCGGCGCTGAGCCGGAGAATTAATGTCGAATGGCTCATTCCCGCTGCTTGTAAGCCTGCGGTGCGGGCCACCTTATCGTTGTGGCGGCCTTCCCGCGCCTCGAACTTGGCGCGATTCGCTCAACATAGTCGATATAGCCGCCATCCTCACCTTGTATGCAGATGCGGGGCGTGTCGCATTAGACTACACCCATACGCGACGCCTGCCGACGCCCTGCTAGGCGTCTTAATTAGGTTGATTTCCGCCCTATAAGACACAATCGCGAATGGCCTTAGACCCAAAGGAGAAGGCCATGCTCGTCGGTTACGCCCGCGTCAGCACCACCGAACAATCTCTTGAAGTTCAGCTGGATCAACTCGCCCAAGCCGGGGTCGAGAAGGTCTTCAGCGAACAGCGCAGCGGCAAGAGGGCGGCCAATCGGCCCGAGCTGCAACGCGCCCTGGATTTTTGCCGCGAGGGCGACACGTTCGTGGTCACGCGCCTCGACCGCTTCGCCCGGAGCGCCGCCGACCTTCACCGCACCGTCGAGCAACTGACCGCCAAGGGTGTTGGCTTCCGATGCCTCCAACAGGGCGGGATCGACACCACGACCACCCACGGCAAACTGATGCTCGGCATCTTGGCTGCCGTCGCTGAGTTCGAGCTGGACATTCGCCAGGAACGGCAACGGGAGGGCATCGAGAACGCCAAAGCAAAGGGTGTCTATCGCGGACGGAAGGCTTCCATTGATAGGAACGCGGTGAAGCGCATGAGCTTGGACGGGATGTCGGCGCGGTCGATCGCGGAGCGCCTTGGCTGTTCGCCGGCCAGCATCTATCGGTTAGCTGGAAAGCCTGCTGGTAACGCGCTCAACCTTTGAAAAGGGACAGTATCCATTGAGGCGCCGCGTTCGCGATCGCGAGCGCTTTCGTCGCGACGCTTTCCTTGATCTGCCCAGCTTGAAGCTTCGCACTTTCTCGGCCCAAATCGGCGTCAACGAGGTTTCCGACACCGGTCTCTAAAGCGTCGGCGAGGCGTCCGTTTTGTTCGATAAGGCGATCGAACGAACTCGCGCGCTCGCCGTAGTAGGTTGCGGCTTCCACGGCCTGTCCGAGGGCAGCGTCGAGACTGCTGAACAGTTGGGCGGGCTCATTCCAGTCGATCGCGTCGAGCTTCAAGGCGTTCAGCGTCATGGGGCGCGCAGCGACGCCTTCGAGGTCGCCGATCGAAGACCTGACGAACTCATAGTTGGTCGCGACCGATGCCAGAACCGATGTGGTGGTGGTCGTCGTGGTCGGCGTGGGGAGTGGATCGGTCGGTGTCAGAACGACGTTATTAATCTGCCACCCGGAACCGCCGAAATTCTCGTTAAAGCGAAATTCTAACGACTGTCCGTTGGCAGGGTCATAATCGAAGCTGAGAACATTTTGATAGGTAACTGGAGCCCCAGGCCCGACCGCCGCCCCGCCAGACACATAGGGCTGGCCTGTCGCGGCTACGCGTTGCGCCCCTTGCCATACCTCGACGACATCCAGGGCGCTGTAAGTATCAATATCAAGGTCGATCCGACCTGCCGCTGCGCCGCCGTTCACTGCGAATGTCCGACTGCCAGAGCCAGACGTGTAACCGACGAGGTTAGACATTGCAGGCGGGGTATAGGGTGAAGTCACCGTCGTGTAGGTGGTGGTCGTTTGCGTCACCGTGGTCGGCGTCAGGGTATCCGCCAACGGCTTCTTGCCATCGAACTCCGTTCGCAGCGCCGTGCGGTCGATCTGGCGTAGCAGAGCCTCGATGTCCGCGCGTATCGCTGCCTTTGCTTGTGTGCTTAGCGATGTGTCGCGATACGCAACCGCTTTCTCTCGCGCCTTCCGCAAGAGATCCGAGACAGCGTCTAAACCCGCCGAAGCCGTCGCGATGAGGGACTGACCCCGCGCCAGGCTGTCGTTGGCGACGGTCCAGCCACTCCGCTCCGCCGTCATCATGGTGGCGATCGAGTGGATCGCGCCATTGTCCTTCGCCGAGCCGATAGCCTTGCCGGTGGCGATCCGGGTGCGGCTCGTCGCCAGTTCCTTTTGCGCGGCAGCGAGCGCCTGTCGTGCTTGGTTCGCGGCGGCGTTGGTATTGATAGACGCCATCTAAAAACTCGACCGCTCGCAGCGGCTAAGCGAGGCGCAGCCCGCCGATGGGCAAGCGCGCGTCGTGAGGGAAAACACATCCCATGGCTAAACAGCGCCGCACAACCTTTGCTATCCGGGCTAAACCCGGATAGCGCCCTAGTTGGCCGCCCTACAGTAAAGCTGGATATGGATTTGGACCGCGCTCAGCCCCCGAAGACCTACGTCCTATCTCCGTTCGGCCTGGGCCTGATCGCGACCTACGCCTTTCTGTTCGCGGTCTTGCATTCCCTGGCGAGGGCCTGGGGCATCACGATCTACAGCCTCTGGTATCCGATCGCTGGCGTTCGCTTCGCGTTTCTCTGGCGGTATGGGGCGAAGTTTGCATGGCCGTTCGCGCTCGCCGAACTGCTGGTTCAGGCCCTCTGGGGGCGACTGGACAAGCCGCCAATCGAAGCACTGGTGTTCGGCTTGAGCGTAGTGTTGCCGCCGCTGGGTTACGGCCTTGGCATCCGTGTGGTTCGGGCGGCCCTCAAGGAAAAGCCCGAGAAGGAAACAGCCTTGTCCATGGCGATCGCCATGGCGGTTGCTCCGGCGGTGGCGGCGAGTTTCAGTCTGCCTTGGGCCTTTCTCGATCAGCGCGCGTCGTTGATATCGCACGTCGTGGATCGGCTGGCGGCCATTCTCACGTTCCTGATCGGCGACGTGCTGGGCGTTCTTCTGCTCGCGCCGCCGTTGCTCTGGGCGTTGGCGCTGCGAAGCGCGAAAAGCCGTCATGCGCCAAAGCGCCTGACGACGCCTCGGGTGTTCGAGGGCGCGGCGGCGGTCGTGCTGGCCTTCCTGGTCTCATGGGTGGCCTACAGCGCCGAGTTGGGTGTGCGCCTGGAGCCCTTTGTTCTGGCGACCGTGTGGATTGGTCTCCGTCTTGGCCCCTGGGCCGCCTGGAGCGTGGCAGCGTCCACAGCGCTTTACGTGCTGTTTGGTCTTCCCACCGCGACGCCGACCGCTGATCGGGTGGAGCTGCACCTATTGGCCGCCTGTATCGCTGTCGCGGGCTACCTGGCGGGCGGCTACTCCGACGCTGAAATCCGTCACGCCGCGGAGATCGCCCAGCGTGATCGGCTGCTTTTTCAGGCCGAACGGCTGAAGACCCTGCGTGCCATGTCCGTGGCGATCATCCACGAGATCAGCCAGCCGCTATCTACGCTGGCTGTCGAGGCCAAGCATCTGCGGGAAGCGAGCCAAGCCGGGTCCATCGAGGAAGAGGATTTCAAGTTCACGGCGCAGCTCATCGAGCGCAAGAGCAGCAGCCTTGCCGAACTGGTGCGGACGCTACGGCGCTTTGGTGCGCGGACGACCGAACCCGCGACGTTGATCGCGCTTTCGGACGTGGTCAACGAAGCGGTGTTGGTTGTTCAATCGGAAGCCAAGGCTCTGAAGGTCAGACTGGAGATCGACGGCGCATCTCGCGAGCAGATTGTCGGCAACGCATTGGAGCTACAGCAGGCCCTGGTCAACTTGCTGCGCAACGCGATGTCCGCCTCGCCCGGAACGAGCGTGATGGTCCGTTTGGGCTCTACGCCCGCGAGAGCTTTTTTCGCCGTAGAGAACACTCCGACCGTCACCCCGGCTGATGGCATGGGCGTGGGGCTCATCATCGCGCGAACCATTGTCGAGGCGTCAGGCGGCGAGCTGAGACGAAGCGAAATCGGCTCACGCGTAATCTACCGCGCCGATTTTCCGATTAAGGCGTTCGAGCATGGGTGACGCCATCTAGGTTATCGACGATGACCTTGACCTGGCGCAGAGCCTCGCGCGCCTGTTTGGGCGTCACGGATTAGAAGCGCACGCTTTCGCGGATCGGGCAGGCCTCCCTAGTGTGCATAGGGGCGGTGATGGCGGGCTCTGCATCGTCACGGACATCATGCTCTGCGACGACAACGGCTTTGATGTCGCCCAAAGCATACGCGCCTGGGCTCCGGGCGCGGCGGTCCTATTCATGACTGCCTGGCCCCACACCGCCGACGCGGTGGACGCGATCCGCCGGCATGGGGGCATCGACTATCTTGAGAAGCCGATCGACGAGGAGAGGCTTTTGCGGTCGGTTTCCGAAGGTCTGACTTGGAGCCGGGAGCGCATCCGTGCGGCTCAGGTTGTCGAGAAGCTTTCGCCCCGAGAGCGTGAGGTGCTGAGGCTGGTCGCCGACGGCAAGAGCAGCAAGGCCATCGCCAATGACCTTGGCCTCTCACTGAAGACGGTGGAGGATCACCGCGCGGCGATCAGATCCAAGACTGGCGTTCACCTCCTTGAGGATTACGTTCGGCTCGGCAAGGCCCTGCAGGGCCGGCCTGGGCACGTTTCGCTGCCTCTCTCGCGAGAGCTTTGACCCTGATCTTTGCCTTGGTCTCCTTGGACATGTCCCCGCGCTTTATTCCGCGTTGCTTTTCCGCACGACGTTCGACGTGTTGCCGGGTCTGCTCCTTGCCACGCTTGGCCGCCCCGATCCGCGCCCGCGCGCCGTCGGAATGCGTGTCACCCTTTCGTTTGCGGAACATTTGCCGGCTGTTCCTGTAGTTGAGGATTTTGGCGGTCGAGCTGTCCATAACACCGGCAGCGTGGGCTTCCGGCGACACCCAGCTAAGCACGTAGCCGACGCGCTGTGGGGTAGCTGCGGTGCCCTCCATTTGTTCGAGACGGCTGGTAATCACCGCCCGCTGATAATTCGAAACCAGGCCACAGAACTCGTCGAAATTCAGGTTGAAGGCTCGCCCGCACCTCAGCTGATAGCGGCGGCTGCGGTTATACCAGACCACGAGATATTCATCGTATGTCATCACGTTGATACTCCTAAGAAGAAAGGCCCCACCACGCGGGGGCGACGCGCAGCAAGGCCTGGCATTTCTTCTTCAAGGAAAGCGATCAGGAACTTTCTGCCGAAGCGGCAGACTTCGCCCCTGCTGCTTCGCCTATATTTATGACCTGACATTTTTCGGGGACCGCTTGAGCGGAATTTCCGCCGACCAGTAACTTAAGACCATCATAATAAGTGGAAATCCTGTGCGGACTTCCTGGCGGCGAAGCAGTAACTTAAGACCATCTATCGAAGATAAATGATGCCTTCAGGCACTCCCTCACCACCACGAACTCCACACAAGAAAGCCAGACCGGCGTGGATTACGCCTTCGCTCCGCGCGTTTCACGCGCTTGCTCGGCAATCCACTTGGTCAACGGCTTTCGCCTCCACTCGTTGGATGCCTTCGGCCGTCGCTGTCGCTCCACTCGGTCGCCTTCGGCTCCGTCCTGCGGACAGCCACCTGTCTGCGACGCCAGTCGAGGAAATAATGGCGCGGCGGCGAGCCCGGCGTTGGCCTATCTCCCGGGAACACCCACGCCTCCGCCCTGCAAGGGCTCAAGCAGGGGCGAAAGGGTGGTAGACAACACGCGGTAGCGACCAAGCCGCCGTGACCCTGCAAGAGCCCCTCAGGAGAAGGTTCACGATGAGAATGACCAACCGGGGCCCGGCACCCCAATAGCCCCCTGGCAGAACCAGGGGGCTCGGTCGATGCGGAGGGTCATAAAGTCAGCGGTCGGGGTCGTCGAACTCGACCTCGTCCACACCGACCGTCCAGCCGGTCAGGTGGGTTCCCCGCCTGGCGAACTCGGCGACGGGATCGGAGGCTGAGAGGATTTGCGTTACGGTCGTCAGATCGGCCGACAGGCTTGCAGGCATGTAGTCCGCCCTGATCCCGCCCTTGCCGATCAGGGAATAGCTGCCGGGAGCAAGTTCGGCGAGCCGGTTGGCCTGTTCAAAGGCAGTCAACATCCGGTCGATGGAGTGGTTGACCATCATCGCGCCGGATAGGGTGTCCCAGGCCGTTCCGGCCGAATAGCTCCCCTCGACGCAGAGATCGCCAAGGGTGATGCGTTTGCCTATCGCGCTCTCGGCGAATGGGAAGGGCTTCGTAGAGCCGATATAGACGCCGTTACAGGGTGCGACATGCGACGAGACGACAAGACCCTGTGGTGACGCTCTGAGGGGGCCTGCGACTTTATTATAGGACATCAGGTGCGACGGCGTGGCGGTGTCGAAGGTGATCCGTAGCTCGGACAAGCCCGGTCGCGCCCGCAGCGCATTCTGAACCGCCGTCAGCAGCACCGCGGCCTTGGCGGTGGAGGTGCCGAGGACGTGGATATGTCGCTGTCGGTCGTTCAGCTTGCCGTCACGCAGGAGCCAGCCGATTACCTCGACAAGCCTGGCCAGCTGGCGGGTAGCACCGCCGAATGCCCAGCCTTCAAATGGCTCATTCTTGACCGCGTCATACCAGGCCCTGATCTCCTTGCGGTCGCGACCCTGAAGGGTGGTGAGGTAAGGGACTGCCCCGCCACGGTTGGCGGCAAAGAACCTGTTGTTGTCCAACGAAGTCGCTAGGGCGTCGGCAAAGGTCGGAAACTGGCCCGTCGCGCGGCCCTTTGCGTAAGGCCCGATAGCTCGGGTCGGGATATCGAGGGTGATCCCGATATCGGCGTGGGCTTCCAGCCATTCAAGGCTTTCACGGCAGCTAGCCTCGTAGCTGAACGGCTTGGTGATGAACTGGAAGCCGCCGCTGTCGCCGATGACGGTCGAATAGCCATCGGGGCGGTCCTTGAGCCAGGAGGGCGTGTTGCTGCGGCCAAGATACTGACCGCCGCTGACCAAGACGTAGGGCGCATGGACGAGGGCGCTGGGATCAAGTGGGTTGAGGTCGGACGGCGCAAGGCCGTGCGGCATGGCGCGGGAGGCCGGTTTCCCCACGATGTCGAGGAAGGCATGCTGAAGGGCGGGCGCATATTGGGCGCGGTCCAGCCCGAGGGGTTGGTTGGTCATGATCGAATTTCCAGGAAGGGGCGACCCTTCCCCACTATTTCGGGGAAGGGTCTTTGCCGGTCAGGCGGTGAAGTCGTCGCGCGTCACACGGCGGAACCGTCCGCTGTGGTTGGCGACCCAGACCTTGTCGGTCTGGACGGCCTTGGGCAGGAACACCCGATAGGCGTTGGCCTCGGTCGTGAAGCTGATCTCCAACGCGCCCCCCTGGTCGATGTGGAAGGTCAGGTCCTCGGGTTTCATGTCCAGCACAACCCGAAGCGTATCCACCAGGGATCGCGCCAGCACTGCCAGCTTGGCCGTCGCCGAGCCCTTGCCCTCGATGGTGAAGGCCGTTCCCGCGCCCACGGAAAGCGACAAGCTGTCGGCGGTGACCGATACGTCCGCATGCCTGCCCGCGCCCTTGGCCGCATTCTTGGTCACGAAGGACTTGGCCAGTTCCGGCAACACGGTCACGGGAACGTCGAACGAGGCGGTGGGCTTGAACACCTTTTCGTCCAGCAGCCACATCCACATTTCGCGACGCCCCTGACCGAACTCGGACGCGACCTGAAGGCTCAGGTTCATGTCCTTGACCCGGACGTTCTCGCGCGCACGGAAGACCAGGGAGGTCACGCCGGTCGCCGAGACGTCCTGGCTGACCCGGTCCCACAGTTCGCGCCGGTCCAGCGGCATGATCTGTCCTTCCAGTCGCCCACGCTGGGAGGCGTTCACGAAGAACGAGCCCTTGGGGAGCGGAAGGCCAGGCCCGACCGGCTTGGCCATCATCAGGAGCGTGGGATTGGCGTCACGGGCCAGTGCGGAGGTCCATTCACCGTCGATGAGGAAGTGCTGACGCGTCGTCGGCAGCCGTTTCGTCCCCGGCGCGGCCGGATCATCGCCTTCCTCCTTCGGCAAATCGGACAAGCCGACCGGCAGCAGCAGCGCCGACGACGCAAAAAGCTCCATGGCCTGTTTGATCGGCAGCGCGGCCTTGGACCCGTCAGGCTTGCTCAATCCAGCGCTGACGGCGGCGAGATCCTGACGGGGTGAAAGCCGGAAGCGAACCATTCCATCATCGCCGATGATGGCCAGGACTTCCGAGACCCGGTTGAGGGCCAGGCCGGGCGGAAGGTCGTTGACGTCCATGGTCGCGAGCGTTTCGGTGCTGGCTACTGTGTGGATGATGCCCGTGGCAATCTCATCGCTCGTGACAACGGCTTCGGGTTCGTCACCGGCGCAGCGACGCTTCCAGGCGTCGGTCAGGCCGATGAGGTTTTTCCGCCCGCTCACGGGGTCTTCGTAGTCCTCGATGAACTTGGCGACGTCGGCAATGGTCTCGCCGTCATCAAGCCGCGCGACGACTTCAGAGCACGGATCGGCCAGTTTTTCGCCGGAGCGGTTCTTGATCCATTGCTTGACCAGCTTGCCGCCGCCACGGGCGCTCTCGACCATTTTCTCGCCTGGATAGCCCGTCGCGAGGGTGCAGAAGGAAGCGATGGGGCGGTCGCCCGTTCGCGGGCCTAGGAGGCCGCGCGTCTCGAACACTGGGTCGATGTGGGGGAAGTTCGCCGGATCACCGAACTCGCGGACGAGATGGACAATGCCGGAGGCCATGTCCCAAGTGGCTTTCCACTTCTTCCCTTCGTAGGCCTCCTTGGTCGCTTTGAACGCCGCCGCTGCGGCGACGTAGTCGACGCTCTGCTTGCGAATGTCGCTGGCCTTCTTGTCGAAGTCAGCGGCCATCGCAGCCTGCTCAATAGGGGTAAGGATGGAAGTCATGCAGTTGATCTCCCAACCCTGAACTTGGGGAGATCCACCGACACTAGCCCACTGCGAGGTCTAGTTCGGGACGGCGAGAATAGCCCCGCCGAAGTAGTTCAAGGTCGGTGACCTGAAAGGGGATCGAACCCTTTACGCAGAGCGGCTAACCAGCCCAGATCAAGTCGCCGGGAAGCCCCTCGGCGATCGGCCATGCATATAGAAGAGCTGAAACTCCAAGGCAAGGACCATTTTCAGCTTAACCATGTATATTTGCGCGTCTTGCGAAATGAGGCGCGGCTCTGATCTAAATCAATATTTCGCAAGGTTAATGGATCGTCGGCTCATCCAACCCCTGAAGGAAACGCAGAATGTCGGCGGCAGCATTGTTCCAATGCTGCGCCGCTTCCTGTTCGGTCTCCGCCCCCTCCATATTGAGCGTCGCGATCTCGACCCTCGCCGACAGTTCCGCGTAGTCCCGACGCGCCCGCTCATCAATGCGACCATGGTCATAGTCGTCAAAGAACTGAAGGAGACGGGCCAAGATCGGCCCAGCCCTTATCATCAGTACGTTCCCCAGAACGTAACGACGATCGCAAGAAGGAGCAGGCATACAGCCACGACGATGGCGCTCCACCCCAAGCCTGTCAGACTGCGAAAAAGTCTTGCCCCAAGACGCCTCATGCCCCACCCCACAAGCAGCGCTAGGTCAATATCAAATTTTGACGTGCGCATCGAGACTTACTCTCGGTAAAGCCGAGCAGTCACAACCACATTTGCGACTCGCCTCGCCGCGATCAACTTACCGAGTTTGAGCAATCTCATTCTCCATCGCTCCCTGCGCACCTGTTGACTGGCAAGGAGTGTGGATAGCTAGAATCCCTCACGCGCCTTCACGGCAAGCGCGGTGGCACCGCGAATGCGGTTGGCATGAACAGCTCCGGCAGACGCAGCGGCGACCGCGATTTGATCGCCACTGGAACTGCGGAAGGTATCGACTTGCCTGACCAGTTCAGCGGTCTGCTTCTTAAGGGCCTGCGTGGCGGCATTGGTTTGCTCCACCATGGCGGCATTTTGCTGCGTGACCTGGTCCATCTGATTAACGGCTGCGTTCACTTCATGAAGAGCCCGCGCCTGCTCTTGAGCCGAGGCAGAAATCTCACCAATCAAGGCATCAATGTCGGCGACCTTACCGACGATACCCCGCAACGCATCACCAGTCTGCCCGACCAGCCCAACCCCAACCTCGACGTGGCGCGTCGAAGCATTGATCAAGGCCTTGATCTCCTTGGCTGCGTCAGCTGAACGCTGCGCTAATGCCCGAACTTCCTGCGCGACAACAGCAAAGCCCCTCCCCGCTTCCCCTGCGCGCGCAGCTTCCACGCCAGCATTTAACGCCAGTAGATTGGTCTGGAAGGCAATCTCATCAATCACCCCGATAATGTTGCCGATCTGGCGAGAGCTGACCTCGATCTCGCCCATAGCCGTAACAGCTTGGTCAACTACGCTACCCGAACGTTCAGCATCGGCCCTTGCACAAGCCACTACATCCTGGGCCTGTCGGGCTCCCGCCGCTGAACGGCGAACTGTTGCGGTGATCTCGTCAAGCGCAGCTGCCGTCTCCTCAAGACTGGCAGCCTGCTGCTCTGTGCGAGTGGATAGATCGTCAGCGGCGACCCCGATCTCGTCCGTGCCAATGCGGATCCCTTCGGCTGCGCCAGAAACCCGGCCTATCGCCTGCTCAAGAACCGCCACGGCGCTGTTAAAATCGTCCTTCAACTTCCGGAATTCGGGCGCTACTTCGGCGTCAAGACGACCAACCAGATCACCCTCGGCTAGCCGTTCAAGCGCTTCGCCTAGCGCTTGAACAACCGCCTTCTGGCGAACTTCGCCAGCCAAGCGCTCAGCCTCAAGTCGCTGACGCTCGGCCTCGATAGTCTCCAGGTAGATAGATATGGCGAAATCCAAATCCAGCATCGCGGCCTTTACAAGCGTCGAAACCGCATCGCCGGCCCTTTCAGGATCCCCCTTCACCATAAAGCCCGTAGGCCACAACTCTTTGATCGTCGCCCGGATCAGATGCTCGCTAACCAACGCGTAGCCGCCGATATACCAGCGCGGCTCCAAACCAATACGCGCGTGAGTTTGGCCAATCGCCCGAACGGCTTGGACGTAGGCCTGATCAAATGCCCCCTCAGCGATGAGACCCCAATGCGATTGCTGCCGACGAGAGGCAGATTGCACATGCTTCTCATCGTTGAAAAATTTGCTCGTCTCAGGTGTAGATCGAACCTTGGCATAGAAAGTATCAAGTGCCGGACCGATGTTTTTTTGAATGATCGGCCGCAAGTCGCGCAAGGCAGAGCGAGCCTTCTCATCCATACCAATGAACGCGGTTCGCTCATAAACGTCGTGATCTTGGCCCATTGCCGCCTCTGATTTGGGAACGGAACATCATGGGCAACAAAACCTTAATGTATTGTGATCTCAAAAAGGAGATCACGCCCTACACCATGCGACATTGAGGCGCACAGCTGTCTTGCGGCGCTTTGCGACGAAAGCAGACTCTTGGCGGGATCGCGAGCAGCAGCGTTTAGTCGGCGGCAATGACACGCCGCAGACGCTCTTCTGCTCTCGCCTCTCCACCTGTTAGCCCAGCACGTAAAACCATGGCCAATTCGTTTTGCTCAGTCGAGAGTTGACGGGACATGTCGACCGCCCGCACGAACTCACCGTCTCGAAAACGATACGCCCTCACCCCACCGGCAAGAATAACATCCACGTCGCCGCCGGGATGGAACCTCATCTGGTCAACTACCGCTTGTAGGTTTTCACAGATCGAGGCCCGAACCTCGTAAAGTTCACGCCCCTGCAGACTGTCTAATTCTGAAAGTAGTTTCGCCAAATTCCGATGATAGTTAACTGCCGGAACCAGAACCTCGCCCTGGTCCAATTGATCGCGAAGCGCTCTGATCTCCGCCTCCTTGACCTCCAACTCGGCGATCCGCTGACTGTAGCGAGCCCTCATCCGCGCATCGCCGTTTTCCAACATGTCGAGCAAGGCTTCGACCTTTTGATTTAGGTCGTCGCGTTCCGCGAGGGCTAAAGCGAGCGCCGCTGTTGGCCGAGCGACCATCGGCTGGTCGGTTGGAAGGTCAAACTCCTTGACGTGCTGAAGCACGGCCCTTTCCAATTTCGGATAGTTATAGCGCCTGGTGTTCAGACATGGCCGGTCAGGCGTGATCGGCCCCGGCGCACTTCTTCCAGCATTCCCGCATCGCAATGCGGATGAGCGATTATGCCCTTTTGTAGCGGTATGATAGCCGACCGTTCCGCCACAAACTCCGCACTTGGCGATCCCGAAGAAGAGGTTATTGAACGCCTTAGCGTTCACTCGCCGCCCTTTGTTGTTGTTCGTTCGATCTCTGATAATTCGTTGTACGCGGTGGAATTGTGCGGTGTCGATGACTTGCGGGTAGTAGCCGGGAATTGGATCGCCATCGTTTGGGCGAAGCGAACCCCGCATTCCAGCAGGCGCGAATTTCGGTTGATACTCGCCCAAAACGGTCCGACTTTTTGCGATCCCAAGCACAGCAGAATGTTGCCAGGACACGCCGTGCCTGAAGGTTGGCACCTTGTCGACATTTAGGGATTGGGCGATAGCCGTTGTACCCATTCCACGCTCAACGCTATCGTAGATGCGCTGAACGACCGCCACCCGGTTATGGATCGGGACGAACTGAATCACACGATCTGGACCCGCGCCGGTCACAATGGCCTCCAACCATGCTGGGCCGGTCTTATGCCAACGGTGCCCCTCTTCCCTCGCACGCGCCTTATTGCGCTCGCGCGCCTCTCTTACCTTGCGCCCCTTTTCCTTGCTCTCGGCGTTTGATCGAGCCGCGTGGATCAGCACGCGCATGTAGTCGTAAACTTCAGCGTTCTCGTCGAGAACGTGGTTCTCGGAGAGGTTCACAACCTTGATCCCTGCGCGGGTTAAACCGGTTAGGAGGTGGAGGACTTCAGTTTCGCTCTCGCGGCTGAGCCGGTCCATACTGTCGACAAGTAGGTAGCTACCGCGCTCGATCTGACCGTTTTGGACCCGTTTAATGAACGAGCCCAAGGCCCCCTTAACTCTGTTTGCGCCAGTGTAGGCACTTACAGCAGGGTCTCGGACGCTGAGATCCAATTCAAGGCCCTCGCGTTCCGCAAACGCAGTCGCCGACCTGAGCTGTCGCAGCAGGCTATCGCCGGTAGCCTGCGCGGCAGAGGAGTAACGGGAATATGCGTAAGCCTTGGCGCGCAAGGGATTTTCCTCTTCCGACACACCCTAGCTCTGTAGTTGTGAATGCTCGGTGCATATGAAGAACTGCCACTTCTCGCGCACGCCGGGCCTGGCCGAGTTCCCCGACTGCAAGGCCGAGCGCTCGACCCGGCACCTCGCCGAACTCGCCGCCCGCGTGGCGGTGGGCGAGCGGGCCGTCGTGCTGTTCGTGGTGCAGCGCGAGGACTGCGAGACGTTCCAGGCCTGCGCCGACCTCGATCCAGCGTTCGCCCGCGGGCTGGAGGCGGCGGCGGAGGCGGGCGTGGAGGTGCTGGTCTATGCGTGCGCGATGGGGACGGAGACCATTGGGATCACGCGGCCGATGCTGTGGACCAACGCTCACCTAACAGCGATTTAAGCTGCATTCCCCGCAGGTTGCATTACCCCTTCACACGCTCGCGCGAGAGGGGCGCGGCTGTGGGGGAGCGTATGAAGAGGACCGTCCTGGCTCTGGCCGTCCTGGCCGTGGCGCTGTCGGGCTGCGAACGCCCCGATCCGAACAGGCCCGAGGGCAAGATGATGACGGGCCTGCGGATCCTCTTCGCGTTCAAGGCCTGCACCGGCGAGCTCCGCGAACGCTTCGATCTGAAAGAGATCGAGGGCGTCAATTCCGACGACATGGACCCGCGCCCGACAGGCCGACCGGGCGAGTGGGACGTCAAGTTCACCGCCGACGTGACCGAAAGGGGCTCGCGCCGCGTGACGCGCTACGAGGGCGTCTGCCACGTGCGACGGGACCGGCCGACCTGGCTGGACGCGCGCTTCGTCAAGGAGATCCACGCGGGGGACGGCGTGGTGCGTCGCGTGGCGCCGTAGAGCCCTGGCGCTGCGGTCCATACGGATGAGATCGGGGCGGAAGCTTAAAGCAGGCCTCAACTTCTTGCCTTCCTGGGCCATTCTGCCGACACGCCCCCGTGACACTCTTGTCCGCCAAAGGCTTGAAATCCGTGCTAGGATGTCGAGATACGCCTTTCCCAGACAGGATCGCCGCCATGCGCGGCGGTGACGCCGAGTAGAGCATGACCTTGGACAACACCCTCGAGATCGAAGCCGAAACCCGCACCGGCCAGATCAAGATCCACAAGCCGGAAGACTTCGAGGGCATGCGCCGCGCCGGCAAGCTGGCGGCCGAGTGCCTGGACATGCTGATCCCGCACGTCCAGCCGGGCGTCTCGTCCGATCACCTCGACACCCTGGCCCGCGAGTTCATCCTGGACCACAAGGCCCTGCCCGCCTGCCTCTACTATCGCGGCTATCCCAAGACGGTCTGCATCTCGCGCAACCACGTGGTCTGCCACGGCATTCCGGGCGACTGGAACCTGAAGGAAGGCGACATCGTCAATATCGACGTGACCGTGATCGTCGACGGCTGGCACGGGGACACCTCGCGCATGTACGGCGTCGGCGAGGTCGGCCCGCGCGCGCGCCGCCTGGTCGAGATCACCTATGAAGGCATGAAGCGCGGCCTGGAGGCCGTGAAGCCGGGCGCCACGCTGGGCGACATCGGCCACGCCATCCAGTCGTATGTCGAGGCCCAGCGCTGCAGCGTCGTGCGCGACTTCTGTGGCCACGGCCTGGGCAAGGTGTTCCACGACGCCCCGAACATCCTGCACTTCGGCCGCCCCGGCCAGGGCGCGGTGCTGAAGCCCGGCATGTTCTTCACCGTCGAGCCGATGGTGAACCTGGGCAAGCCGGCCGTGAAGGTGCTGCAGGACGGCTGGACGGCCGTCACCCGCGACAAGTCGCTTTCGGCCCAGTGCGAGCACTCCATCGGCGTGACCGAAGACGGCTACGAGATCTTCACCGCCTCTCCGGCCGGGCTGTTCCAGCCGGCGATCCTGGGCGGGTAGGCCCTCGCAAGTTCCTCCCCCGCAGCGCGGGGGAGGTGGCCCAGCGGGCCGGAGGGGGCTAACGCGGCGTTCGCCCAGCTCGCCCCCTCAGTCACTCCGTGACAGCTCCCCCCGCAACGCGGGGGAGCATCTAAAACAGCTAGACAACCCTAGATCGATCACGCCTACTACTCGCCCAGAGTCGAGGACGGCATGGTCAGCGTTTCATCCCTGACGATCTCCGACGGCGCGCCGGACGAAGCGCCGCCGCCCGTCTCGGCCAAGCCCGCCCGCAAGTCCGCCCCCACCCACCACCTCGGCCACCGCGACCGCCTGCGCCAGCGCGCCAAGGCCGGCGGCTTCGTCGCCCTGCCCGACTACGAGTTGCTGGAGCTCTATCTCTTCCGCACCTATCCGCGCGGCGACGTGAAGCCTCTGGCGAAGGCGCTGCTGACCCGGTTCGGCTCGTTCGGCGGCGTGCTGGGCGCGACGGTCGAGGAGCTCGCCACCGTGCCCGGCGTCGGCGAGACGGCGGCGATGGACATCAAGCTGCTGCACGAAGCGACCTTGCGCGCCGGCCGCGACAAGATCGTCAAGCGGCCGGTCATCTCGTCGTGGAGCGCCCTGCTCGGCTATGTCCGCGTCGCCCTGGCTAACGAGTCGCGCGAGCAGTTCCGGGTGCTGTTCCTCGACAAGAAGAACCAACTGATCGCCGACGAGGTGATGAACCGCGGCACGGTCGACCACGCCCCAGTCTATCCGCGCGAGGTCATGCGCCGGGCGCTGGAGCTTTCGAGCAGCAACATCATCATCGTGCACAACCATCCCACTCGCGATTTTTCGGTCACGCGCACCCCCATACAACCACGTTGATTTTGCTACATATTTTGCTTTTCAGAGCCGTCAGAATTCGGCATGCTGAGGCCGTTAAGAAGGGTTGATCCAGTCGCTTACGCCACCAATTACCGACCCCAGTAAGTGGCGACGACACCCGACTTACCAGCCATCGGGAGAGTCTCATGCCGAGCCTCACAGACGGCGCGCTCCGTCGCGCGCTCAAGGAAGTTGAACAGTCCCAGAAGGCGGTCGCGCTGGCTGATGGAGAGGGGCGTGGCACCGGCCGGTTGATCATCATGATTAGGCCGATGCCAACTCGCGTCACCGCCGATTGGATGGCGCAACAGTGGCGCGATGGCAGGCGTACTCGGCGAAAGATCGGCACTTATCCGTCGATGTCTCTGCGCGAAGCCAGGGAGGTCTACGAGCGTGACTTTGCCGACAGCATCCAAAAAGGACGCAGCATCAAAGTGGTGGGCGACACGCGCGCCGGCACCGTCGCTGACCTCTTCGAGGCCTATACGGGCCACCTTAAGTCATCGGGGAAGGCATCTTGGAAGGAGACGGAAAAGGGATTGAACAAGATTGCTGACACGCTGGGCCGCCATCGCCCCGCGCGCGACATCACGCCGGTCGAGATCGTCGATGTCATCCGTCCGATATATGATCGTGGGGCCCGTTCGATGGCCGACCACGTCAGAGGATATATCCGGTCGGCGTTCAGTTGGGGCCTCAAGTCAGAACACGACTACCGAAGCACAACGCCGCGGCGCTTCGGTCTAGTGCATAATCCTGCCGCCAGCATTCCAACTGAGCCTTATGTTCCCAGCAACCGATGGCTCGACGAAGAGGAGTTCCGTCGCCTCTATCGTTGGCTGGAATGCCCGGACACGCCGGTGCACCCGCCGTACACGCGTGCAGTTCGCCTGATCATGTTGACAGGTCAGCGCGTCGACGAGATCGCGCGCCTACACGTCGACCAATGGGACGCCAAGGAAAGGATCCTCGATTGGTCGAAGACCAAGAATGGCAAGCCACACGCTATTCCCGTACCCAATGTTGCGGCTGAACTCTTGGACGCGATTAAGCCGAACAGTTACGGCTGGCTCTTTCCCTCGGCGATGGACCCTAGCCGACCTGTCAGCCACCAGACGCTCTACAGCTTCATCTGGCGCCAGCGGGAGCGCGAGGTCATCCCCATAGTGACCAATCGGGACCTACGGCGGACCTGGAAGACGCTTGCCGGGAAAGCGGGTTTATCAAAGGAAATCCGCGATCGCATTCAGAACCACACGCTCCAGGATGTGAGTTCGAAAGCGTACGATCGGTGGAGCTACATGCCTGAGAAACGTGCCGCGATGAAGCAATGGGACAACTTCGTCCGCGGTATTATCAACCCTAAGCGTTCAAAACTGGTCGTGTGACGGGGGCTCGGTCGTGCGCGGGGCCTGGTCCTTGTCTTCGCCCTTCGGCGGCCTCGTCCATACCAACTGTGCGCTGACGCCGTCCTCATCCGGGAACAGCGCGGCCGACACGGGCGCGGGCAAGAACGGGTCGTCCAGACTCACCCTGAAGAAGCTGCGCGCGCGATCGGTGCCCCAGCGGGCTTCCCAGGCGTCGCCGACTCGGGAGCTTCCCACCATGACGCGAAACGCGGGGGCGTTGGGGCTGGCTCGATCGTCATTCGGAACGAACCGCACCTTGGCGTTGGCGACTAGCGTCCGGACTTCTCCTTCCCAGCCACCGCCGCGCGATGGTTTGAAGTTGCCGATGACCAGCTTGATCATGACTTCGCCTCCGGCGCCTTTGCACCGGCCGGTCTTGGGTCGAGCCCTTGGCGCTCGGCTAGCAAGGTCTTTCGGGCGGCGACGAACTCTCGATCGTTCAGCAGGAAGTGCTCGATCATCGAAGCGCCGAGATCCGCCGGGCTGGCCTCGACGCCGTTGCGGGTATTGTAGATGGTCGCGTAGTCCCCCAGAGCGTCTTCGACGTCCGGCATGATGCTGAGCGTGAGCTTGACCGGAGTGCGGTTGGGCAACTTGCCTAGCTTCAGATCGGCCATGATGAACTCCTCTACAAAGCCCGCCAGGGGCGCAGGATCAGGTCCTTGTGGACGATGACGCGTAACGGCCAGCCGGGCCGGATGCGCAGGGTGGGTTGAACGTCGAGCTGTTTGCCGACGATCTGTTGGCCGGCTTGAGAGGCGCTTTGCTGGGTCGACTGCCGGATGGCGCGAACCAGATCGCTCTCGCCGTCACCAAGGTTCAGTTCCGTGCCGACGCCGAGCAAGGTCGAGAGCGCGACGCCCTTGAGAAGCTGCCAGGTGTGGAAATCCACTTGGTCGGCGAGCCCGGCATAACCCGCGGCATCCGTGGCCGGCAGGTTGTCCAGCTGGATCGAGGCGCCGTCGGGCAGAATGATCCTTTGCCAGACGAGCAAGGCGCGCCTCTGGCCGAAAGCGACCACGCTGTCGTAGCTGCCGATCAACCGCGCGCCCTGGGGGATCAGCAAGAAACGGCCCGTGGCGCTGTCGAACACGTTCTCTGTGACCTGCGCGATCACCAAGCCTGGTAGGTCGGAATTGAGACCCGTGATCAGGCTGGCGGCTATGACGCCGCCGGCCATCAGCTGATAGGGCGAGCGCGACGTCTCCAGTTGGTGTGGATTGTAGACGTCGCCGGCGCGCGGAGTGGCCTCCATGAACGCCGCCTTCTGGTCTTGGCCGTTGGGATCTCGGATCGCGGCCGCCGACGGGACCGGCACCGTCGGCACGGCGGAGGGGCCGACGAGATCGCCGGGCGCGATCGCCGCGTCGGTGCGACTGGCGACCTGCACCATGACGCCCGCCTCGCGAGCTTGACGGGCTTGACCAGCCCGTCGCTGACGCTCGGCTTCGACGGCTTGCTGAGCGGCGGTTGGCCGAGCCGATGAAGCGTTCGCGCGATCGCTGCTAACTACAAAACTGTCACGGCGCTGCTGGTCGATCACGGCCCGCCCCAGATCGCCGGGCAATGGCGGCCCCAGGCGAGGCGCCGCGCCAGATTGGGCATAGTCGCTCGGAAGCTGGCGGACGACCTCTGCCGGCGTCCCCCGATCCGCGGCCTGCGGCTCGTCGGCCGCTTTGGTCATCTGAAAGGTGCGCGGGCTAAGAGCGAACCACGCCAGACCCGACAGACCGATCGCGCCGATGGCCGCAGCTCCGATCATCAGCCCGCGCCGAAAGCGAACCACGCGTGGCGGCCGCGCGCGCAAACTCAGGGTGTCGGTCGCCACCTTAGACGGCGACATCGCTTCCGGCGACCCGCCGGGCGAGTCAGGATCCTGGGTCATCGCGCGCCTCCCCGGGACTGGCCGTCTGTCCGGGTAACCCGGACGACTTGCTGAGGCGCCTCGCCCATCCGCAGTTCGGCGGCGGCGAAAAGCCGATCGACGATGTAGCGGTTACCTCGGACGCGATAGTTGACCAGTTGGCTGTCGCCGAGCGGGCCCACGACGAAAAGCGGCGGGGCCTCGCCCTGGTCGAGACGATCGGGGAACTCGATGTAGACCTTCGAGCCATCGTCCCAGGCGCGCAGGGGTCGCCATGCTGGGCTGTCGCCGCTGATCGCATACCGGAAGTGCAGCGAGTCGATCGCGACGTGGTCCGCGACAGGTTCCGCTGCTGAGGCTTCCGCGTTTAGGCGTCGCAAGGCTAGGAGTCGGTCCTGGGGGTAGATCCAGGAAATCGCCGCCATGGCCGTGGCGTCGGTGCTTTCCAGCGCCAGGTGATAGGCGCGACGGTCGGTCGTGACGACCATGTTCGTGGAAAGCCCCGAGGCGAAGGGCTTGATCAGCACGTGCACCCGCTTGGACTGCCCGTCCCCGCTGGTCGTGTCTCCGATCACCCAGCGCACCGTGTCGCCGGCCGACACGGCGGTCAGTTGCTCGCCAGGTTCCAAGACGACATCGCTGACGCGTTCTGGAGCGGTGTAGAGGCGATAGAGCGCGCCCTCGGTCCAGGGATAGACCTGAACGGCGTTGATATAGCCGGCTGCGCTGGGCTCGCGCGTCGCGGCGCGATTGGCGGCCTCGACCCGCGCGCGCGGCGGCTGGGCCTCCGGCCGCGTGCTGGGCGCCGGCAGCAGCTGACCCGGAAGGGGCAGCGGCTTGGGGATCTCAACGATCTCGACAGGCTTCGGCGGTTCGGCCGCGACCTGGGCCGGTTTGAAGTCGGCGGCGTCGAAGGCGATGGTCGGCGGCGGGGTCTTGCCATTGGCGCAGCCGGCGAGCGTGGCGGCGCAGGCCAGCAGGATGGGGGTCCGGACATTCATGGCTGAAGGTCTCCTTGAACGGGTCCAACGATGGGCGGGGAAGGCATCGAAGGCGCAGCGGTCGGCGCCGGCGCCGCGGCCGGACGGGTCTCGGCCTCCTGCGCCCAATCGACGGCGTCGACGAACAGGCCGAGGGGGTTGCGCTCGAGTTCGGCGCGGGTCTTGGGCTTTTGCCGAACCAGGGTCAGGATCGCTGTCCAGCGCTCCGACTTGGCCAAGCTCCCGCGCTCGAATGTCCTCTCTTCCCATTTCACCTGGAACGACGTGGGCGAGGCGCGGACCACGCTGATCACCTGAACCGACACGCTGCGCGATCCGATCTGGGTGAAGGGGTCATTGGCGCGCGCGTGGGCGTCCAAGAAGGCGTCGCCGCGCCCAGACGCCAGGTCGTAGGCCTCAAGCCAGCGCTGGCGCACAATGACCGGATCCGTCGATAAGGACCGGACATCGGTGATGAACCGGCGCAGCTGGCCGGCCAAGACGGTGTCGTCCGGCCGATAGTCTTGCTCAGCCGGACCGACGGCCCTTGCTTGGCCGAGGCGATCGACTTCGACCACATAGGGTTCGATACGGCTTTGAGCCGACTGCCAGATCGCGCCGCCGGCCAGGATCGACGCCAGAGCGAGACTGCCGAAGAACGCCAGGCGCCAGCTGTGCGCCTGGGCGCGGGCCGAGCCGATGCGCTCGTCCCAGAGCTGGCCGGCCTTCTGGTAGGGCGTCACGGGATCCGGCGTCTGGCCGTAGCGCTGAGGCGTGCGAGTAAAGCGCATGGCTTAATCCTCCTTACTGCTGAGATCGGGGTTGGCCGAGCCGCCGGGCCGATCGCCGTCCTTGATGGTCTGCAACACGGCGTGGCGGCGGACATGAGCGGACTGGGCCGATTGCAGCTGGCGCGCCCACGCCGGCGGCGCGGTGCCCTGCCCGCCGGTGGCCTCGGCGCCCGAGGCGGCCGGCGACGGCGCACCCGCCACGGGACTCGAGCCGCCCGTGGCCCGCCAGGCGCCGGCGCGGCCGCGCTGCGCGCTGTCGGAAAGCGAGCTGGCGGCGCGGCCAGCCATGTCTCGGAACGGCTGACTCGCGGCGCCGGCGGCCGCGCGCGCCACGCCGCTCAGGCCTGACGCGACGCCCGCCGCGCTGCTGGCGCCCGATGTGGCCTGACGCAGCTGGTAGGCGGCGCTGGCCGCCGAACCCATCGCGGTCCCGGCGCGAACCGCCGCGAGACCGCCGGCTCCCGCCGCGCCCAGAGCCCGAGCGCCCAACATCGCGCCGCCGCCCACGAGCATGGCCGCGCCGGCCGCCGTTCCCACCGCCGCGCCGGCGCCCAGTTGTGGAGCGCCGGACACCAGGCCTGAAGCGATGCCGGGACCGAAGATCGAAAGGCCGGCCAGCGTCAGGGCGCCGAGCACTAGGGTCATGGCGTCGCCGAGATCCGGATCCGGACCGAGCGTGGCGACGAAGGCGTCGAAGAAGCCCGCGCCGATGCCGACGATCACCGCCAACACCATCACCTTCACGCCGCTGGAAATGACATTGCCCAGCACGCGCTCGGCCAGGAAGCTGGTCTTGTTCCAGAAGGCGAACGGGACAAGCACGAAGCCCGCCAGGCTGGTCAGCTTGAACTCCAGCACCGTGACGAAAAGCTGAATGGCCATCACGAAGAACGCCAGGACCACCAGCACCCAGGACAGGGCGAGCAGCGCGATGGTCACCGCGTTGGCGACGACTTCGGGCCAGCCGGTCAGTTCGCTGGCCTTGGCGATCAAGGGGTGGGCGGCGGTGAAGCCGATGCTGGCCAGCTTGCCCGGCCGCAGTAAATCCTCGGCGCTGACCCCGCCTCCTCCGGCGGTCAGGCCAAGGCCCGCGAACGACCGGAAGATGATCTCGCTGAGCGTCTTGAAGTTGCCGAGGATGAACGCGAAGGCGCCGACATAGAGCACCTTCTTGATCAGCCGGCCCAGGACGTTGTCGTCGCCTTCCAGCGCCCACCATAGCCCCGCCAGCGTGACGTCGATGGCGATCAGGGTCGTGGTCAGGAACCCGACATCGGGACCCAGCAGGCCAAAGCCGCTGTCGATGTAGGCGCTGAAGGCCGCCATGAAGCGGTCGATGATGTTGAGGTCCGGTGCGGGGTCCACGGGCGTGGCCTTTCGCTGCCTGGTCGCTGGGCGATCAGGGCCGAGGGGTATAGGCGGAGGCCTCGCCGATGAACCGGCGGGCGGCGAGCTTACCGGCCTCCAG
Source organism: Caulobacter sp. X (assembly GCF_002742635.1). NCBI lineage: Bacteria > Pseudomonadati > Pseudomonadota > Alphaproteobacteria > Caulobacterales > Caulobacteraceae > Caulobacter > Caulobacter sp. X. The sequence continues at coordinate 1,037,490 of NZ_PEGF01000002.1, read as the reverse complement.
GACCTGGGCCTGACGCGCGCTTTCCAGCGCCTGCGCCCGATACTGAGCGGCCATCAGGCTCTGGATTTGCTGGTCCTGCTTGATGGCCAGGGCCTGGAGCTGGTTGGCGGCTTGCTGGGCCTCCAGGGCGCCGGCCGCGCCCTGGCTGCGCTGGACGAGCTGGTCGATCAGGCTGGCGTCGGCCTGGACGTTCTCGACGACCTTGGCCTGCACCTTCAGGGTCTGGCGGTAGCCGTCCATCGCCGCCCTGGCTTGAGCGCGGGCGCGGTCGAGCAGTTGGCTGGTCGTGGCGTTGGGATCCAGGGTCGTCGGATAGGAGTCGGCAAGCACCGCCTCGGTCGAGGCCAGGGTGAAGGCCATGCCCTTGGCCTGCGCCATTAGGGCGTCGAGCTGTTGCAGCGCGTCCCTGATCGGCGCCAGGGCCGTGTAGTCGAGCGACTTCAGGTTCCGGGCCATGTTCTGCAACATGGTCAGCTCGTTCTGCAGCGAGCTGATTTGGTTGTTGACCTGCTGCAGCGACCGGGCGGCCGTCAGCAGGTTCTGAGCGTAGTTCGTCGGGTCGAACACGGTGAACTGCGCGGCGGCGGGCGTGACGAGGCCCGGCAACGGCGCCAGCACTAGCGAGGCGGCGGCGAGGCTGGCGATAACCAGACGCGCGTGGTGGGAGGTGCGTAGGCGCAGGGATTTGAGACGCGGGGTCATGGCGTGGCGTCCTTCTCGATGGGGGTGGATGCGAAATTCGCGGCCAGGGGAGCGGCCCAATCGAGACCGCGGGCGGTGAGGAAGGCGGCCGCGAAACCGGCCTCGCCGTGTTCCGCCAAGACCTTGTCGATCAGGGCCTGGGTCACCGGATCGGAGGCCCCGCACAGCGCCATGGCGACGGGCCCCAGACCAAGCTCGAACAGTCGGTTGCCCAGCCGAGATTGCAGGTAATAGTGGCGCTTGGGCGTGGCCCGGGCGATCAGCTCGATCTGGCGGTCGTTAAGGCCGAACCCTTGGTAGACCTTGCGCGATAGCGGCTCGGCGGCGCGGTCGTTGGCCAGGAAGATGCGCTGGGCGCAGCCGTCGATGATTGCCGGGGCGATCGTGCTGTCGGCGATGTCCGATAGCGACTGGGTGGCGAACACCACGCTGACGTTGCGCTTGCGCAGTTCCTTCAGCCATTCGCGGATGCGCGCCGCGAAGAGCGGGTTGTCGAGAAACTTCCAGGCCTCGTCGAGCACGAGTAGGGTCGGCCGCCCGTCGAACCGCGCTTCCAGCCGGTGGAAGAGATAGGTCAGGACCGGCGCGACGACAGACGGCGTCGAGGCCAGCGCTTCGGTCTCGAAACACAGCACATCGCCGACCGACAACCCGTCCTCGGCCGCGTCCAGCAGACGGCCGAACGGCCCATCCAGCGTGTAGGGCGCCAACGCCGCCTTCAGCGGGTTGGACTGGAGCAGCATCGAAAGCCCGGTCAGCGTCCGTTCGGCTGGCGGCGCGCCCGAAAGGCTGACCAGCGCCGACCACAGCGCGTCCTTGATTTCTGGGGTGACCGGGACGCGCTCGTTGGCCAACAGGTCCGCCAGCCATTCGCTGGCCCAGGCCCGCGCGCCGGGACGGTCGATGTCACGCAAGGGCTGGAACGCCAGGCCGCTGTCGCTGGCCAGACCGTAGTGCCTGCCGCCCATCGCCAGGGTGACAGCTCGCGCCGAGAACCGCTTGTCGAAAACATAGACCTGGGTGCCGGGATAGCGGCGAAACTGCAGGGCCAGGAAGGCCAAGGCCACCGACTTGCCCGCGCCGGTGGGGCCGACCAGGAGCATATGGCCGACATCGTCGACATGGGTCGAGAAGCGGAAAGGCGTCGCGCCACTGGTCAGGGCGTGGAAGGTCGGCGGTCCGGCGAGATGCCGGTTGGCTTCCTGGCCCGCCCAGACCGAGGATAGCGGCATCAGGTGCGCCAAGTTGAGGCTATGGACCAGCGGCTGGCGAACGTTGGCGTAGACCTGACCCGGCAATGAGCCAAGCCAGGCCTCGACGGCGTTGACCTGCTCACGGATGCAGGTGAACCCCAGGCCGTTGACGATGCGCTCGACCAGCCGGACCTTCTCGTCGGCCGCCAAGGCATCGCTGTCCGAGACGGTGATGGTGGTGGTCAGATAGCCGAAGCTGACGTGATCGCCGCCCAAGGTCTGGAGCGCCAGATCGGCGTCCGCGAGCTTGTTGTCGGCGTCGCTGTCGGTCAGGGGGACCGGCTCGTTGCTGATCACCTCGCGCAGGATCTGCACGACCGACTTGCGCTTGTTGAACCACTGCCTGCGGATGCGGGCCAGCGCCTTGGTGGCGTCGGCCTTGTCCAGGCAGATGAACCGGGTCGTCCAGCGATAGCTGAACGCCTGGTGATTGAGGGCGTCGAGGATCCCAGGGCGCGTCGCATTGGGAAAACCCAGCACAGTGAGGGTGCGCAGATGCTGGTCGCCCAGGCGCGGCTCGATGCCGCCGGTGAGCGGCGTGTCGACCAGCAGGCCATCGAGATACATCGGGATCTCGGGGACGGCGACGGGGTGGCGGCGCGCCGAGATCGTCGCGTGCAGGTAGGTCAGGGTCTGGCCGTCATCGAGCGCGCGGACCTGCGGCATGAAGCCAGCCAGCAGGTCGAGGATGCGGTCTGTGGTGGCGACGAAGGCCGCCAGTTCCTGGCGCCAGTCGCGGCCGTGGGCGGGCCCATCACGAGCGATCAAGGCCCGCTCGGCGCGGCTCACTTGATCGACCGGCGGCAGGAAGTAGAGCGTCAGGTGGCAGAGGCTCTCGAAGTGCTCGCCCTTCTGACCATCGAAGTCGGCCCTCCGTTCTTCGTCGACCAGCCAGGAGGCCGCGTCGGGGAAGGCCCCGTCCGGATAGCCCAGGGCCGGGACGCGCTCGGCGTCGAAGAACAGCGCCCAGCCCGATCCGAGCCGGCGCAGGACGTTGTTGGCGCGGGCGCAGACCGAGACCAGGCCCGCGTCCGTGGTGCTTTCCAGATCCGGACCGCGGAAGCTCAAAGTCCGCTGGAAGCCGCCGTCCTTGTTCAGGACCACGCCCGGCGCGACCAAAGCCGCCCAGGGCAGATGGTCGGCCAGCCGGTCGGCGCGGCTCCTGTACTCGCGCAGGTTCAGCATGCCAGCCACCCCTTCTGACGCAGATGGCGTGTGACGACGGCGGCGAAGGCGGGGTCGCGCTTGGCGGCGAACACCGCAAGGCTGTGGCCGACGAGCCAGATCACCAGACCCGCGATCCACTGCTGCAAGCCCAAGCCCAGCGCCGCGGCGAGCGTGCCGTTGAGGATGGCGATGGACCGGGGCGCGCCGCCCAGGAGGATCGGCGCGGTCAGCGAGCGGTGGAGCGGGACTTCGAAACCCTCGACATCACCGCTGGAAGGGATGGCTGGCCCGCTCATGCGATCAACGCGCCTCCGCCGAACGAAAAGAAGGTCAGGAAGAAGCTGGAGGCGGCGAAGGCGATCGACAGGCCGAAGACGATCTGGATCAGCTTGCGAAAGCCACCGCTGGTCTCGCCGAAGGCCAAGGCCAGGCCGGTGGTGATGATCACAAGGACCGCGACGATCTTGGCGACGGGCCCTTCGACCGACTCCAGCACCTGCTGCAGCGGCTCTTCCCAGGGCATGCCCGAACCGGCGGCCTGGGCCTGGGCGGACCAGAGCAGGATCAGGATCGAAGTCAGGGCTGTGAGGTGGAGCGGGCGCGGGTCGGCGACCGCGCGCGCCTTGGCGACGTACGACATCAGGGTTCTCCCTGTCTGAGGGCTTTCAGCTGTGGAGGGTCGAGATCGACGACGACGTAGTCGCCGGAAGAATCGAGACCGGTGACCCGGGCGAGGGTTTCGACGCGGCGGCCGGTTCCCCGGCCCCGGATGAAGACGACCAGATCGACCGCCTCGGCGATCAGTCGTCGCGGCACGGTGACCACGCTCTCCTGGACCAGCTGCTCGAGCCGGTAGAGGGCCGAACGGGCGGAGTTGGCGTGGACGGTGGAAAGGCCGCCGGGATGGCCGGTGTTCCAGGCCTTCAGCAGGTCCAGGGCCTCGCCGCCGCGCACCTCACCAACGACGATGCGGTCGGGCCGCAAGCGCAGCGTCGAGCGCACCAGGTCGGTTAGACTGACGACGCCGGGTCGGGTGCGCAGGGCCACGCAATCGGGCGCGGCGCATTGCAGCTCCGGGGTGTCCTGCAGCAGGATGACCCGCTCGTCTGACCTGGCCACCTCGGCCAGGAGCGCGTTAGCCAGGGTGGTCTTGCCCGCCGACGTCGCGCCGGCGATCAGGATGTTGAGATGCTCGTCGATCGCCTGGCGCAGGATCTCTGCTTGCACCGGCGCCATGACCCCGGCCTCGACGTAGTCGTCCAGTGTGTGGATGCGGCTGGCCGGCTTGCGGATCGAAAAGCAGGGGCTCGCCGAGATCGGCGGCAGCACGCCTTCGAACCGCTCGCCCGACAGCGCCTCGCCGCGTGGCGGCAGGTCGGCGCTGACGATCGGCGCGCCGGCGTGGACCTCGGTGCGGACATGGCTGGCAACCAGCCTGATGATCCGCTCGACTTCGGCCGCCGCCAGGCTGACGCCCGTATCGACACGCCCTTCGCCGAGGCGGTCGAGGCGCAGAACCCCGTCGGGATTGACCATCACCTCGACCACCGCCGGATCGGCAAGTGCGACGGCGATGTCGGGTCCCATCGCCGTGCGCAACATCGCCGCGCGCCGGTCCAAGGTTTCCATGCCAGCCACGCTCATGACGCCGCTTCCCCGGTCTGATCCAGGGTCGCGCGGCCACTGGCGACCTGACGGCCAACCTGGTCGACGAAGCGGGCGAAACGCTCGCGGCCGACGGCCTGGGCGGCCTTGTCGGATTCCGGCAGCGGTGCGGTGACGGTCAGCTGGTAGCGGACAAACAGCGCCAGGCTTTCGAGCAGGATCTTCTGGTCGCGCTCGATCCGGCCGAGCTGGCGGCTCATCCGGTCGAGCCGGACCTTGAAGAGGTCGTCGATCTCGCCGGCCGCACGGCGGCCCAGATAAGCCCGCAGGGCGTCGGCGACGATGGCCGACTTGGAGGTCCCCGGCTTGTTTCCCAGCCGATCGAGTTCGGCGGTCAGCGCGTCGTCGAGATAGAGGTGATGGCGGGGCTTCACGATCGCCCCCTCAGAAAGACGGGAGCAGGTCGTCGTCGCCACGACCGGCCCCTTCGTTCATGGCGTGGGCGCGGGCGAGCGGCGCGGTGGCTTGGGCGCGGGCCATGGCCGCGCGGTCGGCGGCGACGTCGCCGTCGTCCTCGCCCAAACCCAGACCAAGCTCGACATCCTCGCCGCTCGGCCGGACCGTGGCGTCCTCTGAGAGGCCAGGATGGCGTTGCTGCTGGAGACCGCCCTCCTCATCCAGCAGGGCCTCGGCGTCGACCACGCCGGCCAGTTCGGCGTGAGGGCCACGCACCTGTCCGCCCCAATCGTCGCCACGCGGCGGCGGACGATCGACATAGCCGCCATCACCCAGCGTCGGAGGCCCGGCGACACGGCGCGCGAAATTGTCGTCCTCGTAGTAGCGGAGCTTCTTGGCGCGGATCGGCGCCAGACCCGAGACCAGGACCAGCGCGTCGTCCGGCGGCAGCTGCATGACCTCGCCGGGCGTCAGCAACGGCCGAGCGGTCTCCTGACGGCTGACCATGACATGGCTGAGCCAGGGCGAGAGCCGGTGGCCGGCATAGTTGCGCTGGGCGCGCAGCTCTGTCGCCGTACCCAGAGCGTCCGAGATGCGCTTGGCGGTGCGCTCGTCGTTCGAGGAGAACGCAATCCGGACGTGGCAGTTGTCCAGAATGGCGTTGTTCTCGCCATAGGCCTTGGAGATCTGGTTCAGGCTCTGGGCGATCAGGTAGGCGCGGATGCCGTAGCCGGCCATGAACGCCAAGGCGGTCTCGAAGAAGTCCAGGCGCCCCAGAGCGGGGAACTCGTCGAGCATCATCAGGAGCTGGTGCTTGCGGCTCTTGGCCGGGTCGCCTTCGAGGCGCTCGGTCAGGCGACGGCCGATCTGGTTGAGCACCAGCCGCACCAGCGGTTTGGTCCGGGAGATGTCAGATGGCGGGATGACCAGGTAGAGGGTCACCGGGACTGGGGCGTCGACGAGGTCGGCGATCCGCCAGTCGCAGGCGCTGGTGGTCAGGGCGACGGTCGGATCGCGATAGAGGCCCAGGAACGACATCGCCGTGGAGAGGACCCCGCTGCGCTCGTTCTCGGACTTATTGAGGACCTCGCGCGCCGCGCTGGCGACGACGGGGTGAACCTTGGGCGCGTCCGGCGTGCCCAGATGGTTGGTGGCCATCATCCGCCGCAGGGTGTGGGCGAACGAGCGCTGAGGATCGGAGAGGAAGGTGGCGACCCGAGCGAGGGTCTTTTCCTCTTCGGCGTAGAGGACGTGAAGGATGGCCCCGACCAGCAGGCTGTGGCTGGTTTTTTCCCAATGCGACCGGCGCTCCAAAGCGCCTTCCGGGTCGACGAGCACGTCGGCGATATTCTGAACGTCGCGGACTTCGTCGGGTCCTTTGCGGACCTCCAGCAGCGGATTGTAGCGAGCCGACCGCGCGTCGGTCGGGTTGAACAGCAGGCAGTGCGAGAACGTCGAGCGCCAGCCGGCGGTCAGGGTCCAGTTCTCACCCTTGATGTCGTGGACGACGGCGCTGCCGGTCCACGACAGCAGGGTCGGGACGACCAGGCCCACGCCCTTGCCCGATCGGGTCGGGGCGAAGGCCATCACATGCTCGGGGCCGGCATGGCGCAGGTAGCGGCCAGCCAACTGGCCGAGGAACACACCTTTCGACCGGAACAATCCGGCGGCCGTCACTTCACGGCGGCTGGCCCAGCGCGAAGATCCGTAGGTGGTGACCTGGCCGGTCTGACGCGCCCGCCACAGCGAGCCGGCGATCGCGCAGGCGCAGCCGAGAAATCCGCTGGCGCCGGCCAGCAGGCCGGCCTTGTTGAAGACCGACGGCGCATAGGCCTCGTAGTGGAACCACCAGTCGAAGAGCTGCCAGGGGCGATAGAGCGGCTGGCCGAACGGCGTCGCCCAGGGCGCGCCCAATTGGACCTGGTAGTCGAGCATCGCCGCTGCCCACTGGGTCGCGGTCCAGACGCCCAGCATCATGATCGCGAAGACCGCGAGAATCTGGCCGATGAGGAGCTTGGTGGGCGTCATGCGCCGGGTCCCGAGCCCTGCGCCGCGGCATGCGGATCAGGGCCAGGAGAGGCTCAGGCGGCGCCCCGGAATCGCTTATGGCGGTTAGGCCCGCGCTAGGACGCGCTAGGCGCCGTCTTGTCCGGCGGGTTCAGTCTGGGCGGATCTTCGCGGGGCGCGCCAGTCTTGCGCTTGTCAGAAAATATGTGATACTTTCTGACAAGGAGACTGTCATGTCCGCGCTCGCAGATCATATCCTCGCCCACGCCGAAGCCGCGCCCGAAGGGACGACGCTTCGCGCCAAGGAGTTGCTGCATCTGGGATCGCGCGCCGCCGTCGATCAGGCGCTCGTGCGTCTGTCGCGTTCGGGCGCGCTGAGCCGCATCGGTCGGGGCCTCTACCTTCGTCCTCGGCAGGGTAAATACGGCCCCCGCACGCCCTCCGCCGCCACGGTGGTGCAGGCGATTTCCAGCACCACCGGCGAGGTCATCGCAAGCCATGGCGCGGCGGCCGCCAACGCCCTGGGCCTGACCACCCAGACACCGATGAAGGCGATCTATCTCACTTCGGGCAAAAGCCGGGGACTGAAGATCGGGGGCCAACAGCTCGAACTTCGCCACGCCCGGGACTGGGAGTTGCTGTTGCCCGGCCAGCCGGCCGGCGACGCCGTCCGTGCACTCGCCTGGGCTGGCCCTGAACGCGCCGCCGAAACGCTCAAGGCTCTCAAGCGCCGACTACCGGCCGAGACCGTGCAGACCCTCCTGAACCTGCGAGGTCGTCTGCCCACATGGCTGGCTCAGGAAGTTTCGAGCCTGGCGCGTGGCTGACCGGTTCCTGAACCTCTCCCGGGATGATCGTCGCGAGGTGCTCGAGGCCGCGCCCGGGCGTGGCCTCGAACGTGCGTCCTATCTGCTCGAAAAGGATGTCTGGGTCGTCTGGACACTCGAGGCGCTCTTCGCCGCGCCGTTCGCCGACGGCCTGGTGTTCAAGGGCGGCACGTCGCTATCCAAGGCCTACGATATCATCGACCGGTTTTCCGAAGACGTCGACCTGACCTACGACATCGGCAAGCTGACGGGCGACCCACGCTTTGGCGACCCGGCCCAATTGACGCCTGAAGAGGCCAAGAGCGTTTCGCGACGCGTGCGCGAACGTCTCTTGCCACGCTTCATCCGCGATACGGTCGCACCATACCTTGCCGAACGCCTGGCGGCTGACGGCCTTCCCGCTCACGTCGAACAGGACGGTCAGGACCTGCTCGTGGTTTACGAGACCGCGGCCGACTACCCCGGCTATGTGCGCCCCCGAGTGAAGCTGGAATTTGGCGCCCGCGCCACCGGGCAGCCCGCCTCACCGCGTCCGGTCGACTGCTATCTGGCTAAGGCCTTCGAAGAGCTGGAGTTTCCTGCGGCCACGCCCTGCGTGATGACCGCCGAACGAACCTTCTGGGAGAAGGCCACGGCGGTTCACGTCTTCTGCGTTCAAGGCCGCTTCAAGGGCGGGGCGGGCTTTGCCCGACACTGCTACGACCTAGCGCGGCTGGATCTGGCCGGCGTCGCCGATGTCGCCATCGCGGATCCGGAGTTGGCCAAGGCCGTGGCTGACCACAAGTCCAAGTTCTTCATCGAAGCCGATCCTGCCGGGGAAGTCATCGACTACGGGGCGGCCGTTGCAGGCGGCCTGCGGTTGGTCCCGGAGGGCGAGGCTCGCGCCGTGCTCGAAGCCGACTACCAAGCCATGATCGAGGCCGGCTATCTGGACGGCGTCGCCGAGCCCTTCGACGCGCTGATGGCGCGATGCCAGAGCCTGCAGGACAAGGCCAACGCGGCCAGATCCAGCGCCACGCCGTAGGCTGCCAATCGACAGAAAGCTCTCGTGGATCACGACCGCCTGGCCTAAGCCAACTCGTCCCAGTCGATGGCGTTGATCGGCGATCGAATGTCGATCGGCGGCCAAGCCACGGCCTCGAACTGCGCCAGACACTTGGCCCCAAACTTCGGCTCCACCCGCATCGCCCAGCCGATCAGGCCGCGGACCCTATGATAGAGGGTCGACACGGAGAGCTTTTGCCGTTCCGCATGTCGCGATGGACCAAAATCCTCGCTGGCCAGGTAGTGCAGATGCTGGCGCAGATCATCCTTGAATTCGCGCGACAGCCGGGGCTCGGGTCCGTCGACCAGCATGCCAAGGACGATCCGGCGCGCGCCTGGTCCGCGGATGGCCGTCTTGCGCAGGTTCGGCCTATAGCCGGCCTCCGACAGTTCGCGCAGAACCTTGCGCTTGAAGGCCGCCACCGTGGCGCGCGTGTGCGGCTTTCGGGCCGAGAACGCCAGGTCGTCGGCATAGCGCGTGTATTTCATGTTCGCCGCAGCGGCCATCGCCGCGAACCGATCGTCCAGATGGCGCATGACCAGATTGGAGAGCATCGGACTGGTCGGTGCGCCTTGAGGTAGGAAACCTTCCGCAGCGTGCTGATAGGCCTTGATAGTTGGCCAGCGCACGGCCGGGTCAACGCTGGGGCTCTTGCCGCCGGACGCCACGACAGTTGTCAGTCTGGCCAACTCGAAGGCGATCAGGTCCGGATAGCCAAGACCTTCAAAGACCTCGCAGATCTTACCTTCTGTCACCCGGGTGAAGAAGTCTTCGATATCGACCTTAAGGAGGAAATCACAGCCGCAATGCATCCTCGCGGCGAACTCAGGTCGCGAACCGGGGTGGTAGGCGTAGCTCGCAGGATGGGCGCGGGTGTGTTGGAGGATGTTGCGGACGATCCAGTCCTGCGTCGTCTTAAGCTCCCGATTGGGCGTGCAGATCAGGCGAACGCGTGTGCGTCCGGGGATCGCCTTCTTCAAGGTGAAGACCTTGTAGGGGTGCGTCCGACGCGCGACGACGCTGCGCAACAGGCCGTAGCGCGTGCCCGTCATTTCGCTGAGGTGGCGCAGGGTGAAGACGGGCGTCATCCGCGGATCGACGCGCCGGATCCGCTCCATGATCGCGAGCGCGGAGTCGATCACCGCGCCGGGCACGCCCTGGCGCTCGCCATCGAAACGATAGTGCTGAGGGTTCCAGGACGACACTTACTTCGACCCACTCCGGTGGGTAATACTGCAAGGCGCACCCAAGACACCGCCAGGAAAGGCTTGCAGTATTGCGCAGCATGAAAAGAGAGCTACGCGAGACGAGCGCCGAGAATCCGACGCCCTAGGCTTCCGCGAAGAAGCCCATCGCCGCTTTCGCGGCGCATTCCTAATTGCCCTCAAGGAACCCTCAGCTGACTGGGATAGTAGAAGGGACTGTCCTTGCTGGGAAGCACCGGTCGCCGCCGACCTCGCCGACGCAGGCGCGCAAGCTCCTTTCGCCCCAGCGGCGTCATGGTGAGCTTGTCGGTCAGCCATCGCGCGACCTGCGCGAAGCGCAGTATCGACTCCGTCTCGGCAACGCCCAGACTCGAGCGCCCCGAAACCGCCTTGGCATCTCTGGCGCCGTCCTCGCAGGCGGCTAGCACCATCATCGTCGAGACCCACAATTTCGTGGTCGGCGCCGAGAGGGCTTCCTGGGCGCTGCGCACCCCGAGCAGACGTTGGGCCCGCTCGTCCAACGCCTGGGTCTCGCTAACAGGAAAGGCTTCCACCGTCGCGGCCGTGCTGCGGCCATGAAACAGTGGTCTCCAGCCGTCGGCCCGGCTCCAGAGCATGGCGGGCGCGTTGTTCGGACAGCCGTGGGCGAAGGCGATCAGGGCCCCGCCGCCTCGGAAGCCGAACGGGTTGTTTCGCCTGGGCGGATAGCGGCGGCACAGATCGACCATCTTGACCGAAGCCGATCGGCCGAACCCGCCAAACAAGGTCGGACATCCGACGGCCAGGCGGACCTGAGGCTTCAACTTCTGGTTCTCGAGGATGTAGAGGCCTTCGGTCAAAGCCGAATAGGCCACGACCGTGAACTTCAGGCGCCCGCCCGACCGCCAGCTGCGCAAGGTCGCCACGTACCGGAACGCCTCCAACATGTCGTGGACGCGTTTGCCCGATCCGATGAAGTCGGTGACAATCACGATATGGCCGACGCGATCGGCCCTCAGTTTATCCGGGCCGGGATGGGACAGCGCCACCTCGGGGTTCTGTCGGCAGTAGTCGGTAATCAGCTGGGCGACCACGCCCTCGCTGCCGATCTCCTGATCGCGAGGATCGGCTCGAACGGGCTGCACGCCGGGGCCCGTCGCCTTGCCGTGACGCGAGTCAGGAAAGAACGCGGGAATCTTGCCGAACACCTTTTTGACCGGTCGCTCGGCATAGAGGGCGATCTTTCCATCCGCCGATGGCCTAGACGCGACGACCTCGTCCAGCAGCCGCCGCATTCCGCGCTGAAACGCCTCTCCACTGACCAGCAGGATCTCGTCGATGAGAGAGGCTGCGGCTTCCCGGTCGGACTCGTCGAATTGCAGGAGCCATTCGGCCGATCGGGATATGCCTGACAGGAAGGTCATGGCGCTAAACTTTGGATGGAGCACACGCATCGCCTCGACGCGCGAGATCGAGCTTTGCTGAAAGTGCCCGGTTGAGTTGCGGGACGCAACCCACCGCCTAGTCGATTGCGGGGCCGCCCCGCCCGCGTCCAATGGTCCAGCTGACGCCGGCCTCGCGCAGCACGCCGGACACGGCGCGGCCCTCCTGGCCGTCCAGCGCTGGACGCCACGGCACGAGCGTGAAGTCGCGGCTGCGCTCGATCATCGCAAAGCGTCCGCTGGCCAGGTCGACCGCGCGCCGATAGACGCCCTCGACCCGCTGCCCCGGCCGCGCCTCGGAGAAGGCCAGCCCGGTCTCGCGGGCCAGGCCTTCGGCCGCCGCGATCAGGTCGCGCCGTTGCAGACGCGTCAGGAGGCCGGCGCGATAGATCACCCGGTCCTGCTCCTGCTGGGCCAGGCCCTGCTCGATCAACCATTGGCGACGCTGGGCCAACGCCTGGCGCACGTCGCGCCCGAACCCGGCGTCGCGCAGCGGTTCGGGCGCCTCGGCGATCAGTTCGCGATCAAGCCAGGTGGCGCCGACCGCGCCGACCTGCTGGTCGAGCCGCTGGGCCGACAGGGTGCGGACCACGACGGGCGCGTCCTGGGCCTGCTTCTTCTCGTAGGCGCCGGCCCGCTCGACGTGGTCGGCGGCGATGATCCAGGTCCCGTCGTCCTGGCGCTCGACCCCGGCGCGTCCCCGACGTAGGGCCTCGAGCCTTCGGACATGGGTCTGCGCGAAGGCGGCCGAGGCGGTCGGATCGGTGGCCAGGTGCAGGTCGAGGCTGTAGCGCCCGTCGTTGACGGCGGCGATCCTGGCCACGGTATGATCGACGGCCCGGGGCTCGACCGGACGCGGCGCGATCGCCACCACCGCGCCCTCCGGGATCGGCTCGACCGCCAGGCCCCGGCCGATCTCGACATAGTGGGCGCGACCATCGACGCCGTCGACGACCAGATAATGGCGATCCTTCAACTCGTCCGACAGGCCGCGCGCGACCAGGCGGCCGACCAATGGTCGGGCACCCGGCCCCCCTGGCTGGTAGATGACCTGATCGGCCGGGGCGCGCGCGACGCCGCCCGCCTCCAGCGAACGGTACAGCGTCTTCTGGATGTCGCCGCGCTCACCCATGCGGCGCAGGGTGTCTTCCAGACCGTCGGCCAGGCGCCAGCGGGTCGGCGCGCGCTCCTGCGCCAAGCCCAGGCGCGCGAGGGTCTGCAGCCGCCCGGCCCGGACGGAATAGAGCAGCGGATCGACATGGCGCGGCGAGAACAGGCCCGCTTCGTCGACGTCGCGCAGCAGGCCGCGGTCCAGGCTCGTCAGTCGCTCCTGATCGACCTCGCGCCGCAACCGCCCTTCGATCTCGTGGTCGGCGCGCGGTCCCAGGTCCAGCGACACCAGCTCGGCGGCGCGCTCGCGCAAGCCCTGGGTCAGGTAGTCCTTGGCGATGACCAGCTCGCGGCCCTGGTCATCGCGACCGCGCACGATGATGTGGGTGTGGGGGTGGCCGGTGTTGTGGTGATCGACGGCCACCCAATCGAGCTTGGTGTCGAGGTCGGCTTCCATCCGCGCCATCAGGCGGCGGGTCAGGGGCTTGAGGTCCTCGTACTCGGCACCGTCCTCGGGCGAGACGATGAACCGAAATTGCCGGGCGTCGCCGCCGGCCTCGGCCCGGTCGATGAAGGCGCGGCCGTCGGCCTTGTCGGAGGCGGCGTCATAGAGCTGGCCGGGCGCGCCCTCGCGGGTGACGCCGTCGCGCTGGACATAGCGCATGTGGGCGCGGGCCGCGTCCAGGCCCTTGCCGGCAAGCTTCGGAATCGAGAACTTCACGATCACCCGGCGGGCGCGGTAGGCGGCGAACCGGTCGCGTGAGGACAGCACCCGGGCGACGCCCGCGCCCTTGCCGATCCGCGCGCCGGTGAACTTGAGCTTGCGCGGCGCCTTGCCGAAGACCCCGCCGCTGGCCAGCATGGCCGAGCGCAGCACCCGCGACAGGTAGCTCTTGCCCTGCCTGGAGCCCAGCGCCCGAGGCTTGCCCAGGCGTGGCTCGAAATCGTCGTTCTGGACCATGGCAACTCTCCCGCCAGTCCTATGACCGATCGCGCCGATCACCGAAATTGGCGCTATGAATTGTCGTTTCACGTCAGGCGCTTAGGTCTTGCATGGCGCCAACTCCGTCTGCATGGCGCCATGCCGCAATCTAAGAAAACGATGTGCAGACAAGGCCTTGAGGCGACAGGACCGCAGGGATGGCACCGGTGCTTTATCTTGCCTTACCCGCGCTTCCTTCGTTTGCGTTCGGTTGTTGCACTCTTGTTCTCCTTCCATGAGACGAACCATGTCGGGCTCCTGATGATCGAGGGAGGTCGGCCGTGGCGTCGAAGCGCTACCAAAACCGAGGACTGCGGACCTACTGGGCGGTCCACATCGAGGCCTGGCGGCTGAGCGGTCTGTCGCGCGCGGCGTACTGCGGCGAGCACCAGCTCAAACCCGGCGTCTTCAGCAGTTGGCTGAAGAAGATCGGTGACGCCGACGCCTTGCAGCACAAGCCTTCGAGCAAGCGAAAGCCTCCGCCGCGACGCTCCGCCAGCGAGGTCCGCAACAGGGCCGTGCAGGCGTTCTGGGCCATGCACGTCGAGGCCCAACTGTGGAGCGGACTGAGCGCCGCAGAGTACGCCAGCGCCCATCGACTGACACCGTCGTCGCTGCGTCAGTGGCGTCAACGCCTGGACGAAGACCCCCTTGGGATCGATTGGCGAGAGCTCGTTCATCCCAGCGCCCGCCCGTATGTGGGCCCCAGACGAAGCACTAGTGCTAAGGCCCGGACGCCGGAATCCGGCTTGACGGGCGCGACCAGGACCGTCCGCGACGGTGATGGTCGGAGTAGCCGCCGGACGTTCAACGACGAGCAAAGGCGCGCCATCGTCGCCGAGACACAGGCGCCCGGCGCCACGGTCAGCGCGGTGGCCAGGAAGCACGGCGTGGTCACCAGCATGGTGTTCCGGTGGCGCGCCCAGATGGGCCTTGGCCAGGACCAGCGCGCCCGGCTGGCTCGCGTTCGCCTGGTTGGCGAAGGCCTCAAGGCAGCGGGCCAGGCGCCCACGGCGGGCATCCCCTTGCCCATTCCCGAAGGCGCGGTGGCGGTCGATCTTGGCGACGGACGCCGGGTCTTCGCGCCGCCCGGGAGCGATCCGGACGAGGTCCGACGGTACGTGGCCCAGCGGGAGGCGGCGCGATGATGATCATCCCCTCCGGCGTGAAGGTGCATCTGGCGCTGGGTCAAACCGATATGCGCAAGGGCTTCGACGGCCTGTCGATGCTGGTGCAAGACCTGCTGAAGGAAGACCCGTTCTCGGGCCACTTGTTCGCCTTCCGGGGACGAAAGGCCGACACCATCAAGCTGCTCTACTGGGACGGAACGGGGCTGTGCCTGTTCACCAAGCGACTGCAACGCGGGCGCTTCATCTGGCCCCATATCACCACGCCAGGCGGCTGCGTCGTGCTCACGCCCGCACAACTGGCCATGCTGATCGAAGGCATCGACTGGCGGTTCCCAGAGCGCACCTGGAGGCCCGCCATCGCCGGCTGAAACCACGCCAAAACCCCTGTCAAATAAGGGGAAAGTGCTTGGTCGCGGACTCCGAAAATAGTAGAATCGGGCATGCGGCTGGATCTCGAAAACCTGCCTACCGACACGGCCTTGCTGCATCAGTTGGTGCGCGAAATGGCTGGCTTCGTCGGTGAGCGGGACGGCGAGATCGAGCGGCTCAAAGCCATCATCAAGCAGCTCCAGCGCGCCCAGTTTGGCCGCCGGTCCGAGCGCCTGGACGCCGATCAACTGGCGCTGGCCCTGGAGGATGTCGAGACCGATCTGGCCGCCGCCGAAGCGCGCCGGCCCGACATCCTGCCGGCGCCCGCGAGGGCTCAGCCCAAGCGCAAATCGCTCCCCGACCACCTGCCGCGCGAAGACCGGTTGATCGATATCGCCAGCCCGGTCTGCGCCTGCGGTGGCGCGCTGCACAGCATCGGCGAGAGCGTCAGCGAGATGCTGGACTGGGTCCCCGCGCAGATGCGGGTGATCCGGATCGTGCGCCCCAAGTATGCCTGCCGGGCCTGCGCCACGGTGGTCCAGGCGCCGGCGCCGGAGCGACCGATCGACGGCGGCCTGGCCACGCCAGCGTTGCTGGCCCAGGTGCTGGTCAGCAAATACTGCGACCACACCCCGCTCTATCGGCAGTCCAAGATCTTTGCTCGGCATGGCGTGGATCTGGAACGCTCGACACTGGCCGGCTGGGTCGGCGGAGCCTGTTGGTGGCTGCAAGCCCTGCACGACAGGCTGGCCGAAAACCTGTTCGCCAGCGGCCATCTGTTCGCCGACGATACGCCGATCCCGGTGCTGGATCCTGGCCGGGGCCGGACCAAAACCGGGCGCCTCTGGGCCTACACCCGTGATGATCGACCCTGGGGCGGACCCGAGCCGCCGGGCACGGTCTATGTCTATGCGCCGGACCGAAAGGGCGAGCGCCCGGCCGCCCATCTGGGCCGGTTCAAGGGCGTTCTCCAGGTCGATGGCTATGCCGGCTTCGAACCGCTGACGGCGTCCGGGGACGTCAAGCTGGCGGCCTGTTGGGCGCACACTCGGCGCAAGTTCTATGAGATCGCCGAGTCCACCAAGGCGCCCGTGGCCGTCGAGGCGTTGCGCCGGATCGGCGAGCTCTACGCCATCGAAGCCCAGGTGCGCGGCCAGTCGGCGGCGCTGCGACGGGCGGCGCGTCAGGAGTCTTCCCGTCCGTTGGTCGATGCCCTGCACGCCTGGTTCGAACGTCAGCTCACCCGCGTGCCGCCGCGCGGCGCCCTGGCCGAGGCCATTCGCTACGCCCTGGGCCGCTGGGACGCCCTCAGCCTGTTCCTCACCGATGGCCGCATCGACCTCGACAACAACCCCGTCGAGCGCGCGATCCGGCCTATCGCCCTGGGCCGCAAGAACCACCTGTTCGCCGGCTCGGACGGCGGCGGCGACCGCTGGGCCGTGGTCGGATCGCTGATCGAGACCGCCAAGATGAACGGCGTCGAGCCCTTCGCCTACCTGCGCGATGTGCTCGAGCGCATGGTCGACGGCCACCCCGTCAACCGCCTCGACGAGCTGCTGCCCTGGGCCTGGAAGAGCGGAAATCACGTCAACACCTGACCGACGTGCAGCGGCCGGACGCTTACCTTCCTTCCCCCTCCCGTCCCTGCAACCCGACCGCCATCACGGCGTCTCCCGGCCCCGCGCCGACCGGGGGACAAACAGCCCGGCCGACGGCGCGGGCGTGGCGTCCGGTCCAGCCGCTTGCAGCAGGAAGAACAATCGCGTCCCCGACAGCACGGCGGGCGGCAAGGCCGTCTCGCCGGGGATCTGGGCGAGGGTTTCGATGTAGCGGCGGGTCTCGGCCGGAAGCGGCGCGCCGGTCTCCAGGTGGGCGGCGTAGCGGGCCGGTCCGGCGTTGTAGGCGGCCAGCAGACCGGGGTAGCCGAACCGCGCGCGCATGGCCGAAAGATAGGCCGCGCCCGCCAGGATGTTGTCGCGCGGATCGTAAGGATCAGGCCCCAGACCGTGGACCCTGGCCAGCTCCCGATAGGTCCCGGGCATCAGCTGCATGAGCCCCATCGCCCCGGCCCGCGAGGTGATCGGCACGCCGTCGAGGTGGGTTCGCCCGCCGCTTTCGGCGCGTATCACCGCCACGATCCAGGCCTGTGGAATGTCGAAACGCTGGGCCGCTTCGGCGATCCAGGGACGCCATTGTTCGATACGTTCGGGCGTCGCCGGGCTTGCCGCGACGACCGCCGCCAGGACGATCAGGGCAGCCATAGCGGGGTCGCCCGGCCGATGACCGCGCCCTTGCCCACCGGCCCGAAATAGCGCCCGTCGAACGAGTCCGGCGCGGGATTGAGCAGCAAGACCGCACCGCCCGACAGCCGCTGGCACCCCGACCACCACGGCAGCTTACGCCCCCGGCGGTCGGCCGCGCGGCGCATGGCGAAGGGCCGGCCGTTGACCGTGATCGAGGTCCCGACCGCGCAGACCTCGTCGCCCGAGACGGCGGCCACGGCCTTGATCATCGGCACATTGGCGGGGAGATAGCGGCGCTGGGCGGCCAGGCGCCGCGCGGCGGGCGGCGGCTCGGCCAGCACGTGATCGCCGACGCGGACCGGCGCGCCCGGCCTGATCCGCCAGAGACCGACGGGCGCGCTGGCGCTGGCGTTCCAGACCAGGCGCGGGGCGGGATCGAAGACCAGCGGCGCGGCCAGGGCGACCAGCGCGCCGGCGGAAAGACCGGCCAGGACCTGGCCGCGCGGGGTGAGCCAGCGGCTAAACATGGCGGTCCTCGCGCTCGGCGTCGCGGCGCGAACCGTTGCGCCGCGACCAGGCGTCCAGGTCGTCGATGTGGTAGCGGATGAACCGCCCGTGGCGCCGGAAGGCCGGGCCTTGGCCCTGGCCGCGCATGGTCTCCAGCGTGCGTTCGGCCAGCCCGATATAGTGCGCGGCCTGGGCGGTGTTGAGGAACGGGCTGCCCTTGCGCGCGCGGGCGGCCCGGTTGATCGCGTCGTCTTCGTCCATCATCGCCGCGCTCCCTTTTCCTGTTGGGGCGCGGCGGTGGCGGGATGGGGTTGGGCCGCGCTGGGGCGAGCAGACCGCGCCCAGCGCGCGGGCGGGACGTACGCAAACGCGCCTTTGAAATTCGTTCCCCCTCTCCTGGGGCGGGCGGTGGCCCCCGCGCCTGGCGGCGCGAGGGCGGGGCCGGTCAGTCCTCGGGGTTCCAGATCAGGGCGAAGACGTCGTCGTCGTCCTGGCCGGCCGCGCGACCGAGTTTGACCTTGTAGGTGCGCGGGCCGATGTCGGGATGGGCCAGGGTCAGGCCGACATATTCCTGGCCCTTGACCTGACCGACGTTGTTCCAGCCGGCGCCGATCTCGATCCCGGACGCCACGACCCGGTAGTCGGGATAGGCGGGCGAGGGCTTGTCGCGGACGGGCACGATCTCGATGTCGGCGCGGATGTTGAGCGTGCGGAGCTGGCCCTTGAAAGCGCCGGTTTCCGAGCGGGTGACGTGGCCGAGGGTGGCGGTCATGGCGGGGGTCCTTTCAGCGATCCGCCGGGGCCGATCCCCGGCGACAGGCGCCCGTCATGGGCGGCCCGGCCCGCCTTGACCCGCAGGACCCTTGAGGTCCGGAGGGCCGCAGCGCAGCGCAGGACCCGAGCGACGGGCTTTTTTGCAGCGAAGCGGGCGCGAGGAGCCGCGCCCTCTTGTCTTGGGCGCGGCGGGGAAAAAAGTTCGGCGCGACGGTTCGAGGCGGGACGGGACGCCCATAGGGTCCAAGCCATCGTCGTGGGTTCGTGTCCGGCGGTTTGCTGCAAGGCCCCCCGCCATGATCGCCCGCTCGGCCACGCCGCCCGCGCGGGAAGCCGGCGCCTTCAAGGGCCGGCGCTGTCACCCTCACGGCCTGGCCGCCATCGAGATCGCCCGGCCGCGACAAGTCCTCGCCCGTCTATCGCCGCGCACGGGACGGGCTTGCGGGATCGAGATCGGCGCCGGCTGGCGCGGCGGCGGCCGGGTCAAGGGCCAGGGTTATGTCGGTCTGACCCTGGCCCATCCCGACATCGGCTAGCCCGCCTCCAAGGTCGGGCTTCGGCCACGCCGCCGGCCAGGACGGCGACGACGTCTTCGCCCTGATCTGGAACCTTCGAGGCCTGACCGGCCCCGCCTTCGCGCCGCCAAGCGCGGGGGCCATCGCCCGCCCAACGTCATAGGAAAAACCCCGCGTCGCCGGACGCGGGGCTCAAGGTCTGGAGGGATCGGGGCGAGCCGCCGCCCGCCCCGCCGGCTCATTCGGCCGCGAGGATGGCCGGGTTGGGATCGCTGACCAGGACCACGGCCGGGGCCGGGACCTCGCCCGCGCCGGGGACCTTGACCCGACGCAGCAGGGGCGCGACCGCCTTGCTCCGCTCGGCGGTGGCGAAGCGCCGCTTGGTGTAGGCGCCAGCCGGGAAGGTCAGCCAGCGCGGCGTCCAGCGCGCGACCTTGGGACGGTCGTTCGTCCCGTCGAGGAAGTCGCGCAGGATGGCCTTCTGGGTCTTGACCTTCTCGGCCAGATTGCCGTCGGCGACCTTCTTGCCGCCGACCTCCTTGAGCATGGCGTTGACCGCCTCGCGGTCGCGGATCAGCTCGAAGAAGGCCGCGTCCGGGCTCCAGAACGCGGCCATGTCGACCTTCATGTGCAGGCCCGCCGCCTCGACCTCGGCGCTCCCGGCGGCCAGCGCTTCGCCCATGACCACGGCGGCGACCGCCAGGACGTCGGCGTCGGGCAAGGACAGGAGCTTGGCGAAGACGCCCGCCGCGCCGCCGTCGCCTTTCCGTCCGACCAGATCGCCATCGGCTTCGACGCCGAGTAGGGCGGCGGCGCCCGCCTGCTTGGCTCGAAACCGCGCCTCGGCCGGGCTGGCCTCAACGCTGGCCGACACCGCCTCATGGCCCGCCCGCCGAGGATCGGCCTCGACGCGCCACAGCGCCGACCCGGCCACGGCGTGGGCCACCAGCAGCCGCAAGGCCACGCCCGCATGGTCGGCCAGGACCGCGCGCACGGCGGCATGGCGGTGCAGGTCGATATAGGTCTGCTGGGCGCTGGTGACTTCGGCGCGGTCGGTCTTCGGACCGTCGCCATCGCCCTCGCCGCGCGCGGCCTTCGCGGCGGCGGCTTCGGCGCGCCGGGCCTCCTTGGCGCTCAGCCAGCCTTCATGCGTCGTCACCTCGCCGCGCGAACTGATGGCCAGGAAGACCTTGCCGCCCTTGGCCTTGGAGACCCGTTCGTGCTTCCAGGACTCGAACGAACGACCGGTCTCCAGCACCTCCACCGCGTTCCAGCCGTCGGCCAACAGGGCCTCGCGCTTGGCCGCCAGGGCCTGGTTCTGGCAGGTCCAGAAGAGGTTGGGATCGGTGAAATAGCTGTCGTCGCCGAACAGGTCGGCGATGATCTGGCCGGGGTAGTCGTCGAGGCGGAACAGGGCGTTCTTGGCCGGGATCGAGGCGCCGCCGAACAGCCAGGTCTTGAGCTGGGCGCCGGTCGGGGCGCGGCGCTCGGGATCGTCCAGCATGGCCAGCCACTCCTTCTGCTGGCTCTTGGTGGCCAGGGTCAGGGAGCGGACGGTGGCCACGTCGATGGCCTCGCGGCGATAGAGGCCCCGGATGCGCGGCAAGAGGTTGCCCAGCGCCAGGGTGCGCCGGACCACCGCGTCGGTCATGTGGAAGGTGGCGGCGATCTGTTCGGGCGCGCGGCCCTTGCGGATCAGCTTGGCGAAGGTCTCCCAGCAGGTGACCTCGTCGGCCGGGAGGCGCGCGAGGTTTTCGATCAGCGAGGCCTCGATGGCGGCGGCGTCGTCGCCGGGCGCCAGGATGCCGATGGGCACCGGATCGATCTCGACGCCCTGGGCGATGGCGGCCATGGCCGCGAACCACCGCCGCCGCCCGGCGACGATCTCGAAGTGACCGGGGACGACGGCCCCGTCCTGGGTCTTTTCCTGCACCAGCATGGTCAGGAGAACCCCGCGCTGACGGATCGACGGGGCGATGTCGGCGATGTCCGGATCAGGCCGCCCGTAGTTCATGTTGAGCGGCGAGACGGTCATGTTGCGGGGGTCGGCGAAAGCGAGTTTCATGACGGTTGCTCCTGTTTCTCAGGGGTGGAACCGGCCCCGTCCGTGTTGCTGTCCAGGCTGCGGGCGGGGCCGGGGATGCGCCGGGATTGGCGCGGTCGACCGGCGCCGGGCTTGATCCCGGCGCGCGGAAGGCGGGATCAGGCGGCCATGGCGCATTGCGCCGCCGCGCTAGGCTCGGGCGACGGCGCGGTCTGGAAGGCCAGCAGGAAGTCGGCGGCCTTGGAGGCCTGGGAGGCGGCGCGGAAGATGGCGCGGTTGTCCTCGCGCAGGACTTCAAGCCACGCGCCGATGTAGTCGGCATGGCGGACGGTGGGGACGATGCCGAGGGTGGCGCAGACGAAGGCCGCGCCCATTTCGGCGACCAGCTCCTCGCGCGCATAGGCCTTGCCGCCCCGGTGTCCCGACTGGTCGCGGTCCAGCCGCGAGCCGTGGCCGGTCCAGTGCGACAGCTCGTGGAAGGCGGTGCGGTAGTAGTTGATCTGGTCGGTGAAGGCCGGTTGCGGCGGGACCTGCACGTAGTCGAACAGAGGATCATAGAAGGCGCGCGGCCCGCCGACGCGGAAGTCCGCGCCGGTGGCGGCGATCAGCGCCTCGGCGTGGGGGACGGCTTGGCGCTCGGGCAGCGGCGCGGGTTCGGGATCGACGCCCGACAAGCCTTCGCATTGGGCGAGATTGAAGACGGTGAACCGCTTGAGGAAAGCGACCTTGCCGGGCTCGTCGCCGTCACGCGCGGCGCGTTCCTGCTCGGCCTTGGGCGTGAAGCGGTCGGCATAGACCACGCTCGTGCCGCGTTCACCGCGCCGCACACAGCCCCCGGCGGCCAGGGCCTGCTTGAAGGTCAGCCAGCCCTGGGACGGATAGCCGTGCTCGATGACCGCGCCCCACAGCAGGAGGATGTTGACGCCCGAATAGCGCCGCCCGGTGATCCCGTTGCGCGGCAGGGACAGGGCCGCGCGCCCGGCCGTTCCCCACGGCTGGACCCAGGGCAGGCGCCCGGCCTCCAGCTGGTCGATGATCCGGTGGGTGACCTCGTCATAGAGGCTGGCTTCAGCTTGTCGGGACGGCTCCCGCCGGGAGGGCGAGGCCTTGGCGGCGGACTTGCGGCCTTGACCGGTCGGGCGCATGAGCGGGCTCCTTCCCCGCCCAAAACCCCGCATCCTTTCGCCGGAAAGGGGGGTGGGCGGCGAAGAGCGGCCGAAGAGGCCCGTCGCCGGACGGCGGCACCCGAAGGGCCGAAACGCAGTGGAGGAGCCGGCCCTGGCCGGCTTGCCGCCGACCAAGGCGGGCCTAGAAGGGCGCGCCGCCCACCCCCGTTTCAGGGGAAAGGAAAACCAGGAAAGTCATCGCGCGCAGCGCGATGGCCGTATCGGACACTGTTCAGGCTTCTGGCGCGTGCTCGTCCGACGAGATCGTGCTCGAGAGCATGCGAGCCCCGTCGCGTTCGATCACCGCCAGCACCGCGTCGTCCCGCCAGACTTCCACCGATACGGCGCTGGCATGCTCGCGAAGCAAACCCCACGCGTGAGCGACATAGGCATCGGGTGAGAGCGCCTGAACGTCGACCGCCGTGGCGACCTGGTTATCGGCCAAGCAAACGAAGGTGTAGGTGTCCATCGCATGACCCAGAATATTCGCTGCCTGTATGGTCATCAACTGCCGAACAATAGGCCCTCGCCCTCTTGATCACCTGCCGCCGAGGAGAAGAAGCCCTCATGACTGAGCCCTCCGACGATCCGCTCGCCCAACATCTGGCCGAGATCGTGCAAACGCGGCAGGCCGCGATGGACGCCCACGCGGCGCTGCGCCAGTCGCAGCCGTTCCTGAACGCCTGCCGCAGGACCGAAACCCTGGTCGGCGACTATGGGCTGGCGCTCAACGCCATCAGCCTGATGTCGACCCGATCACCGACCTTCGAAGCGGCCAGGCTCAGCATCCGAATCGCCGATCTGCTGATTGAATCGGCCGTGGCCACCATGGCCCACATTCGCGAAGGCCTGCTGAACCCGGCCCACCGCGAAATGCGCTTCCTGCTGGAAGCCAGCATCAAGGCCTGGTGGTGCGACAGCGTCGAGCCCGAAGGCGAGGTCGAACGAAAGCTCGACTTCCTCGACGACCTCGGCGCCGCGCGCTTCCGTGACATCGTGGACGGCCTGCGGCCTCGGCTGATCGCCGCCGAAGAGGCGGCCGGCCTGGTCCACAAGGTCACCAATCTCTACAAGAAACTGTCGACGCGGGTCCACGCCTCGACCGGCGGCGTCGGGGTCGACCTTCGACGGTTCGAGCGCGGCCAGTATGTCGGCTTCGAGGGCGTGGGCGATCTCAACAAGGCCAACGCGCAGTTCGCCGAGGTGCTCGACATCAGCCTGGCCTGCGCGTTCGAGGCGTTCGACGGCGGCCTGCTGGGCGACATCTTCGTCCAGGTGCTCGACGATCATCCCAAATGGGCGTTCCACAAGACCCCGCTGGTGCGCAGCATCTCCAGCCACTTCGATTACAAAGCCGAGCGCCAACCGCCACGATAGCCTGAAGGCGCCCCACGGCCGCGCATCTCGACTTGCGCGCTAGTCGTGGTTAACCTCCCGGAAAAGGGCGCTCCATGACTAAGAAGACCGGCAAGAAAGCCGCCAGCGACGCGGCCAAGGTGCTTTCGGATCCGAAGTCGACGTCCGCGGAAAAAAGCGCGGCCGGCGCGGCCCTGACCCAGCGCGCCGGCCCCAAATCGTCGGCCGCCAACGAAACCACGAGCCCCGCCGCCGCCAAGAAGGCCAGCAAGGTCCTGTCGAATCCGAAGTCGACGGCCGCCGAGAAGACGGCGGCGGCCTCGGCGCTGGCCCAGGCCGCCCCAAAAGCCAAGCCCGCCAAACCGCCGGCCCCGGCCAAGCCCGCGCCGAAGCCGGCGGCAAAGCCGGCCGCGGCCAAGCCGGCGCCGAAACCGCCAGCAGCCAAGCCGAGCGCGCCGAAACGCAAATAAGCAGGCGTCCGGCCTTGGCCATGAAAGCCATCACCCGGGCGTCAGGGTTTCGTCGGCGAGATGGCTCCGGCCGGCTGCCCCGCGTGGCGTTGATGATCGTGACGACGCGATAGGAGTCCTGGACGATGGCCATCGTGGTGATGATCCTGGCCGTCATAGCCTGGCTCTTCGTGCAGGCTGCGCTGGCCGACGCCGGCCAGGGCCCACGTTCGCGCGGCTCCCTGCGCTACCAGCGTCGCAAGGCCGCCAAGCTGGGACTGGACCCCGCCGACGTCGAGGTCCGTCCGCGCGGCGCAGGTCCTGACTCGATCGAACCGGTCGGCCGCTCGGTCGTGGGCGACTTAGCGTTCGGCCTGGGCTTTGGCCTCCTGGCCATCGTGCTGATGTTCGGCGGCGCCTTCGTGCTGATGGCGATGAAATTCCCGCCCGACGCCGTATGGGTCTGGTTCGGCGTCGTGATCCTAGCCACCTTCGTCCTGAACAAGATCCGCCGGAGCGGCTGAGCCGCCGCCTCGGTGGGACACCCGCCGCTAAGATGGGATCGGAGATCAAGTGTCCATGCGCTGCCTGTTCTGCAAGGCCGACTCCTCGCGATCGCGCAGCGTCGAGCACGCCATTCCCGAGGCCTTGGGCAATCGCAGCTTCGTGCTGCCGGCCGGCGTCGTCTGCGACGGCTGCAACAACTACTTCGCCGTGAAGGTCGAAGGCCCCTTGCTCAAGACCGGCTCGCTGCGGCAGCTGCGCGCCAGGCAGGGCGTGCCCACCAAGCGGGGGCGCCTCATGCCGGTGCTTGGCCGCTTCGAGGACATCGACGCGGACCTGGCCGCCTTTCGCATCAACGCCGGCGAGGTGGTGCTGGCCGTCACCGAGATGAGCGCTGCGCCCATGGTCTCGGCCGCCCTGAGCAATGGCCTCGGTGGGCTCTTTATCCATGAAGAGCCCCCACGCCTGGATCAGCGGTTGTTTTCCAGGTTGATCGCCAAGATCGCCCTGGAGCTGATCGCCCTGCGGGTCTGCCATGTTCCAGGCTGGGAGGAATTCGGCATCGACCACCCGCAGTTCGACCCGATCCGCGCCTATGCGCGTTTCGGCCAGGGCCCGACCTGGCCCGTCCTGAGTCGACGCATCTATGACGAGGAGGCCACGACCCTGCCAGCCTCGGGCGACCCGCAGCAGACGATCTACGAGACCGACTTCTTGCTGACGCCCAGCGGCGAGGGCTACGCGGTGATCTGCCTGTTCGGCGTCGAACACACGATCAATCTGGTGACGCCCTCGGTCGAGGGTTACCGGACCTGGATGAAGGACAACGCCGGACGCAGCCCGCTCTATCCCGACGGGAAATACCCCCAGCGGCGGGGATGGACGAACGACGACGAGGCCGACTTCCGTGACGGCGCCGAACGCGACTAGAAGCGGGCATGATCATCGCCGCCGCGCTCACCGCCATCATCGCCTGCAACGCCCCCGACGTTCACGACGGCGACACCCTGCGCTGTGGTTCCGAGCGCGTGCGCCTGTTCGGCGTCGACGCGCCGGAAGTTAGGCGCGGCAAAACTCCGGCCGAGCCGCTGGCCTATGAAGCGCGGGATGAGCTGATCCGCCTGACGCGCGGTCGCGTCGGCTGTCGCTTTGTCGAGCGCGATCGCTATGGCCGGTTCGTCGGCCGGTGTTGGTCGGACGCCACCCCTGACATTAACGCGGCCCTGATCCGGTCGGGACTGGCGACCGAATACCGGCGCTACAGCAAGGGCGCCTATGCGGCGGCGGAAGATGAGGCGCGGCGCGCCAACCGCGGCGCCTGGCACCGCCCGTAGTCATCCACACGCGACCCACAGGTGCGACGCCAGCGCGCGATGAGTCCGATTGACTCTCTCGGCCTCAAGGGGAACATATAAGGAACATCGGAGCTCCCTATGCCATCCCAACCCGCGATTTCGCGTGCGACGCCGCACGCCTGCGCCTCAGTTCACGTTCCCTTCGAGGCCGACATCGAGACCCTGGCCGAGTGCGTCGCGCCCGACCGTCATCTGCGGACGATCTGCGGCTGCGGCGAGATGGCCGAGTTTGACGCGACAGCCTGGCTCGAGCGCCGGCTGGGCGACTTCTCAATCGTCAATTTCACCGATCGGCTGCGCTGTCCCTGCGGTCGACGCCAGGGCCGCTTCGAGGTCTGGCCTGGACCGGCCGGCTGCTCGGGCCTGAAGACCCGTTTCGCCGCCTCGCTCTACGACTGAGCCATGTCGATCCGGCCCCCTTCTCAGTACGTCGCGCCGGCGGTGTCGCGCAGCGACCGCCGCGTGATGAAGCTGACCCGCGTGCGGGTCGACACCACGGACAAGACCTCCAGGACCCTGCACTTCCTGCATCCCGACGGTACGGGCCGCGGCAATTCGCGGGTCGGCTTCGTCTCGCCT
The DNA here is from genome assembly GCF_002742635.1 of Caulobacter sp. X. Taxonomy (NCBI): domain Bacteria; kingdom Pseudomonadati; phylum Pseudomonadota; class Alphaproteobacteria; order Caulobacterales; family Caulobacteraceae; genus Caulobacter; species Caulobacter sp. X. The sequence continues at coordinate 1,010,719 of NZ_PEGF01000002.1, read as the reverse complement.
GAGCACGTGCCGGAATTCGAAGGCGAGGAAGGCTGGTTCGAGATGGAGCGCGTCAGGGCCAAGCCCTGGTCGTACTGGCGCGCCATCCGGCGTCTTGACCCGCCGCCCCATGCCTGAGCCGAGCGATGCCGATCGCCGCAAGGCCGCGCGGCTCGATCCGGCCTTCGCCGGCGCGCGGTTGATCGACGCGCTGGAGCGTGGCTGGGAGATCGGCTTTCGCTGTCAGTACTGTGGCGCGGGCAAGACCTGGCGCCGGGACACGATGCTGGGTCGGGCGCGGCGTTATCTCAACTGCACCATGGCCGAGATCCAGGCCCGTCTGCCCTGTCCGCGATGCCCCGGCCGCATGCCGATCATGACGATGTCCGGGGTGATCGATCCGGGCGACGCGGAGGCTCGCCGGTGGGCGACCGTGTCCCTCCTGCTCGACGTCGGCCTGAACCCCACCGACTACGGTTACGGCTGGGCTCCGCCTGGCCGGCAAGCTGGTGGATGAACGCCATGGACCTGCAACCCAGTCTCTTCGACCTGCCGCTGGCCCCGCGCCGACCGATGCCCGACGGCTTCCGCTACCAGCCAGACCTGATCACTCCCGAGGAGGAGCGCGCCCTGGTCCGCCAGTTCGCGGGCCTCGACTTCAAGCCCTATGAGCATCTGGGCTACCTGGGCAACCGGCGCATCGCCGCGTTCGGTTGGCGACGCGGCGACGACGGCGCCATGGTCGAGACCGGCGAAGGCGTTCCGGATTTCCTCACGCCGCTGCTCACCAAGGTCGCGGCGTTCACCGGCCTGTCCGTCGAAAGCTTCCGCCACGCCCTGGTCACCGAATACGCGCCCGGAGCCGGCATCGGCTGGCATCGCGACCGGCCGCCGGCCGTGGCCATCGCCGGGGTCTCGCTACTGTCGCCCTGCACGTTCCGCCTGCGCCGCAAGGTCGCCGACATATGGGACCGCGCCTCGATCATCGCCGCGCCGCGCTCGGCCTACCTGATGAGCGGCCCGGCGCGCAGCGACTGGCAGCACAGCATCCCGGAGGTCGACGTCCTGCGCTACTCGGTGACCTTCCGCACAGTTCGAACTTAGAACGCCATCCGCCACCCACCGACCGCATGCTCGTAGGTCAGCTACATCAGGTGGCAGCCGCTTTGAGCGCCCGCCTCACACTTGCCGGGAGGCTAGAGCAGGATTCCGCGCGCTCACGACCCACACATGCAACCACTTCCGGCGCATGATGCGCCGCGACCCGCATCTTAGCGTCTATCAAAGCGCCATACAGGGCATCGCCAAGAACCGCTTCGCCGAGCCCGCCGCGCACGGCGGGCTCAAAAAGGAGATCTACCGTCGAAGCGACTAAAAGACCCGGAAAGCGAACAGCCGCTAGCGAGGTCGCTTTGCGCTCATCGATGAAGGCTGTGGTGCTAACCCGGTGGGCATGGACGAGTGTCGCCGCCTCGCCGTCGTCGAGGGTTTGGGCAGCATCGCCGGCCACCAGGCTCAGGAACAGATCTGCATCCTGAGGATCGAGGTCGACGACATGCATCAGTCCAAGGTGCAGAAGGGTCGCAACTTCGTCTGCGGCTTGCCTCCCCTTGGCCCGCCCCCGCTCCAACTCAGCAAGCGCTGTTTGGGTGATCTCCAGGGGCCCGCCATAGAGTTTAAGAATCTTGTCCGCGCAGCCGGTGGCAGCGAGATTGATCCACACGCTTGCATCCGCGACGGCCATGCGGGCCTCAGATCAGCGGACGAGAGGGCGCGTCATCGACCTCCTCGTCCTCGAAGGCGTCGATCAGCTCGCGGATCTCGACGCGATCGAGCTGCAGCAAACCGGCTAGCTGACCTTCGCTGAGGAGGTTCTGTCTCCAGGCCTCACGCGCCAACATGCCCAGACGCAACGACACCGGCCGGGCAGCATCGGCCTGGCGCGCGTCGGCACCCCAGGCTTCGCCGAGAACCTGGCGCGCCTGATCGTTGGTGATCCCGCCGTTGTGCTCGAACCAGTCCCAAGTCCCGACTTTGGTTAAGCTTAGTTCTTCCAAGCGACGGACCATGGCTTCGCGAGCTACGCCGAACGCGTGGGCCAAGACAATCACGTGGCGTCGGGTCAACTGAGAACTTCCGGCGGTAACGTCCCGGAACATCGCCATGACTGCGCGGGCGGGAGTCAGGAAGGCTCGGGCGAATGCGTTCGCGTATCGCTCCTCGCGACTCGTTTCGGGCGATCCGTCATAGAGAGCATCGGGTGCTCGTCGAGTAGAGACGAGGTGACCCAGTTCGTGAGCCCCGGTCTGCGCTCGGCGTTCGCGTGGATGGGCCCCGTTTAGGAGAACGCAAGGCCCGGCCGCCTCGTCATAGGCATAGAGGCCCGACACTTTGGCGGGAAGGCGTCGGACGAAAACCCTGACGCCAAGCTGAAGTTCCAGCAAGGAGACGATGTCGTAGACCGGCGCTTGGCCGATCCCCAGCCACTGACGCAGCTCTGCTGCGTCATGCTCGGCTTGCAGGACCACATCACCCGGCATCAACGGTCGCTCCGGCGGATCGTTTCGCGGCCGGCGCACGCCCAAAAGATCTTCAAGTTCCAGTTCAGCCTGCACCAAGGTGGTTAGGAGTGCGACCGCACCCTCTACGCCGTCATCCTGCTCCCCCATTCGGCGAAAGCGCGGTTTGAGGTCGACTTGGACAGCCTCCCGCCTCAGCAGGGCGTTCACTGAAATCCCATAGAGCGAGGCCAGGCGTTGTAGCTCATCCAGCTTGGCGCGACGTTGGCCCTGCTCGATCGCGACCACGGTGGTGCGCGCCACTTCCAGCGCGGCCGCAGCGGCAGCCTGGGTGACCTTCGCCGCCTCCCGAGCGATCCGTAAGCGTTCGCCGACCTCTATTGGGGAAAGTGCTTCGGTCATGCCGGGACGACCGACAGGTCCCGCACGAAGGACTCCGGCGCCAGAGAGTCCAAGAACCGGCGCCATTCGGCGGCGTGACGGGTAAGGAGTGAGCGCAAGCGCCCTTCGATCTCGACTGGATCCTGGTTCAGGACCTCGGCTGTCTCGCGAGCAACGCGACGTACGGCGCGCACCGCGCTCGGCGCGATAGCGAGGTCCGCCATGTGATCCATGTGTAGGATGCCTGCAATAGCGTGCTCCCGCATGGAGTCGGTGATCCCGATGAAGCCCTCCACAGCACCCGCCTCAAAGGTCGAGGCCGACAGGTTTTCCCAGATGTAGGCACCGGCCGGCTCTGCCAATCCGGCGGCGAACATGCTCATGCGCCGAAGCATACACGCCGCGCAGATGCCGCACTGACGACGACGTCCATCGATGGACGCGTGGCGCGACTGTTGCCAGCAGGAGCGAGTATCTGACCAGGACGGTGGGTGGGGCAGCGCCGCCGCTTCCGCCAGGGTCTCGCCCTTAGTGGACCATAGCCGCGGATATTCATAGTGGGCGGTCGAGCCAACCAGTGCTTCGAACAGGCGCTCGACCCTGGTGGTGAATAGCGGGTGGACACGGTAGTCGGGATAGATCTGGCCGCTAACGGCCATCATCGGACCGAAGGAGCCCTGCCCACTCTCGGTAACGATGATCCGGTCCACACCGGCGATCTGCGCCGCCACACCGGTCACCACGGCGAACTTGAAGCCACGAGACCGAGCTGACGATTCCTTACGCTGCGGAACCTGGACCTTGTAGGGCACGAGGGTAAACGCCGCACGGCGGCGCTCACGCTGGGGGTCGTCGACCCCCACCGAGCCCAGACGTACACGAACCAGATCGGCGCGGCCGACAGCCTGAGCGGTGATCGCGTGGACAGCCCGAGAATCTAGACCGTCGCTGTATGGCATGATGGCCTTAGCCTCAGCCGGCAGTTCGAGGCTCGCCTGGCGGATGCCCTGAGCGCTCTGCCGGCGCGCCACGAAACTAAAGGTCCAGGTATCGCCAGTGAGGAAGGTCAGCGCGCCTTCCAATGCCGATTTGACTGCTGTTGACGACCACAGCTGTACATCGTGCACAGCAACGCGGACATCGAAGGTCCGGGACCATGATACAGTCGAGCGCGCCTTGGCGGCGTCACAGTATTCCGCCGCCGCTGCGACGACGAGAAGATCAAAGAGCTCGGGACGCCACTTGGAAAAAAAGTAGGTTTCCAGCCCCTCAGTCGACAGGCGGATAGCGTCGCCTAGCGCGGCGAGTTCGGCCTCGTCACGCACCCGGACTCCCTCGTCGACGACGTCGACGAACATGGTCTCGTCGACCAGGCGGATGGCGAGGGCGGTCAAAAGCTTACTCCTTCATCAAGACCGGACCTGTCAGTTGGGACGGTCAAGTCACGGGCGGAAACTCCCGCGGCCAGGGCAGTCGCGAGGCCCTTCAGGTCCGTCGCCTGAACCGACTCGGTTAGGCGCCCGCGGATGTCCGCCGCCTTACCCTGGGAGGCTTCGCGACGGTAGTGTTCCTCGACTTGCCGCAAGCCGCGATCAGCGCGCTCCGCGATAGTCGCGGCAGCCGCCTCCTCGAACGCAGCTGCACCCCGGTAGCCGTCGCGCAAGACGTCCATCGCATTGTCCGCGAGTAGGGCTTCCATCGGATTTGTCGCCTGGACCCGCAAGCGGGCCACCTCGTGCTTTGCGATCTCGGAAATAAGTACGCCGCGATCGTCGTCCCCGAGAGCGGCGCGCATTTGACGTAGGAATGGTTGCCCGATCTCCCGCCAATCGGCCGCCAACGCGGCCGGCATGGCCTCAGCCACCTCTGCTGCACTATGTGCGGCGTTGCCGGCAACCTTCGCTAGCGCTCGCCATTTCGCGCTCATTTTCAAAGTCTTGTAAGGGCCGTCGCTCATGCAGGCATCCTCCAATGTCAGGATGAATGCTCGATTCTTCCGACAATGTCAAATGAACCGCGTTCGACGCCTGACATTGTCAGACCCATCAACCGGCTGATGGCCTGCTGCGCCTAACGATCGAAGACGAGCCAGACCGGCTGTAATTACCTCCAACAGCTCGGACCTCCGCGTCAGCGATCGTCACCCGAACGGGCCGAGACCGCGAAGCGGGCTCGGCGGCGGCCAGCGCGGCATGCCGCGTCTGGTGCCGTAGAGCGCGATCGCGCGCATTGCGCGCGAGACGCCCTACTTCTCGCTACCGGTCCTTCCGGCGAACAAGCTCTGCTTCGGTCACAGCCAAGGCGGCCGCCAACCGCTCAAGGACACGCAGGCTGATGTTGCGCTTCCCGTTCTCTATGCCGGACAAATAGGTCTGATGGATCTCGGCGACATGGGCGAGTTCGTCCTGCGGGACGCCACGCGCCTCCCGCAAGGCGCGAATATTCGCCCCTACGACCACTCGGAGATCCATGCTCCGACGGCGCATCATCCCGCCGCGATGCGGAATAGACTATAAGTAAAGTGACCACAAAAGCGTCTCGGCCCTTCGCGACCGGGCGTCCGTCAGCGCCGAATTACAAGATCGGTTTCAGGAACCCGAAGGGCTGACGCCAAGCGCTCAAGCACCTTCATGCTAAGATTTCTTTTTCCCGTCTCGACGCCTGAGAGATAGGTGGGGTGGATACCGGCCAAGTGTGCGAGTTCGTCCTGCGGAAGGCCTCTCGCCTCCCGCAGGGTGCGAACGTTCGCTCCCACCACGGCCAGAAAATCCATGGTCGGAAGGCGCACGCTCGGCGCTGGACTGTGAATAGACTATGAGTAAAGTGGAGGAATATCGTCGTGCGTTCGCGACGCTCACGCGGGCACGGCTCGATCCGGATTCCGCCCGCATCATTCGGCTTGGAATGCGGTTTATGTCTCCGCTCGATGGTCAAATCACCGCCCCTGACACCCAGCCCTCGGAAGGCGGGACGCCGCCGCTCGCCGACGCCTATCTGCGCCATCGCGACTGGCTGACGGCGCTCCTGGCGCGCCGCTATCCGCAAGACGCCGACGACATCGCCCAGGACACCTGGCTGCGGGTCCACGACTACCGGCCGCCCCGGCCCGTCCGCAGTCCCAAGTCGCTGCTGGCCCGCATCGCCCTGAACCTGGCGGCCAGCCGCTTCCGCCGGAGCGCGCGCGAGGTCCCCACCGATCCCGACCACAAGACCCTGGCCGACCAGACGATCGACGCCAGCCAGGAGCAGGCGATCCTTTTCGAACAGATGTTGCTCGCCTTACCGCCCAAGTTGCGCGATGTTTTCGCCCTGAACCATGTCAGGGGCCTCACCTATCGGGAAATCGCGCAGCTGCGCGGCATCTCGGTCAAGGCGGTGGAAAAGCGAATGACCCAGGCTATCGCCCGATGCGCCGACATGATCCGGAGCTAGGCGGATCACGTCATGATCGATGACAAGACCCAGGCCAGAAGCGCCCAGCCGGGCGGCGGGGAGCCCCGCAGCGCCGACGACAAGCGCGCGCGCGACGAGGCGGCCGCCTGGTACGCCAAGCTCAGCGCCCAACGGGTCAGCAACGCCGACCTGACGACCTTCTTCGCCTGGCGCGAAGACAGCCTCAATGACGCCGCCTACACCCGCATCGAAGCCCTGACGACGGGCGTGCGGGCCCTGGCCGACGATCCGAGACTCCAGGCCATCGCCGAGACGGCCGCGCGCCGGCCGCGCGGGATCGGCGCGCGGCTGCGAGGCCTCGGCCAAGGCCGCGGCGTCCGGACCCTCGGCGTCGGCGCGGCCCTGGCCGCGGCCGCGGTGATCGGAGCGGTGCTGCTTGGCCAGGCCGGCCAGCAGACCTATCGGACCGAGATCGGCGAGCGGCGGGCCATCAGCCTGGCCGATGGCTCGACGGTCGAACTCAACACCAACAGCCAGGTGCGCGTGCGGCTGTCCAAGGCCCAGCGCAGCCTGATCCTCGACAAGGGCCAGGCGATGTTCGTCGTCGCCCATGACGCGGGGCGTCCCTTCGTCGTCACGGCCGGCGACACGGCGGTGCGGGCCATCGGCACGCGGTTCGAGGTCTATCGGGCCGACGGTGCGGTGCGGGTGACCCTGGCCGAGGGCCGCGTCCAGGTCAGCCAGGCCGGCGCGCAAAACACGGCGCGGCCCGCGCCGGTGATCCTGTCGGCGGGACAGCGGGTCGATGTCGTCCGCGCCGCGCCGGTCAAACCGGTCGCCGTCGACGTGGCGGCGGCCACCGGCTGGACCAGCGGCCGCCTGACCTTCAAGGACGTGCCCCTGGCCGAGGCGGTGGCGGAGGTCAATCGCTACAGCCGTCGCCAGGTGGTGCTGGGTCCCGGGGCGCCGGCGGACCAGCGGGTCAATGGCGAGTTCGACGCCGGCGACACCGAGACCTTCGCCCGGGGGATGGCCGCCTTGCTGGACCTCAAGAGCGTCCCGCGCCCGGACGGCGGCGTCGAACTGACCGCCGAACGCTCCGGCCCCGCTTGACGTCATAAATCTTTCGCATCCCGGTAGGGTGTGACGCCCTCCCAGGAGTCTTACCCCCGCCGCGCCCCGGCGAGAGACCGCCATCGTGGCGGCCCCGTGCGCGCGGCGGGGGGATGTGAACGATGCGCGCTTATCGTCAAAGCCTGTTGGGGCTCAGTTGCCTGACGCTGGCCACCGGGTGGGTCGGACAAGCCCTGGCGGCCCCAAACGCCTCGGGAATGGAGGATGTCCAGGCCAACGCGCCCGCCCGGTCGAGCAAGGCCAGTCAGGCCGCCGATCCCGTGGTCGAGGTGCGCCTGGCCAAGGGACCGCTGGGCGCGGCGCTGTTCGCGCTGGGCCGCCAGACGGGAACCCAGATCCTGTTCACCAGCGAGATGGTGGCCGGCCGCAGCGGGCCGGCGGTCAGCGGACGGATGACGGCCGCGCAGGCCCTGGACCGGCTGCTGGTCGGGGTCGATCTCGAGGTCCAGCGGATGACCGGCAAGGTGTTCGTGTTGCGGGCCCGCGCCCAGCTGATCTCGACGGCCGGACCGGCGCGCGCGCAGGACACCGACGCCGACGCGCCGCCCGTCCCGCCGCTGGTCCAGGCCGCGCCGGAGGACCCGACCCTGCTGTCGGAGATCGTGGTCGGGAGCCATATCCGGGGCGCCAAGGACAGCGCCTCGCCGGTGATCATCCTGGATCGCGAGAGCCTGGACCGGGCCGGCCGCACCAGCGTGGCCGACGCGCTTTCGGCCTTGCCCCAGGCGTTCGGGGGCCTGGGCAACGAGGACGCCAGCTCGACCGGCGCCGACCCGACCGGGACCAATTCCAACAAGGCCACCGGGGTGAACCTGCGGGGCCTGGGCACCGACGCCACCCTGGTGCTGGTCAATGGCCGCCGCCTGGCCGGAACAGGCCTGCGCGGCGACTTCGCCGACGTCTCGTCGATCCCGATGGCGGCGGTCGAGCGCATCGAAGTGCTGCTCGACGGGGCCTCGGCTCTCTACGGCTCGGACGCGGTCGGCGGCGTCGTCAACATCGTGCTGCGCAAGCGCTTCGAAGGCGCCGAGACCCGGGCCCTGGTCGGCGGAACGACCCAGGGCGGAGCCAGCCAGTGGTCGTTTGGCCAGACGGTCGGCCACGACTGGGACAGCGGCAATCTGGTGGTCAGCTACGAGCACAGCGCCCGTGACCGGCTCAAGGGGCGCGACCGGGACTATACCGGCCAGGCCGACCTGCGCGCCCTCGGCGGCACGGACCATCGCCGCTATTACGGCATGCCGGGCACCATCCTGCGCGCCAACGCCGCCGGGGTGCTGGTCCCGGCCTATGCGATCCCCGCCGGTCAGAACGGCACGGGGCTGACGCCGGCCAGCTTCCAGGCCGGCACGGTCAATCTGGAAAACCAGCTGGGCGCCTATGACGTGCTGCCGCGCCAACGCCTCGACAGCCTCTATGTCGCCTTGGCTCAGGATTTGACGGCCGGCGTGTCGCTGTCGGCCGACGCGCGGGCCACGCGCCGCCGGTTCACCAACCGCAGCGTCGCCTCCAGCCCCACCCTGACGGTCAACCGCAACAACCCCTATTTCGTGTCGCCGACCGGCCAGACCTCCGAGCGCATCGCCTATTCGTTCCTCAATGAACTGGGCGGCCAGCGGGTCAACGGCGTGGCCGACACCCTGGGCCTCAGCTTCGGCGGCCAGGAACGTCTGCCGGGGACCTGGCGGCTGGACGCCTACGGCGCCTATGGCCTGGAGCAGGGCCGCTCGCGCACCGACAATCTCGTCAACACCAGCTACCTGTCCGAGGCCCTGGGGACCACCGCCAACAACGCCGCCACCCCGTTCAGCACGGCGGCCAACGGCTTCTTCAACCCGTTCATCGGCCAGGGCTCCAACCCCAGGACGGTCCTCGACTTCATCAGCGGCGGCTATCTGACGCGCAAGACGCGCGGCGAGACGGCGTCAGTCAATCTCAAGCTCGACGGCGAACTCTTCACCCTGCCGGCCGGGGCGGTCGGCCTGGCGGTCGGCGGCCAGATCCGTCGCGAGGCCCTGAAGACCGGCGGCGTCAGCCTGACCTCGGGCTTTGTCCCGACCGAGGTGGCGCGGCGCGACGTCCACCGCACGATCGATGCTGCGTTCGCCGAAGTGCGTGTGCCGATCTTCGGCGGCGGCTTCGTGCGGCCCGGGCTGCAACGGCTGGAGCTGTCGGCGGCCGTGCGGCGCGAGGACTATGGCGAGATCGCCAGCACCGACCCGAAGGTCGGGGTGATCTGGTCGCCGGCCGCGGGCCTGACGGTCAAGGCCAGCTACGGAACCTCCTTCCGGGCCCCGGCCCTGATCGAGCTGAACGAGCCGCAGATCTATGCGCCGACCACCCTGACCCGGAACGGCCAGGACACCATCGTGATGATCCTCTACGGCGGCAATCTGGACCTGCGCCCCGAGACCGCGACGTCCAAGACCCTGACCCTTGAACTGGCGCCGGCGCGCTGGCCCCGGTTCAAGGCGTCGGTCACGGGCTTCGACACCCGCTTCACCGACCGCATCGGCCAGCCCGGCTTGGACAATCTCTCCACGGTGCTGACCGCGCCGGAATTCGCCCCGTTCGTCAGCCTGGTCTCGCCGGGCAGCAACCCCGCCGATCTCGCCCGCATCCAGGCCCTGATCGACGATCCGCGCTCCCTGGCGCAAGGCATCTTCCCGGCCCAGTCCTACGCGGCGATCATCGATGGGCGCTGGGTCAACACCGGCCAGCTGCGGGTGCGCGGCTTCGACATCTCGGCGCGCTACGCCGCCCAGCTCGGCAAGGATCCGCTGGCGCTCACCGCCGACGTCACCTGGCTCGTCGACTACCAGCGCAAGATCACGCCGCAGGCCCGCGCCGTGCAGCAAGCGGGGGTCGCCGGCCAGCCCGCGGACCTGCGCCTGCGGGCCGCCGCCAGCTGGACCCACGGCGCCCTGACCACCACGGCGGCGCTCAGCCATGTCGGTGATCTGCGCACCGAGACCGGCGGCCGGATCAAGCCGTGGACCACCGCCGATCTCAACCTGACCTACGGCTTCAAGACCGGGCCGATGCGAGGCCTCTCGCTGGCCTTGAACGTCCAGAACCTGCTGGACGACGATCCGCCGTTCTACGACTCCAACCTTGGCGTCGGCTACGACCCGGCCAACGCCGATCCCCTCGGCCGCACGGTGACCCTGCAGCTGACCAAGACCTGGTAGCGGCGCGCCCGCGCCCCTGATCCCAACCCCGTCATCCGGAGTTTTCCCATGCGCCGCCTCGCGCCGCGCCTGCTCGCCTGCGCCCTTTTCGGGACCGGCGCGGCGCAGGCCACGCCGTTCACCGTCGACCAGTTGCTGAACCAGCAGCGGCTGGGAACGGTGAGCATCGACCCCTCCCAGCGCTGGCTGGTCGTCCCGACCACCGCCCCGTACCGGTCGGCGACCTCGTGGGCGCTGGAGTTCGACACGCCGATGACCATCACGCGGTTGTCGGTGGTCGACCTGCGGACCGATGGTCCGCCCCGCCCGTTGCTGGGCGAGGCCGACGGAGGCGCGGGCGATCGCCTCGGCGCCTATGGTTATACGCCGGGGCCCTTCGCGCCGTCGGGGGCGCGGATGGCGGTGATCCGGGCGCGCGGCGCCAGCCTCGAAGTCGGGATCGTCACCCTGGCGACGGGGGCGGTCATGTGGACGGGGCTTTTCCCGACTTCCGACGTCTGGGGTCGCTCCATGCAGTGGGCGGGCGAGGACCGGCTCGTCGTCCTGGCCAAGGACCCGGACGCCCCGGCGATGGGCGCGCTCACCGGCGCCCAGACGCAAGACCGCCTGATCGACAAATGGCGGGAAACGCAAAACGGCCGCCCCGGCGTGACCCTGCTCGGGGCCGGCCGCTATCTTGAGCGCACGCCCTCGGCCGCGCCGGGACGGTTGGTGGCGGTCGACGCGACCACCGGCCAGGGCCGCGTTCTGGCGCAAGGGGCGTTCATCGACCTGGAGGTAGCGCCGGGCGGGCGACGGGCGGCCATGCTCGTCGAGGCCGAGACCCTGCATCCGGATCCCTCGCGCCCGGCCTACACCACCGATCCTTACCGGCGCCGGCGGGTCGTGGTGGTCGATCTGACCAGCGGCGCGACCTGGTCGCCGTGCCCGACCTGCGAGGTCGCCACCGATCTCCTGGCCTGGTCGCCGAGCGGCCTGCAACTGCTCGTCTTCGCCAAGCCCGACGCGAGCGACTGGACGGCGGCGCGCTACTGGCGCCTGAACGCCGCGGCCCAGCGCGCGCAGCCCCTGGAGAATCCGGCCGCCCAGACCAGCGCCGCGACCACGCGCTACGGCTCTCGCGTGCCGCGCGCCGACTGGATGGGCGAGGATCCGCTGATCCTGGCGCGGGCGCCGGGCGCGTCGGCGGGACAGACCGACTGGCTGCGCTGGACGGCGGAGGGCCCCCGTCCCCTGACCCTGGGCCTGCCGCCGGGTCCGCGCACGCTGGAAGCGACGTCCTCGAACGCCATCATCGTCTCCCAGGCCGGCAAGCTCTGGCGGATCGACGGTCAGGGCCGGGCCAAGCTGCTGGGAAGCGGCGCCAGCATTCCTGGTCCCGGCGCGACGGGGGGCGAGCGCCTGGCGTTCAACAACCGCCCCGCCGTCGAGGCCCTGGCCTTGGCTTTGCCGGCCCCGGACGGCCAGGACCTCGGCCAAGTGCGCGACCATCGCCTGCGGCGCCTGGGTCTGACCACCGCGCCAGGCGAGAGCGTGCTGGCCGCGGCCGGACAGGCCGGCGCGGTGGCGAGCCTCGGCCGTGACGCGCATGGCGTCGAACGCGTGGTCCTGCGCCGCCGCGATCGTTCGCCCCAGACCGTGGCCACCTTGAACGTCCAGTTGGCGCAGGTGGATTTCGCGCGGCCGCTGGCGATCAGGCACCAGGGTCCGCGCGGCCAGGCCCTGACCAGCTGGCTCTATCTGCCGCCCGATCTGCCGACCGGCCGCAAGGCGCCGCTGGTGACGATCCCGTATCTGGGCCGCGACTATCCCGGCCCGCCGGCCAGCCAGAGCGCCCCGGCCCGGCAGGTGTTCCTCAACGCCCAGATCCTGGCGGGCGCCGGTTACGCGGTTCTGCTGCCCAGCCTGCCGATCGATCCGGATCGTGAGCCGGCCCAGGGCCTGGCCGACCAAATCCTGAACGTCGTCGATGCGGCGGCGGCCCAGGAACCGGCGATCGACGCCGGCCGCCTGGCCCTGATGGGCCACAGCTACGGGGGCTACACCGTGCTGACCGCCGCGACCCAGAGCCCGCGCTTCAAGGCCGTGGTCGCCAGCGCCTTCTCCGCCGACCTGATCGGCCACTACACCCGCAAGAGCTTGTCGGCGACGGTGCTGCCCGAGGCCGGGGTGAGCCTGATGGGCGACGCCGGCTGGGCCGAGCTGGGCCAGGGACGGATGGGCGCGCCGCCCTGGCGCGATCCGCAACGCTACCTGCGCAATAGCCCCGTCCTCTTCGCCGACAAGATCACCGCGCCGGTCATGTTGATCATGGGCGACCTCGACGGCGATCCGGCCCAGGCCCTGACCATGTTCGGGGCGCTCTTCCGGCAGGACAAGGATGCGATGCTGCTGACCTATCATGGCGAAGGCCACGTCGTGCTGACGCCCGGCAACATCGCCGACGAGTATCGCCGCGTGCTCGACTTCCTGAACGAACGGATCGGCGACGGCGCGACCAGTCCGAACGCCGGCGGCGCACCGGCTAGACCGTCGTGATCTTCCGTTCCCACGCCCGGACCCAGGCTTCGACCGTCGCGGCCAGCATCACCTCGCCCACGCAATCGCGCCAGATCATCGGCTCGCGATGCAGCAGGGGTTCGAGCCGGTCGCTGTCGATCAGGCCCTTGGCCGCCAGCCGCCCGTCGAGCAGGAACGGCCGCAGGGCAGGCAGGCTGGCGGCCAGGCTCTTGGAGAAGAACACCGTGACGTCGCCCTTGGAGCGGCGCTTCAGGCTCTCGGGCGGCAGGCGATCGGCGAAGGCCGCTCGGGCGAACGGCCGGTCGACCGCGCCGAGCGCCAGGATCGGCGCGGGGATGGAAAGGCACGCCTCGATGATCGGCTGGGCCATCAGGGGATGGATCAGGTCGGCGGCCCGGCCTCGCAGACTGTCGCCGTAGGCGGTTTGGATGTTGGTCAGGCCGCGGATCTGGATGCGCTTGGCCGGACTGACGCCGCGATGGTCAGCCACCCAGGGATGCGGCGGCGGCAAGGCCACGCCGTCGGCCAGGAAGCTCGGCGGCGGGATCCCCGGGGACAAGCGCGCCAAGGGCTGCATCGCGCGCGCCATCAATGACCACACCGTGGTGCGGGTGCGCCGGGCCAGCATGGCCAGGGACGCCGCGCGACCAGCCGGCGTGGGGCGTCCCTGGAGGATGTCGGCCGCCAGGGCCGGATGTCCCATCTGGTAGAAGACGCCGTCCCCGCCCTGTCCCGTGAACAACGCCTGCGCCCCGACCTTGCGCAACTGCTCGGCCAGGTCACGATCGAGGTCGGGGTCCTGGGCGTTGAGGCCCGGCCGACCGGCGCCGGCGGTCTGATCCAGCACGGCCCCGTCCACCGCCATCAGGCCCCGCAAACTGGTCACCAACGGAAAGCCGAAGCGATCGGCGATGCGCTGGGCCCAGGCCCGCTCGTCGCCTTCGCGCTGCGGCCAGTAGGCGTTGATCGCCGCGACCACCGGCGCGCCGCAGCGGGTGAGGCTGGCGGCGACGATCGCCGAATCCAGGCCGCCGGAGATTTCCAGCAGGATGGAGGAACGATCCTTGGCCAGGGCCGCCACGCAGGCGTCGACCAGATCGGCCAGGCCCTTGGGATCGAGCCAGGTTCGAGATGGCCGCGCGTGATCGGCCGGTCGCCACAGCCGGGTCGCCTGGCTCGCGTCCCAGCCCGCCCGCATCGTGCCGGGGCCGATGGCGACCACGCCCGCCAAGGGGCAGATCTCGCTCCAGAGATTGCCGCGGGCCAGGAGGTCGCCGACCTTGGTCCAGTCGACCGCCAGCCCCTCGGGCGCGCACGGGCCCTGAGCGGGCGGGATCGAGGCGATGAACGTCACCTCGTCGCGAACCCAGGTCAGGCAGTCCAGCGCCCCGGTCGGATCGCGCAACAGCGTGGGCGGCGCATCGCCCGCCTTGAGGATCGCCACGTAGCGCCCCCAGGCATGGCGGATCAGGAGCCGCGCGGCGTCGGCAGGCGCCACGCCGACCATCAGGTGAAGCGGGAAATCCTGCGCGCGGCCCTCGCGGGTCGCGGCGGTGTCGAAGAGGTCGCCGATCACGGCCCCGCCCTGGTTTGGCACGGCCCGGACGACCGGCGGGCGGGCGCCGCGGACGTAGACGGCGATCTCGTGGGCGCGATGGGCCAGGGTCCAGTCCCCCTCGGCCTCGATCGCGGCGCGCTTGGCCTCGGCCGCCTGGCTCGGCACGCCTCGGGGCCAGACCATGGCGAGATACTCGCCCATCAGACCGCCAGGATCGGGGTGTAGGCGATGAGGCGTTCGACATCGTCGTCCAGCGCCACCGGCCCGGACTGCAGCCAGCAGTGAGCCATGAACGGCCAGGTCCGCACGCCAATCACCCAGTCGGCGTCGAGCCCGAGGCGCCGCAGATAGCCCAGGAGCTGATAACTGCGCTTGAGGCAGGCGCCGCCGACCGGCGACCAGGGCCGCAGGACCGCGAAGACGGCGGCGGCGTCCAGCACGGCTTCATGGTGGGCGGCGTCGTGCGACGTCGCGCCGGGCTGGCGGCCGCGCCGCGCGCGCTCCAGGATCCGCGCGAAGTCGAGGCGACGGAAATCGCGCGCCGCCGCGCCGCTGGCGAGCAGGCCGGCGGCGATTTCGCGCGGGCGTGGACGGCGGGCGGCGCCGCGCAGATCGAGGGTGGGTTTGAGCGGGATCGCCCGGACCGCCAGCCTGGGCGTGTGCGTCACCAGGCCCGCCTCGATCAAGGTCTGGGCGGACGTCTCGTCGCGCGGGCTCACCGCGCCGCCGTCGTCCAACGCCACCAGCAAGCTGGCCTGGACGAGGCAGAGGTAGGCGTCGGCGGCGACATCGAGAAAGACGATGTCCTCGTCGATCGCCGCAGCATGAACATCGCGGGCCAACCACAGCGCCATCGCGGCCTCCCAGCCGATTGCCCTGTCGCGCGGCGCGGCGGCCGCGCGGCAGGACCGATCGCTCAGAACCAAGCGAGCTGGGGTTGCATCGGCTCGCGCAGGCCCTCGTCGTCGACCGAGCGGGTCAGATCGAGCGCGCCGCCGAGGCGGATCACCCGAAGGGTCGTGGTGGAGTTGGACATGGTTTTGACTTTCGCTGTGGGGCCGCATCAAAGACGCGGCGGCGTTACGGATCTCGCCGGCAGGAACGCCGACGAGGCGATGGGCGGCGCGACCGGGCGCGTCGCCGCGGCCGGGTCAGACGAAGTAGTACTGGCTGCTGCCGGCTTCCTTGATCGTGCCCTCCTCGATGGACAGGGTCAGGGCCTTGGCGGCGCCCAGGCGCAGCAGGATGAGACGGGGGGTAATGGAGGTCATGGCAGGCTCCTTTTTCGAAACGCCGCCGATCGCGGCCTCTCAAGCCAGCGCCCCGCCTGTTTGATATTCAAACGATATCCGGTCGATATTTTCCGCCCCCAGCCAGGCGGGCGATGGCGTGGGCGGCGCCCATCCGCCGACGGTGGTGTGAGCGCACCGCACTCCTCAGCGCCGCCCCGTTACCGGTCTCGAAAGCCGACACGACGCCCAGGGCCTCGGCCGACAGATCGGCGAACAGTTGGGCCTCGATCGGCTGGAATGGCGCCAGCCGTTCGGCGGTGCGCTGATAGGCCTGGGCGAGCATCAGGTCGTCTGCCCCCAGCACAATTTCGAGGAACAGCGCCTCGAGGATCGCGGCGGGGTCATGGGCGGGCTCGGCGAGATCGGCGGCGAAGCGAAAGGGCGCGCGGGGCGGCCATTGACGATGCTTGGCGCGCCGCTCGGCGTCCGGCGCCAGGGCCGCGGCCAGATAGAGCAGGCGCAGGTGGTAGAGTTCGGCCAAGGCCGGGCCGTCGAGGTGGGGCCGGGTGTAGGCCGGTCCCCGTTTCTCGACGAGATCTTCGCCCGCCAATCGCGATAGCGCCTCGCGCACCGGTGTCGAGGACAGGCGCAGCTCCGCCGCGATCAGGTTGATGGGCAGGGCCGCGCCGGGCGCGTCCACGCCCAGGCGAAGACGACGTCGCAAAGCGGCCAGCGCCAGGCCGAAGGAGTCGCGCGATGGAGGCAAGGTCTTGGTCCGCGATGCCGCCTCGCCAGTTTCAACTCTGACGGCGACGGGTCGACCCTTCGACGCGGGCGAACACGTCGGCGAGCGCATTTCTCGGCGACTTCCAGCGTTTGACGCCGTTTTTCGACGTCGGGCCGCCCTCTGGTTCGCCGCCGAACCGCCAGTCTGCATGAACCGTGCAGGAATCCGGTACGGCCTTCCGGAAAATTCGCACGGACACGGATGAACACGCTTGGTGGTCGGCCAGGCGACATTAAATGTGGCCCAACAGCCCGGAATACGTAGGGTTGTGCTTTGACCATGGGTTCGCGTGAGGACTCATGTCTGTAGCCAGTGTCGAGTACAGCTTTGGTCAAACGCGCATCCGAGGACCTGGAGCGTCAGCGCCAGCTCCTGTCAAAGACCCTGAAACTGATCCGCGGCTTGCGCCACATGAGCGCCCGCGCGGTCGCCGACGCCATGGGCATGCCGCTGCGCAGCTATTACAGCTTCGAAGCTGGCCAGGGTCCGCTGGACATCGCCAAGATCTGGCGGTTCGGCGAGGCCACCGACAGCGATCCGGCCGGCATCATGGACACGCTGATGCTCGGCTCGCCTGACCACGCCCTGCGCAGCATGGACAATAAGATCGTCTCCATTCAATTGGCCTCGTTCCGTCGGTTCAGCGACAAGGTCGGAGACCGGATGACCCACATCGGCCCGGCCATCCTGATCGAGGCGTTCAAGCGCCCGTTCGACAGTCTCGAGGATCATCTGGACAAGCGGGACGAGAACACCGAGCGCTGGTTGGCGGAGAATCTGCCAAGGATGCTGCCACCGGACGAATAGTCCTGGCCCGCCGCTGGCGGGGAACGTCGAGGATTGGTGGGCCGCGCCAGATCGCATCGACGGCGATGTCGACCGCGTCCGGATCGACCGGCGCCCGCAAGCCCCAGTGCCCGGGCAGGGTCTCCATCGCGCCAGCTCGCAGGCGCGCATAGTCCGCGCGGTAGCGAGGATTTCGTCGCAGGAACTCCCAGGCCAGACGCGCCAGGCACAGGGCGACGCCGGCTGGTTCCACGGATTCCGGGACGAGCGGGGGCGGGACGGCGGCGACGAGGGGCTTGGCCATGGCTTTATTGAAGCGCCTGATCCGCTCGCCCCGGAATCACCGGCGCCGCGAGGCTCGGCGGTCGCGCCGGAAAATTGGCGCCGTCGTGCGGTCCGCGCCGAATTCCCGTCCACGCCTACCGGTTTCCTGCACGACGTCTACCAAAGCCGGCACAGGCCGTGCAGATCTCCCGTCAGCGCACACGATGTCCCCAGGAAAGATCCGGACAGCAGCAGCATGACCGCGCTCCCGCCTCTCCAGCCGGCGGAGCGCCAGACCTCGACGGTCTTGGGCGGATCGGTGCGGGCCGGCCGCAGGCCGCAGAGCGCGCGGTAGCCGCCCGCGACGAGATCCTCGGCGGCGCGCAGCAAGCGCTGGACGCGCATGCGCATATAGTCGGATCGGCCGCCCCAATCCTCGTGAACCCGGGCCTCCCCGAACAGCAGCATGGCGATGTCGCGCTGGCTGGCCCCCGCGCGCCGGGCGTCGTGCGCCCGAAGCATTTGAACCCAGCGCGTGGCCTTCGAGCGCGAACCTCGTCCAACCGATGACAGTCGTCCGGTGTCGCGCAACGCGATCAGCGAACGCAGGCCGTCCATCGACGCCACGCCGACGCTATAGGCGGGCAGATGGAACCGGCAACGCACGGGTCCGGCCAGGACGTCGCCGTCGGCCACGGCGAAGCGAAGACGCCGCGCGCCGTCGCTGACCATCACGTGTTGATGGCCATCCTGCGTGCGCACCACGATGACGGCCAAGTCGAGCCCGCGCAGATCGAGGGCGTCTGGATCCTCGACCATCGCCGGTGTCAGGCTCAGCACCGGCACCGAACTGTCGGCTTGCCAGCGCCAAAGCACCGTAGGAACCGGGTCGGCGCCTGGGCCTTCGCCCACGAAACAGAGACCCGGGACGACGCCGGCCAGATCCTGCGCCTCGGCCACGGCCTGTCGTCGCCCAAATTCCCAGGCCCACACCGACGGGTCGGCCGCGAGCAGGGGGCGATAGGCCTCTTGGGACCTCCAGGGCGGCAATGGCGTCCGATCCGCCGACATGGCGACCCGCTCATCATGGCGCAGGACTAAAAGTCTGGCCAAAGGTCCAAGGGCTGTCGAGGGGCGGCCGGCGTCGGCGCCGGTTGCGCCTGGGCGGAAGCCGGGTCATTCATCGCCGGGTTGGACGGCCCCGACACGCTGTGGCGGGACCGTCCAGACGAAGACGAAGACCAGACGGAGGACGCGCATGGCGCCCGTGCTCGATCCTGAGATCGCCGACCTGGCGCCCTGGTCCGAGAGCCTGACGGACTACGACCTACAGCATCTGGTCGTCTACCTGCGCCTGCTCGACGCCCGCCGGGACGAGGCTGACTGGCGCGAAGTCGCGCTCTTGGTGCTGCACCGCGACGCCGCCCAGGATGAGGCCTCGGCCCGCGCCTGCTGGGAGACGCACTTGAAGCGGGCCGAGTGGATGACGACGACCGGCTACAAGGACCTCCTCACGGCCAAGACGGGCCAAGCCTAGTGGAGGCGCTAGGCGCCGCCCTCTGTTCGGAAGCGCGCCTTGGCCGGATAAACGACCCCCACGCCGACGTCGCTGGTTGAGGTCCGGGCGCCGAGCGCGACCCATGTCTGCAGATCCGCGATGCGGTAAACGACCCTGCCGCCGAGCTTCGAATAGGCTGGCCCCGTTCGGTAGGAGCGATGCTTTTCCATGGTCCTTGGCGAGAGGCTGACGAAGCGCGCCGCCTCCTTCGTGTAGAGCAGCCGGGGTGGCGGGAGCAGTTCATAGTGCGTGTGGGACTCGTGACTGGCGAACCGGAAGCGGCTCGTCTTGCAAGACATCTGGCGACGGCCGTTACCCTACCGGCCGCCCGCCACGATCTGACTCCGCCCGCCCTCGTATCGCCAACTCCGCTTTTCGTACGCGCTGGGCGCTATCGACATCGCCTGGTCCCGGTCTTGCCCCGGGCCGGGTTGCTTGAACGCCCCGCCGCGCCAAGGTGAAGGCCCATGAGCCCACGTGAATGGACGGCCCCGATCCGGTGGGCGCCGGCGCGGGCGCCGGGAGCCGACCTCATGGCCGACGAGAAGTTCCTGACCACCGAGGAGGTCGCCGAGCGCTATCGCGGCGAGGTCTCGATCGGCACCCTCGAAAATTGGCGCGCCCAACGCATCGGCCCTCCCTTTGTCAAAATCGGCAAGGCCGTGCTCTATCCGATCGAGGAATTGGACGCCTGGGACCGGCGGAATCTCGTCAGCTGCGACGACGCCAAGGTCGTGGGACGCCGCCGCCTGCGATCCGATGGCGAACCCCTCCCATTTCGCTAGCATCGGGACCACCGGCCTTGAGGCGGGCCGTTCGACGAGGCTGACGGGCGGCGGCGGACGTGGTCAACGACGGCGCGTCCGCGCGCGCGGTTGATGTGGATCATTGTCTTTGCGGCGGACGGCGCTGAAGATGGTGTTTCAGATGCAGCGCTCTGGGCTTCCTGGAGCTGACACCGATCGGTCCAGAGATGCAGAACCGCGGGACGTCACTTGATCATCCGACTTCGCGCCGCGGTCTGCGAGGCTGCGCGGTCGCCTTGATCGGCCTGTGTGGGGCCTATCAGGTCTGGCTCGGGACCTATTTCAAAGGCCGCCGGTCCTT
Organism: Caulobacter sp. X; assembly: GCF_002742635.1. NCBI lineage: Bacteria > Pseudomonadati > Pseudomonadota > Alphaproteobacteria > Caulobacterales > Caulobacteraceae > Caulobacter > Caulobacter sp. X. The sequence goes on along the minus strand of NZ_PEGF01000002.1, from coordinate 990,310 downwards.
GCGGAGGACCTGCGCTTCTTCGGCGTCGGACACGACGCGCTCAGGGCCGCCCAGCCCCGCCTCGAACCATGGTTGCACCTGGTGTTCACGGTGCTCGGCGGACAGATGGCGGCCGTCGGCGTGCTCGTGATCGGCGCGAGCGTTCGGCTCGGCCACCGGAAAGCCAGCCGCAGCGAGCTTGCCCTGTTGGCCGTGGCCGGCACCCTGTCGGTCGGAACGATGGCCGCGGTGAATTTCGCCTTGGGATCGGACTTTCGCTGGCTGCTGATCATGCCGGCCGGACTGTGGCTTCTTAGTCTTGTGCTGGCGCTGGGCGGCCCGCCAGGGCCTGCATGGGCGGAGGACCGTCATGCCCGATGACAGCGGCGCCAGAGGCGATCTTGACGCGGTGCTGAACAGGGATTGCTTTTGCATCACATTGGATGGCGCCGGCCTGCGGGCGGCGATCGAGGCGCAAACGCGCGACGCGGACCTTCTCGCCGCGCTGCTGTCGGCCAGGCCCCACCTTTTCTCCCAAGGCCCGGTGTTCCTCTCCAGCCGCGACCTGTCGGCCATGGCCGATGTTGTCGCCGCCATCGAGGCGGCCGCGCAGAGCCCGGCCTATCAGGCGACGGTTCTGGAGTGGGCTCCCGACATCGCCCGTGCGGATTTGGGTCCGCGCGGCGTCTTCATGGGCTACGACTTTCACCTGGGCCCAGATGGCCCCAGGCTCATCGAGGTCAACACCAACGCCGGCGGCGCCTTCCTCAACGCCTTCCTCGCGCGGGCGCAGACCGCCTGCTGCCGTGAAGCCGAGGCGGCGTTGGGCGCGCCCCTGCTCGCCCAATTCGAGCCCGCGGTCTGGCGCATGTTCCTCACCGAATGGCGCCTGCAAGGGCGGCTAAGCCCGCCGCGGACCATCGCCCTGGTCGATGATGGCCCCCAGGACCAGTACCTCTACCCCGAGTTTCTCATCGCCCAGCGTTTCTTTGAACGGCAAGGCTTGAAGGCCTGGATCCTCGACCCGGCCCAACTGCGCTTCGCCGAGGGCGGGTTGCGGCACGAAGGGGAGACGATCGACATCGTTTATAATCGCCTGGTCGATTTCTCGCTCGAGGCCGCCGAGCATAGGGCCCTGCGGGAGGCTTATCTGGCCGGGGCGGTCGTGGTCACGCCCAATCCGCGCAACCACGCCCTGTTCGCCGACAAGCGCAACCTGGCCCTGTTGTCCGATCCGTCAGCCGCCGCGCGTTGGGGACTATCGCCGGATCAACAGAACAGCCTTACGGCCGTTCCGCCGACCACCCTGGTCACCGCCCAGAACGCCGAAGGGCTGTGGACCAGGCGCAAGGGGCTGTTCTTCAAGCCCGCCGGCGGTCATGGCGGCAAGGCGGTCTATCGCGGCGACAAGCTGACCCAGCGCGTCTGGTCGCAGATCCAGCAGGGCGGCTACATCGCCCAGGGGCTGGCCCCGCCCAGCGAGCGCCGGATCCGGATTGACGGCGAGATTCAGAGCCTGAAGCTCGACGTGCGCCTCTACACCTATCGCGGCGCGCCGCTGCTGCTCGCCGCCCGCGTCTATCAGGGCCAGACGACCAATTTTCGGACCCCCGGCGGGGGCTTCGCGCCGGTCTTCGTCCTCGATGCCTTGGACTAGCGCATCTTGGGACGCGCCGCCGCGACACTCGCCGGGCGGTCGGCTGGCGCCGAAAAGTGCTCGGCGGCGTCGCGCGCCATCCGGCCCACGCACCAGCGCGCATAGGCGGGGGCCGTCAGGAGCCCAAGCAGGCGGCCGGCTTGGCCCTTGGGAAGCGCGTAGCGGATCCAGACTCGCAGCTTCGAACCGTTGGGCGTGGGCGAGCGATCAAGGCCCATCTTGTCGGCTTAAAGGATGAGCAGGCGGGTGGCGCCGGTGGTTCGCCAGGCCTTGGGACGGTGCGGATCGCGTTTGGTCACGACCTCGTCGACCGCCAGAGAAAGGCCGATCTTAGCAATTCATGAAATCGCAAAATCCAACTATTATTCTCTATACGGGATACCAATAGCTAATTCTCAGAAAAATATCGCAACATCAATAATGCTCAGTATTGAATAACAATCTGACGGACTTTATAAGATATTTGTTGGCTTTCATGCAAAATACGAACCTGGCTAGCGCAATCACTTTCCGCCACGCTTGCCTTTAAAGTATTTCACAGCGTCAGCCGTCGTGCCGCCAAGGCACCAACGCCCGTAGAACCTCCCCAATAGCAAGCCGAGCCATCGGCGCGGCCCGGTTGGAAGATCGTAGTCGATCCAAACCGTGAGGCGAGAGCCCAAGGCTGTGGGCGTTATGTCGAACCCCATGCGATAGCCCGATAGAATGACGAGCTGTGAAGCGCCCGCCGTTTCCCACTGTTTTGAATGGGGTCGGTCCCGGGCCGTGACCACCTCGTCGACAAACAAGCGCAATCCCAAAGCCGAGCCGTCCATTCGAATATGGGAGCCCACGACCTGGCCGCGCCCTTCGTCGAAGTCGTACGACATCCGGCCGCCGGCCATCATCATGGACGACTTGGTCATATGGGCGGCCAGACGGGTCTGATCGTCGAGGTGGTCAAACACCTCGTCGGGCGTGGCGGTCAGGTCCACCGTCTGGCTTAATTGGCTGCCCATACGACCCAAGCCTTCTGCGTCCTACTTCTTCTCGCCCGCCATCTTCGCGGCGCAGGTCTTATGCATCTGCTCCATTTCGGCCTTGGTCAGGGCCTTGCCGTTTGGCCAGGTCGGAGCGCCGGTCTTGTCGCGCCCATGATCATGCGGCGCCGTGCGGTCCATGGCCTTGCCCATGACCGACTTGCACATTTCGTGCGTCGGCGCGTCGGCGGCAGCTGGACGGGTCGCGGTCTGTTGCTGCTGGGCAAAAGCCGTTCCCGAGACGGTCAGGACGAGTATCGAGGCGATAGCGAGCGCGCGCATGGCGTTCCTCCGTTGCAAGTGTGTTCCATGATGCGCGCCGCCCCGACCATCGCCTTGATCCGGATCAATGCCCAAATCCCCGCCTTGCCTAGTCTGGACGGAAAATCGGTGGAGCACGGCCGATGCCGTTGAACCTTACAAACCGCGCCCTCGCCTTGGCCGCGCTGTCGTCCGGCCTTGTTCTGTCCTTCTTCGTCCTGCGCGAACACTGGGCTCACGCCCTGGGCCTGGCGCCCTATCTGCTCCTGCTGGCCTGTCCCCTGATGCACCTGTTCCATCACGGTCATGGCGGTCATCGCCACGGCCGCGACGGACCTGCCCAGGCGCCGCCCCCAAAGCCGACGCCTGAGGGCCGCGTGGCATTGGGCGATGAACGGCTTGAGGCGTTTTGAGGGATCGGGCCGCGTCCCGCGTAGACACGTAGGACAAAGTCGCCCTTCAACAGGACCCGCCCCATGACCTATCGCGCTTTCCTCGCCACCGCCGTTCTGTCGGCCTCGATCCTGGCCGGCGGCCAGGCCAGCGCCCACGCCAAGCTGGTGGCCTCCGATCCGGCGGCAAACGCCACGGTCGCCGCGCCCAAGACCATCCGCCTGACCTTCAATGAAAAGCTCGCCCCGGCCTTCTCGAGCTTCGAGCTGGCCATGGCCGACGGCATGAAGGCGCCGGTCAAGACCAGCGTCTCGGCCGATCGCAAGACCATCACCGGCGCGCCCAAGGGCCGGCTGATGGCGGGCGCCTACAAGCTCACCTGGCACGCGGCTGCGGCCGACGACGGCCACCGCATGGACGGGACCTTGACCTTCACGGTGAAATAGACGGTGGAGACCGCGGTCGTCCTTGTTCGCTGGGTGCAATATGTGACGAGCTTCGCCCTGGCGGGCGGCGCGCTCTTCGCGCTCTACGCTCTGCCGGCCGCCGGCCCGTCCAGCGCCGCGGCGCTAGGTTGGCCGCGCCGGCTCCTGGCGGGCTGCGCCGCCCTGCTGGTCCTGGCCAGCCTTCTGGGTCTCGTGCTGCAAACCGCCGTGGTCGCCGGGTCGCTTACCGCGGCGCTGGATCCCTCGACCTTGGCCTCGGTGGTCAGCGAGATGGCGATGGGCGCGGCCTCGCTCGCGCGGGCCATGGCCGCGGTCGTGGCGCTGGCTGTGCTTATGCTCGCGCGGCCCGGCCGGGCCGCCTGGATCGCCGCGTCAGCGCTCGGCGCCGTCGCAGCGGCGAGCATGGCCTGGATGGGCCATGGCGCGGCCACCGAGGGTCCGGGCGGGGGCCTGCACCTGGCGGCCGACATCGCCCACCTGGCGGCGGCCGCCGTGTGGGTCGGCGCCCTGGTGTTCTTTCTGGGGCTGGCCGGGGTCAGTCGGCGTGACGCGCGACAGGCGCCGACCTTCCATGCCGCCCTGGCGGGTTTCTCGGGCATCGGCTCGGGCGTCGTCGCCGTGCTGGTCGCCAGCGGCCTGATCAACAGCTGGTTCCTCGTCGGGCCCATGGGCGTTGCGGCCCTGGTCCGCACGCCCTACGGGCTTCTTCTGCTTCTCAAGCTCGTTCTCTTCGGCGCCATGGTCGTGCTGGCCGCCGCCAACCGGTTTCGCCTGACCCCGGCCCTGCGCGAAGCCCTGGTCGAGCCGGCGCCGCCCAGCACGGCGGTCAAGGCGCTGCGCCGCAGTCTCGTGCTGGAACTGAGCGCGGCGATGGCGCTCGTCGCCGTGGTCGCCTGGCTAGGGCGTCTCGCGCCGATCAGCGCGCAATAGCCGCAACGTTCAGAGCACCGGTTCGTGCGCCGGCTCGGGCGTGGGGCGCCGCGCGAAGGGATCGCGCGCCCGCAACCAGTTACGCGCAGGCCGTTCGACAAGATGGTAGGCGACCATCGCGGCCAGCTGACAGGCCACGAACGCTCCTGCCCAGGCCAAGGCGATCCCGGCGCCGGACAGGTCTGGCGCCAGCCTTTCCAGAGCGTGGAAATAGACGATGTCGGCCGGAAGGTGGACCATGTAGAGGCTGTAGGAGACCTCGCCGAGATAGACGAGCGCCGGCGCCGACATCGCGCCTGGCTTCGCGGCCTTGGACGTCTCGGCCAGGCAGAAGATCAGCATAGCCAGACCCGGCCAGATATAGAGATCGCTCAGTCGCAGGTTGGCGGCGATCGCCACCCAGACCGTCGCGGCGAGCGCGCCGAATCCGGCCATGCCGGCCGGCAGGCTCAGGCTCGATCCCAAGCGATGCAGGGCCGCGCCCATCAGGAAGGCCGGGATGATCCGCAAG